>JAJYCZ010000001.1 GCA_021777915.1 Pseudomonadota bacterium | reverse complement strand
AAAGTTTTGCGATGCAGCCCGGCGCTTCGGTCAGCGGACTCTATCTGGCGCATCCGCAAGCCCATTATTTCGGGGTCGCCAAGGTCGAGCGGGATCAGGTTGAGGATTACGCGACGCGGAAAAACATGAGCGTGGCGGAAGTCGAGCGCTGGTTGGCGCCGGTGCTGAATTACCGGACGGCGGGCGGCTGAACGGCGCTGTTCACAATCCGGCGAGCGGGGTGAAACCCACGCCGCCCTGACGGATTAAGTCCCTGAGAGCGTCAAGTGAAAATGCGGCGCCTCTCGGGAGGACCGGATGCGCGCGTTCCACGCCGGCTGCGTCTTCGCGCTGACCGTGGTTTCGGCAGCGGGGGCGCCGACGCCGCCGCCGCGGCCCGCCGAAGTTACGGCGCCGGCCCTGGCGCCGCCCATGCCGCCGCCGCGACCCGCCGACCTGTCGCCGTCCAACCCGCCTCCGGAGCTTGCGCCGACGCCCATGCCGGCGCCTCTGGCCGAGCATCCGGAGGATCCGGCGACGTGCGATTCCTTGCTGGCGAGCGGGACGGTCGAGGCGAGGCGGGTCGCGCCGATCATGGGTCCGAATGGCTGCGGAATCGCCGCGCCTTTATCGCTCGACGCGGTGATCCTCGCCGACAAGCGGCGCATCCCGATCGAGCCGCACCCGGTGCTTCGTTGCGATTTCGCGACCGAGGCGGCGGGCTGGATCGCGGGCGACCTGATCCCCTCCCTCGAGGCCAAAGCCGGCCGGGTCGTTCGCCTCGCCGGCGTCGGCGGCTATGAGTGTCGGAAGCGCAATCGCCAGTCCGGCGGCCAATTGTCCGAACATGCGCGCGGCAATGCAATCGATCTGACCTCGGCGCAATTCGCGGACGGCCATGTTTTCTTGCTGGCGAGCCGGGCCAACGATCTCGATCTGGCGTCGCATCTGCGGGCCAGCGCCTGCCGACGCTTCTCCACCGTGCTGGGGCCGGGCGCCGACCCCGAACACGAGAGCCACGTCCATCTCGATCTCGAACCGCGCCGCGACGGCAACAAGATCTGCGAATGGGAATTGCGCTGAACAGGATTTCTGTGCGCAAGGACGGAGCCGTTCCTGCCTTACTCTTGCCGGTCGCCTGCTGCTGTGACAAAAAGCGCAAAAAACAGGCAGATCAGCAGGGGGATGGCGTGAGCGCCACATGGAAACGCTTGGCGCCGGCGCTGCCGGGCGCGACGCCAAAGGATATGGTTCTCGGCGGGCTCGGCGCCTTTTTCGGCATCGGACTGTCGGGCCTGCTGGTGGCTTTGGGCGTCGACGGCTCGCATTCGCCCCTCATCGTCGCGCCGATCGGCGCCTCCGCCGTTCTGGTCTTCGCCGTGCCCTCCAGCCCGCTGGCGCAGCCGTGGCCGGTGATCGGCGGCAATGTCATTTCCTGTCTCGTGGCGCTCGCCGCCATCCGGGTCGTTCCCGATCCTTTTCTGGTCACGGCGGCCGCGGTCGGCGCGGCGATTGTCGTGATGTCGATTCTGCGCTGCCTGCATCCTCCGGGCGGCGCGGTCGCGCTTCTGACCGCGCTGGCGGCGCATCACAAGATTCCCTTCGACGTGATGTCCGCCTTTCTGCCGATCGGCGTCGATTCGCTGCTGCTGGTCATGGTCGGCCTGATCTTTCACCGTTTCTCGGGACACAGCTATCCCCACGTCGCGGCGGTTCCGCGCAAGAGCCTGCATGGGACGGCCGACGCGCCGCCGCTGCGCCGCGCCGGGATCGACGCCCGCGATCTCGACGCCGTGCTCGGCGAGATGCACGAGAGTTTCGATATCGATCGCGAGGATCTCGAAGAACTGATGTGGCGGCTGGAAGAGCGGGCTTTCGCGCGGACCAAAGGATCGGCGCGTTGCGGCGACATCATGTCGAGGGATGTCATCACCATTCCCCATGACGCCACCATCGCCGAAGCGCGCGAAAAAATGCTGTCGCGCCAGCTTCGCTGCCTTCCCGCGGTCAACCGGCTTGGCGTATACGCCGGCATGGTCGAGGCGCGCCATCTGATCGAGGACGCCGCTCTGGTGGCGGCGGTCATGAACGCGGCGCCGGTGGCCCGGCCCGAAACGCCGATCCTGGATTTCGCCGCCGATTTCGCCAGCGGCGGCGTCTATGAGCTGGTGGTGGTCGATCCCGATTACCGCATCCTCGGCCTCATCACCCAGACCGACATGCTGGCCGCGCTGCTGCGGGCCTGCAACCGCCAGGCGTGAAGCGCGCAAAACGAAGCCGGCGCCGCGCCGCCCTTACGATCCGCCCGGCAGGCTATTGAGCAAATCCCGCAGGGTCTCGACCGTCGAAACATCGGCGATCCCGTCGACCTTTTCCGGCCGGAAATGACGCTGGAAGGCGGCGACGGCGTCGCGGGTCTTGTCGTCATAGGCGTCGGTCGGCGAGACCTCATAGCCGTAAGCCGCCAGCATTTTCTGGAGCGCCGCCACCGGCGGCCCCATCGCGCCCGGCTCAAGAGCCCGGCCCGGCCGGATCGGCGCCGGCGCTGTCAAATGGCCGAGGCCCGTCTCATGCAATCGGGCCCAGGGAAAGATTTCGCCGGGGTCTTTTTTCCGCGCGGGCGCGACGTCCGAATGGGCGAGGATGCGCTGCGGCGGAATGTTCAGACGCCGCGCGATGTCGCGGACCAGGGCGATCGTCGCCTCGATCTGCGCGTTGGAAAACGGCGGTGCGCCGCCGTCATGGCCGGAGTTGACCAGTTCGATGCCGACCGAGCGCGAATTGATGTCGGTCTCGCCGTCCCAGAAACTGGCGCCGGCGTGCCAGGCGCGGCGGGATTCGGGGACGAGTTGCCAGATTTTCCCGTCCTCCCACACCACATAATGGCAGGAGACCTGCGACCCTGGCGCGCAAAGCACCGCGACCGCCGCCTCGCCGGTCGGCATGCCGGTGTAATGCAGCACGATCATGTCGGTCGGGCTTTTTTTTCGCTCGCCGTGGCTGGGCGAGGGATGGATTTCATCCACCAGCGGGCTGTCGGGCGTCATCACGTCACGGAATCGAAAAGGCGGCCCGATAGCCCGTCACAGGACGGGCGTCTCACGACGCCCTGCCGCCGGGCCGCCTTGGCGGAAAAGTTTCGAGCCGCTCAGAACCAGGCGACGCAATGGCGGCCGCCGTAATCGTCATAGGCGAATTCGGCGCAGCGGCGGGGGGGCGGCGGCGGGGCCGTGTTGGCCCCGATGATGCCGCCAGCCGCGGCGCCGAGAATGCCGCCAGCGACAGCGCCGCCGGCGGTGCCGCTCGCCAGTCCGCCAATGGCCGCGCCGGTCGCCCCGCCGAGTGCGGCGCCGCCGACCGCCCGATCCTGGGGCGTATAGCAGCCGGAGAGGCCAAGGCACGTCGCCAGCGCGAGAGTTAACATCAGGCTCTTCTTCATCGATCGGATACTCCTCGGCGTCCCCTCCCGGAGGCCGGCCGCAAGCGAAAACCACAGCGAAGGATGGACGGCCCGGGCGCGCCGCACAAGTGCAAAATTGCCACGGTCCGCTTAACAATTCATGCGGTCGCCCCGCCGGCCGGCGACGCGGCGCGTCGCGGTTGGAATCCGCAATATGGGCGGGAAACGGGCGCCGAAAAAAAATTCGGAGATTTCGTATCGGGTCCAATATCGCCCCGTGATCGCTTCGCGCCAATAAAGAGACATACGCGAACACACGACGAGGCTCGTCTCGGGAGCGACTCCCGAAATTCGAGGATGGGCGCGGGCTATGACGCCGAAAAGACTTGACGCGGCGCCCATGGCTGTTATGGCGAAGCCGCCAGTCGGCCGGATGGCCGCCGCCTTCACGGGCGGAGGAAAGTCCGGGCTCCACGGAGAAACGGCGCCGGATAACGTCCGGCGGGGGCGACCCCAGGGAAAGCGCCACAGAAAGCAAACCGCCTTTGGCTCGCCAAAGGCAAGGGTGAAAGGGTGCGGCAAGAGCGCACCGCGCCGGCGGCGACGTCGGCGGCATGGCAAGCCCCGCCGGGAGCAAGACCGAATAGGGACGACAGGGATTTCCCACCCTTCTCCGGGGCGTCGTCCGGGTTGGTTGCAAGAGGCGGCCGGTAACGGCCGTCCCAGAGGAATGGCCATCGCGCGCCGCAAGGCGCCTTACAGAACCCGGCTTACAGGCCGACTGGCGCTTCAATGCGGCGTAAATGGGTTCTTAACGCTAACGGTGTTTTAATCGGGCCAAATGCATTTTCTCCAAGCCCGCCGCCATGCCGCATGCTCATCGAACGCCAAAGGCCGTCAGTCCGGCGCCGCCGCGCTCTTACGCCGCGCGCCGCGCCCGTGGCCGATTCGCCCGCGCCGACGCGAGGCCGCGCGTGAGTGACGCGCAGGCGCCCCATATTCCGGTGCTGGCGGCGGAAGCCATCGCGGCTCTGGCGGTCGCGCCCGGCGGCCTCTATCTCGACGGCACTTTCGGCGCCGGCGGCTATACGCGGCTGATTCTCGCGGCGGGCGGCCGAGTCCTCGCGCTCGACCGCGACCCCGGCGCGATCCGCGACGGCGCGGCCCTGGTCGAGGCAAGCGGCGGCCGGCTGACGCTGGCCCAAAGCCGCTTCTCGCTGATGGAAAACGCGGCGCGCGAAAAAGGGCTCGGACCTTTCGACGGGATCGTCCTCGACATCGGCGTGTCGTCGATGCAGCTCGACGAGCCGGAGCGCGGCTTTTCCTTTCGCTTCGACGGGCCGCTCGACATGCGCATGGAAAAGGCCGGCGTGAGCGCCGCCGATCTCGTCAACGAACTGGAGGAGGGGGCGCTCGCCGACCTGATTTACCAATTCGGCGAGGAGCGCGCCTCGCGCCGCATCGCCCGCGCCATCGTGGCCGAGCGCGCGAAAGCGCCGATCCTGACCACCGCCGAGTTGGCGCGGATCGTCGCCCGCGCCAATCCCGGCCGCCCCATCGACATCCATCCGGCGACCCGGACTTTCCAGGCCCTGCGCATCGCGGTCAACGAGGAGCTGGACGAACTCGCGCGGGCGCTGCAAGCGGCGGAACGCCTGCTTCGCGCGGGCGGCCGGCTCGCGGTCGTGACGTTCCATTCGCTGGAAGACCGCATCGTCAAACAATTCTTCGCCGCCCGCGCCGGACGCGGACGCGCCCCTTCGCGCCTGCTGCCGGGCGAAATCGCGCCGCCGCCGCCGACTTTCCGGCTGCTCGCGCCCCAGCCGGTCGCGCCGGGCGCCGCGGAATGCGCCCGCAACCCGCGCGCCCGCTCGGCCAAATTGCGCTGGGCGGAGCGAAACGATGCGCCGGCGCGCGAACCGGAGGAGCGCTGACATGCTGCGCCTGATGAATGTCATCGCGGTCTTCGTCCTGATCGGCTCGGCGGTCTATGCCTATTCGATCAAATATTCGACGCTCTACCAGGTCGAGAAACTGACCAGGCTGAAGCACCAGGTGCAGGCCGAGACCGACGGCCTCGCCATGGCGCGGGCGGAATGGGCCCATGTCGCCGCGCCGGTGCGGATCGAGGCCCTCGCCGATCAATATCTCGGCGGGCAGGTGATGCAATTGTCGCAGATTGCTTCTCTTGCCGGCCTGCCGGACAAGGCTCCGGCGACCGACGCCATCGGCAATGCGCTGAAAGACCTCGGTCTTGGCGCGGCGGCCAAAGGTCCCGTGACCCCGGGCGCGGCGAAAGGCGTGGCCAAAGGCCCGGCCACTCCGGGCGCATCGGCGTCGCCGCGGACGGGGAGATAGGCCATGCTGGGGGCGACCGCGCGGATCGAAACCGAATTCGAGCCGGCTCATGGCGAAATGGGCCTTGGCGAGCCGGGTGTCGGCGCCCCAGCGCAAACGGCGCGGTTCGACGCGCCTCCGGCTTTCGCGCCCGAATCCCCGCGGCCCGCCAGGCCGGCGCGCCGCCGCTTCAGCCTGAAACGGGCGGTCTTCGCGATCTTCGGGACGCATCTGTCGAAGAGCGGCTTCCGCATCCGGCTGGCGGCGTTGCTCTTCGGCGGGCTTTTCCTGCTGTTCATCGGCCGCCTCGCTTATCTCGGGACCAAGCCGAACCCGGACTCCCTGCGCCGCGAGGCCTCGCAGGCGGTCTCCGCCGCGCGGCCGGAAATCGTCGACCGCAACGGCCAGCTCTTGGCGATGGACGTCAAGGTGATGTCGGTCTTCGCCGATCCGCGCGAGATCATTGACAAGGACGAGGCGACCGAGGAAATCACCGCCATCCTGCCGGACCTCAACGCCCATGATCTGCGCGCGCGGCTCGGCGCCAAAAAAGGCTTCGTCTGGATCAAGCGCGACATTTCGCCTTCCCAGCAGCAGGCGATCTTCCGTCTCGGCCTGCCGGGCGTCGGCTTCCTGCCGGAGAACAAGCGCGTCTATCCCAACGGCCCGCTCGCCGCGCATGTCCTGGGCTTCACCAATCCAGACAATCAGGGCATAGCGGGCATAGAGAAATATCTCGACGGCCAGGGCCTGTCCGACCTGCACGACGCTGGCTTCAAGCTGACGCAGGAAAGCCTCGCGCCTGTCGCCCTGTCGCTCGACATGCGCGCCACCCACGCCGTGCGCGACGAGCTCGTCCAGGCGATGCAGCGATTCTCGGCCCGAGCCGCCGCGGCCGCGATCATCGATGTCAACACCGGCGAAGTGGTCGCGGCGGAATCCCTGCCCGATTACGACCCCGCCAATCCGGTGGACGCGCTCAAGCCCGACGCGATCAACCAGCTCACGGTCGGCGTCCACGAAATGGGTTCGACCTTCAAGGCGCTGACTCTCGCCATGGCGCTTGAATCGGGCAAGGCGACGCTCAACACACGGGTCGACGTCAGCAATCCCCTGCGCGCCGGCCACAATTACATCCATGATTTCGAGCCGCAGCATCGTCCGCTGTCGCTGCCGGAAATCTTCACTTACTCCTCCAATATCGGCTCGGCCAAACTTGCCCTGGCGGTCGGCGTCGAGAACCACCAGGCCTTTTTGCGCAAGATGGGCGAACTCACCCGCATGCGCACCGAACTGCCGGAAAATTCCGCGCCCATCCTGCCGCGCCGCTGGAGCGAGATCTCGACCATGACCATCGCCTTCGGCCACGGTCTGGCGGTGGCGCCGCTCCAGGCGATGATGGCGGTCGCCGCTTTGGTGAATGGCGGCTATCTGATCACGCCGACCTTCCTCAAGCGGCCCGACGGTTTCGACAAGACGAGCGCCCCCCAGGTCGTCAAGCCGTCCACCAGCGAGTCCCTGCGCTATATCCTGCGCCTCAACGCCATCGTCGGCACCGCGAAAAAGGCCAATATCCCGGGCTATTTCGTGGGTGGAAAGACCGGCACGGCGGAAAAGGTGGTCGCCGGCCATTATTCCAAGCATAAGGTGTTCACCACTTTCATGGCGATCCTGCCGGCCGACAAGCCGCGCTATCTGTTCATGACGGTAATGGACGAGCCGAAGGGCCTGAAAGAGGACGGTTTCTGGGACACCGCCGCCTATAATTCCGGCTATGTCACCGGCAGGCTGATCGAGCGCGTCACGCCTCTGCTCGGCCTCGCGCCGCGCCTCGACCTGCCGACCGAACCCTTCCCCCTGCTGGCGCGCATGGGTTATGGCTTCGCCAACGCCCCGCCGATCACGGGGCCGGGAGACCATTGATGCGCCTTGCCGACATTCTGCCCGACGCCCCCGAAAAATGGCGCGGCCTCGACGTGGCCGGCGTGACGGCGGACAGCCGCGCCGTCACGCCCGGCGCGCTGTTTTTCGCCTTGGCGGGCGCCAGGACCGACGGCATGCGGTTCGCCGCCCAGGCCCTGGCCGCCGGGGCCGTGGCGGCGGTCGGCGAACAAGCCCCGCCGCCAGCGCTGGCCGGGGCGGCCTATATTCAGGTCGCCGACGCGCGAAAAAGCCTGTCCCTGGCGGCGGCGGCGCTCTTTCCCCGCCAGCCCGAAAAAATCGTCGCGGTCACCGGCACGTCCGGAAAAACCTCGGTCGCCGATTTCACCCGCCAGATTTTCGCCTTCTGCGGTTTTGCCGCGGCCTCGCTTGGCACGATCGGCGTGGTCAAGCCCGGTGGCGCGGTTTACGGCGCGCTGACCACGCCCGACCCGGTGACCCTGCACCAGACCCTCGACGCTTTGGCGGGCGAGGGCGTGACCCATCTGGCGATGGAAGCCTCGTCGCATGGCCTCGACCAGCGCCGGCTCGACGGCGTGCGCCTGACGGCGGCCGGCTTCACCAATCTGTCGCGCGACCATCTCGATTATCACGCCGATCTCGACGAATATCTTGCCGCCAAGCTGCGGCTGTTCACGGATTTGCTCAAACCCGGCCAGACGGCGGTCATCGCCGCCGACGGCGATTTTTCCGGCCGCGTGATCGACGCATGCCGGGCGCGCGGCTTAAAGCTGTTCACGGTCGGCGCGAGGGGCGAGACCCTGCACCTGAAACAGGCGGCCGCGGAAAATTTCGCGTTGCGGCTCGATCTGGTTTTCGCGGGGCGCGACATCGCGGTGAGATTGCCGCTCGCCGGCCTGTTCCAGGCGGAAAACGCGCTGGTCGCGGCCGGCCTCGCGCTCGCCGCCGGGGCGCCGGCGGAAAAAGTCTTCGCCGCGCTGGAAATTCTGCGCGGCGCGCCGGGGCGTCTGGAGCGCGTCGGCGACCGCGACGGCGCGCCGGTCTTCGTCGATTACGCCCACAAGCCCGACGCGCTGGAAAAGGCGCTCGCCGCCTTGCGCCCCTTCGCCAGGCGGCGCCTTGTCGTCGTCTTCGGCTGCGGCGGCGACCGCGACGCGGGCAAGCGCCCGATCATGGGCGGGATCGCGACGCGCGGCGCCGACGTCGTCATCGTCACCGACGACAATCCGCGCGGCGAGGATCCCGCAACGATCCGGGCGCAGATTCTCGCCGCCGCGCCGGGCGCCCGGGAGATCGGCGACCGCGCCGAGGCGATACGCGCCGGAATCGCGCTGCTCGGCGAGGGCGACCTCCTGCTCATCGCCGGCAAGGGCCACGAAACCGGGCAGATCGTCGGCGGGAAGGTGCTGCCCTTTTCCGACCAGGACGAGGCGCGCGCCGCTCTGAAGGAGTTTTCCGCATGAGCGAAATTCTGTGGAGCGGCCTCGGTCTCGTCGCGCCCCTGCGGGCGCGGGTGCTCGGCCTGCCGCCGCAGGGCGTGACCGGAATTTCGATCGACACCCGCACCCTTCAGCCGGGCGACCTTTTCTTCGCGATCCAGGGCGACAGCGCCGACGGCCACGATTATGTCGGCGCCGCATTCGAGCGCGGCGCGCCGGCCGCGGTGGTGGACGAGGCCCATGCCGACGCCCTGAAACATCTCGGCACGCTCTATGTCGTCCATGACGCGCTCAAGGCGATGGAAGGCCTTGGCCGCGCGGCGCGCAAGCGCAGCAAGGCGCGGATCATCGCGGTGACCGGGTCGGTCGGCAAGACCACGACCAAGGAAATGCTGCGAAAGGTCCTGTCCGACGCCGGCGCGACCCACGCCTCGGACAAGTCCTACAACAATCACTGGGGCGTGCCGCTCACGCTCGCCCGCCTGCCGGAAAGCGCGCGTTACGCCGTGTTCGAGATCGGCATGAATCACCCTGGCGAGATCGCGGCCCTGGTCGATATGGTTCGCCCGCATGTCGCCATCGTCACCCATGTCGCGCCGGTCCATCTCGAACATTTCGCCGGCGTCGAGGAGATCGCCCGCGCCAAGGCCGAGATTTTTTCCGGAATCGTCACAGGCGGCGTCGCGGTCATCAACGGCGACGTCGAGACCTTCCCTATCCTCAAGGCGGCGGCGGAAGCCTCGCCCGCCCGCTATGTCCTGAGTTTCGGCGAGAATCCCGCCGCCGACGCGCATCTGACCCGGTTCGATCCCGAGGAGGCTTTTTCGCGGGTTTCCGCGCGGCTGCTCGGCCAGGACCTGCAATTCCGGCTCGGCGCGCCGGGACGCCACATGGCGGTCAACGCGCTCGCCGTCCTGCTCGCCGCTCGCGCGGCGGGCGTCGATTTCCCGGCGATAGCCGCCTCGCTCGCCGACGTCGCGCCGGCGCAGGGACGGGGCGCGCGCGAAGTCCTGCGGCGCGACCGCGACGACGCCGCCAGCGCCTTTCTGCTGATCGACGAGAGCTACAACGCCAATCCCGCCTCGATGCGCGCGGCGATCGACCTGCTGGGCGCGGCCAGGCCCTCGAGCAAAGGCCTGCGCGTCGCGGTTCTCGGCGACATGCTGGAGCTGGGGCCGGCCGCGCCCGAACTGCATGTCGCGCTCAAGGACGACCTGGAGCGCAACAATGTCGATCTGGTTTTCGCCGCCGGGCCGCTGACGCGCCATCTTTTCGACGCGCTGCCACCGCAAAAGCGCGGCGGCTGGGCCGAATCGGCCGCCGCGCTGGAGCCGATGGTCGCCGAAACCCTGGGCGCGGGCGACGTGGTCATGGTGAAGGGCTCCAACGGCTCGAAACTTCATGTGCTCGCCGCCGGGCTGAAAAGCCGCTTCGCGGCGCCCGAACAGCAACAAGTCGAGGAATCCCGATGCTGATCTGGCTCGCGGCGCTGTCCCATCATTTCAGCCCGCTGAACGTTTTCCGCTACATCACCTTCCGGGCCGCCGGCGCCACCGCGACCGCGCTGTTCTTCGTGTTCTTTTTCGGCCCGTCGGTCATCGCCTCGCTGCGGATCAAGCAGGGCAAGGGCCAGCCGATCCGGACCGACGGCCCGCAGTCCCACCTCGCCAAGAGGGGCACGCCGACCATGGGCGGGCTGATGATCACCGCCGGACTGACGGTCTCGACCGTGCTGTGGGCCAATCCCCGCAGCGCCTATGTCTGGATCGTGCTTTTCGTGACCCTGGGCTTCGGCGCGATCGGATTCTACGACGATTATCTCAAGGTCTCCAAGCAGAGCCACAGGGGCTTTTCCGGCCGCGCCCGCCTTGGCGTGGAGGCGGGGATCGCCATGCTCGCGGCTTATTTCATGATGTGCGCCTCGGCCACGGGGCCGGTGGCCAGCATCGGCGATTTCTTCGCCGCCCTGGCCGCCCCGTTCACCGCGGCCGCGCCGGCGACCAAGCTGGCGGCGCCCTTCTTCCACGGCTGGATCGTCGATCTCTCCTGGTTCTTCCTGCCCTTCGCGGGCTTCGTCATCGTCGGCGCCGGCAACGCCGTCAATCTCACCGACGGGCTCGACGGCCTCGCCATCGTGCCGGTGATGATCGCCTCGGCGACCTTCGGCATCATCGCCTATCTCGCCGGCAACGACATTTTCGCCCATTACCTCGGGATCAATTACGTGCCCGCGGCCGGCGAACTGACGGTGATGACCGGCGCGATGATCGGCGCCGGTCTCGGCTTCCTGTGGTTCAACGCGCCGCCGGCCCAGATCTTCATGGGCGACACCGGCTCGCTGGCGCTGGGCGGCATGCTCGGCGCCATAGCGGTGGCGATCAAGCACGAGATCGTGCTGGCGATTGTCGGCGGCCTGTTCGTGATGGAGGCGCTCTCGGTCATCGTCCAGGTGGCGTCGTTCAAGATGACCGGCAAGCGCGTGTTCAAGATGGCGCCGATCCATCATCATTTCGAGCAACTGGGCTGGGCCGAGCCCCAGGTCGTGGTGCGGTTCTGGATCATCGCCTTCGTCCTGGCCCTTATCGGCCTCACCACGCTGAAGGTGCGCTGATGATCCCGATCACCTCTTTCGCCGGACAGTCTGTCGCTCTTTTCGGCCTCGGCGGCTCCGGCCTCTCCACGGCAAAGGCCCTTGCCGCCGGCGGCGCCCAGGTGAGCGCCTGGGACGATTCGCCCGCCGCGCTCGAAAAGGCCGCGGCGGAAGGAATCCGCCTCGACGATCTGCATCAGGCCGACTGGTCCTCTTTCCAGGCGCTCATCCTCGCGCCGGGCGCGCCGCTCACCCATCCCGCGCCGCATTGGAGCGCGGCCAAGGCCCTTGCCGCGGGCGTCCCCGTGATCGGCGACATCGAGCTGTTCTGCCGAGAGCGCGCGCTCCACGCGCCCGGCGCGCCTTTGGTCGCGATCACCGGCACCAACGGCAAGAGCACGACCACGGCGCTGATCGCCCATATCCTGCGCGAGGCGGGCGCCGACGCGCAACTCGGCGGCAATATCGGGACGCCGATACTCGACCTCGAGCCGCCGTCGCCCGAGCGCGTTCATGTCGTCGAATGTTCGAGCTTCCAGATCGATCTCGCGCCCTCGCTCAATCCCAGCGTCGGCGTGCTGCTCAATCTCACCCCCGATCATCTCGACCGCCACGGGACGATGGAGAATTACGCCGCGATCAAGCGGCGGCTGGTCGAATCGTCCGATTTCGCCGTCGTCGGGCGCGACGACGACTGGTGCGAGGCGATCTTCCAATATCTCAAGGGCGCCGGCCATGCGGTGGTCGGCGTGTCCAACACCCGGCCCAACGCCTTGGGGACCGTCAGTCTCGACATGGGCCATCTGCGCCGCACCTTCGCCTTGCCGATGCTGAAGACGCTTGAGGAAAATCTGTTCGATCTGTCGCGCGCGCCGGCCCTGCGCGGCGCCCATAACGCGCAGAACGCGGCCGCCGCCTTCGCGGCTGTCGAGCGGCTCGGCCTTCCCCATGACGAGATCGGTCTCGGCATGCGCAGCTTCCCCGGCCTCGCCCATCGCATGGAGCAGGTGGGGCGCCGGGGCAAGGTCCTGTTCGTCAACGACAGCAAGGCGACCAACGCCGACGCGGCGGAAAAGGCCCTGCTGAGCTTCGACGACATTTTCTGGATCCTCGGCGGCAAGGCCAAGGCCGGCGGGATCGAGCCGCTGCGGCCGTTGTTCGGCAGAATCCGCAAGGCTTACCTGATCGGCGAGGCGGCCCGGGATTTCGCCGCCGCGCTCGAAGGCGCGGTCGCTTGCGAACAATGCGGGACGCTGGACGTCGCGGTCGCCGCGGCGGCGCGCGACGCGCAGGAGAGCGCGGCGGCAGAGCCGGTCGTGCTGCTGTCGCCGGCCTGCGCCTCCTTCGACCAGTTCGCCAATTTCGAGAAGCGCGGCGACGCCTTCCGAGGCTATGTGGCCAGCCTGCTGGCGGAAGACGCCGCGCAGGGCGCGTTGTTTTGAACAGGCGGCGAAGCGTCGCGAATTCCCTCACGCTGGCGAAGCCAGCCAGGAGCGAACGCGACGCCGAGCCGATGCGAGGGGCGCCATCGCGCAAGCGATCGCAAGAATGAGGAAACTCGCCATGATTTCTCGCGCGGAACGCTCGGCGATCGCCGACTGGTGGTGGACGGTCGATCGCTGGCTGCTCCTCGGCGTCGGCGCGCTGGTCGTGCTGGGGCTGGTTCTGGTCATGGGCGGCAGCCCGCCGGTGGCCGACCGCCTGCGTCTGCCGCCGTTCCATTTCGTCAACCGGCAGGCCGAATTCCTGGTCCCGACGGTCGCCATCATGCTGTCGCTGTCCTTCCTGCCGCCGCGTCTGGTGCGGCGGACGGCGCTGGGGATCTATATCGCGTCGATGGGGCTGATTTTCGCCGCCCTGATGTTCGGCCACGAGGTCAAGGGCGCGAAGCGCTGGATTTTCGGCATCCAGCCGTCGGAATTTTTGAAACCGGCCTTTGTCGTCCTTGCGGCCTGGGCGATTTCCGAAGGCGCGAAACGCCGCGACTTTCCGGCCAACTGGATCGCGATCCTGCTTTTTCCGGCGACGGTGGTCCCGCTCATCCTTCAGCCCGATTTCGGCCAGACCATGCTTCTGTCGCTGGTCTGGGGCGGGCTGTTCTTCATGGCGGGCCTGCACTGGTTCTGGCTCGGCGGACTCGGCGCCGGCGGCGCCGTTTCGGTGGTTCTGGCCTATAGATTCGTGCCGCATGTTCGCGCGCGCATCATGCACTTCCTCGACCCCGGCCAGGTGGGCGGCATCTCCGACACGTTCCAGGTGGACACGGCGCGCGACAGCTTCATCTCGGGAGGCTGGTTCGGCAAAGGGCCGGGCGAGGGCGTCTTCAAGCAGATCCTCCCGGACGCCCACACCGATTTCATCTTCGCCGTCACCGGCGAGGAATTCGGCCTTCTGTTCTGCATGTTCATCGTCGGGATCTACGCCTTCATCGTGCTGCGCGCCCTGCTCAAGGCGTCGCGCGACGACGATCCGTTCTGCCGCTTCGCCACGGCCGGCCTCGCGCTGCTGTTTGGCGTTCAGGCCTCGATCAACATGGCGGTGAATCTCCATCTGATGCCGGCCAAGGGCATGACCTTGCCGTTCATTTCCTATGGCGGCTCGTCGCTGATTTCGCTCGGGATCACCGTCGGCTTCCTGCTCGCGGTCACCCGCAGGCGGCCGAAATCCACCCTCCTGTTCGACCGCGCCGGACCTGGACCCGCCGGCGCGCCGATGGGAGTCGCGGCCGAATGAATCGCGCGGCAACGAAGGACAATCTCGTTCTGGTCGCCGCCGGGGGAACCGGCGGCCATCTCTTTCCCGCCCAGGCGCTCGCCCACGCATTTCTCGCGCGAGGGGTTCGCGTCCAGCTGGCCACCGACGAGCGCGCCCTGCGCTATGGCGGCGATTTTCCCGCCGAGGAAATCCACGAAATCGCCTCCGCGACGCCGACGTCGGGCGGGCTCGCCGCCAAAATCGCGGCGGCGCTGACCCTTGGCAAAGGCGTTGTCGAGGCCTACCGGCTCCTCGGCGCGATAAAACCTCGCGTGGTGGTGTCCTTCGGCGGCTATCCCACCGTGCCGCCGGCTCTGGCCGCCTCCCTGCGCGCGGTTCCGCTGATCCTGCACGAGCAGAACGCGGTGATGGGCCGCGCCAACCGCTTTCTGGCCAAACGCGCGGAACGAATCGCCTGCGGCTTTCCAACCCTTGACGGTCTGCCCGACGCGTTGCGCGAAAGAGTCGTCCATGTCGGCAATCCGGTCCGCCCGGCGGTGCTGGAAGCGGCCCGCCTGTCCTATCCCGGTTTCGACGCCGGTCGCCTGCGCCTGCTGGTGACCGGCGGCTCGCAGGGGGCGCGAATCATGTCCGACGTGGTCCCGGCGGCGATCGAACGTCTCGCGCCCGAGCAGCGGGCCCGCCTCGTCATCGTGCAGCAGGCGCGCGGCGAGGATTTTTCCCGCGTGGCGGAGGCTTATCAGCGCCTCAACGTCAATTTCGAGGCGGCGGCCTTTTTCGCGGATCTGCCGCTGCGCATGGCGCAATCCCATCTCGTGATCGGGCGCTCCGGCGCCTCGACGGTTTCGGAACTGGGGGTCATCGGCCGTCCGTCGATTCTCGTGCCTTTCCCCCATGCGCTGGACGCCGACCAGGCGGCCAACGCCAGGCATCTGGAGAAGACCGGCGCGGCGGAAGTGATGCGCCAGACCGGCTTCACCCCGGAATGGCTGGCCGAGAGGCTCGCGCGCGCGCTCGACGATCCAGGGGACTTGACGCGGCGCGCCCAAGCGGCCAAGAGCGCCGGCGTTCCCGACGCCGCCGAACGTCTGGCCGATCTGGCCCTCAAGACCGCCGGGCTTTAGACCCCCCACGGCATTCCTGGAGTTTCGCCAATGAAATTGCCGAGCAAACTTGGGCCCATCCATTTCGTCGGAATCGGCGGCATCGGCATGTCGGGCATCGCCGAAGTGCTGCTCAACCTCGGCTACGACGTCCAGGGCTCGGACGCCTCCGACAACGCCAATGTCAAGCGCCTGCGCGAAAAGGGCGCGCGGGTCTTCGTCGGCCACAACGCCCGCAACCTCGGCGAGGCCGCGGTGGTGGTGGTCTCGACCGCGATCAAGCGCGACAACCCGGAACTCGCCGCCGCGCGCGAAAAGCGCCTGCCGGTAGTGCGGCGCGCCGAAATGCTGGCCGAACTGATGCGCCTCAAGCAATGCGTCGCCATCGCCGGGACCCATGGCAAGACCACCACGACCTCGCTGGTTTCGACCCTGCTCGACGCCGGCGGGCTCGACCCCACCGTGATCAACGGCGGCATCATCAACGCCTATGGCGCCAATGCTAAACTGGGCGCGGGCGACTGGATGGTGGTCGAAGCGGATGAAAGCGACGGCACGTTCCTGAAACTGCCCGCCGATGTCGCGGTGGTCACCAATATCGACGCCGAGCACCTCGACCATTTCAAGACCTATGACGCGATCAAGGAAGCCTTCCGCGCCTTCGTCGAGAACCTGCCTTTTTACGGTTTCGCGGTGATGTGCCTCGATCATCCGGCGGTGCAGGAGCTGGTCGGCAAGATCGAGGACCGCCATGTCATCACCTATGGCGAAAACCCGCAGGCCGATGCGCTGCTTTCCAATATCGACCTGACCGGCGGCGTGTCGCGCTTCACCGTCACGCTCCGCGACCGCCAGCAGGGCCGCGAGACCGTCCTGTCGGACCTGACCCTTCCCATGCCGGGCCATCACAACGCGCTGAACGCCGCCGCCGCGATCGTCGTCGCCCACAAGCTCGGCGTCAGCGTCGAGAACATCCGCAAGGGCCTGGCGTCGTTTGGCGGGGTGAAGCGGCGCTTCACCCGCGTCGGCGAATGGAACGGCGTGGCGATCTTCGACGATTATGGCCATCATCCGGTGGAAATCGCGGCGGTGCTGCGCGCCGCCCGCGCCTCGACCCCGCACAAGGTGATCGCCGTGGCCCAGCCGCACCGCTTTACCCGGCTTCAGTCGCTGTTCGACCAGTTCGCGACCTGTTTCAACGACGCCGACGTGGTGTTCGTGGCCGATGTCTATGCGGCCGGCGAGGCGCCGATCGAGGGCGTCGACAAGGATGCCTTGGTCGCGGCGATCAAGGCCCACGGCCATCGCCAGGCGATTGCCCTGCCAAGCCCGGACGAACTGCCGGACATGATCCGCAAAATCGCCGCGCCGGGGGATTATGTGGTGATGCTCGGCGCCGGCAACATCACCCAATGGGCCTACGCCTTGCCGGGACAGCTCGCGGCGGGAGACGCCGCATGACCCGCTCCTGTCTGGTCATTCGCCATGTCGCCTTCGAGGATCTGGGCGTTCTGGGGACGCTCCTGCCCGAGCTTGGCTTCGCGATTCACTATTTCGAGGCCGGGGTCGAGCCTTTTCCCGTCGCGGAAATGCAGAACTGCGATCTGCTGGTCGTGCTCGGCGGTCCGATCGGCGTTTACGAGGTCGAAGCCTATCCATGGCTGGTCGACGAAACCTCCGCGATCGGCGAGCGCCTGCGCGCGAAAAAGCCGACGCTCGGCATTTGTCTCGGCGCGCAACTGATGGCGGCTTCGCTCGGCGCGCGGGTCGGGCCGGGGGCGGCGAGGGAAATCGGCTATGCGCCGCTGACCCTCACGCCGACGGGCCTGAATTCGGTGCTGGCGCCGCTCAATGACCAGCCGGTGCTGCATTGGCATGGCGACAATTTCGACCTGCCGCGCGGTTCGGTGCGTCTGGCCTTCACCGCAAGCTGTCCCAACCAGGCTTTCGCCATCGGCTCTTTTGCGCTCGGCCTGCAATTCCATGTCGAGCTCGCGCCGGAATGCATCGAACGCTGGCTGATCGGCCATGCCGTCGAATTGTCGGCGGCGAAAATCCGGCCCGCGACCCTGCGCAAGCAGGCGACGCAATTAGGCCCGGCGACGGCCGCGCTCGGCGCCGAAGTCGTGACGGCCTGGCTCGAAGGCGCCTTCGCGTGACGGCGGTTCCTGCGGGTCTGGCCGCGCGCATTTCCGCCGCCGCGCCCGAAACGCGCGGACGGCTGACGCCCGGGGCCGAGCTTGCGCCCTTCACCTGGTTTCGCGTCGGCGGGCCGGCGGAAGTCCTGTTCAATCCGGCCGACGAGGCCGACCTTTCCTATTTTCTGAAAAACCTCCCCGCCGACATTCCGGTCACGACCATCGGGCTTGGCTCGAATCTGATCGTGCGCGACGGCGGCGTCGCTGGCGTGGTGATCCGTCTCGGCGGCAAGGTTTTCGGCGAGATCGTGGTGGAACAGGGTTTCCGGCTGCGGGCCGGCGCCGCGGCGCCCGACATGCGCGTCGCCAAAGTCGCGGCCGAGGCCGGGATCGACGGCCTCGCCTTCCTGCGCGGCATCCCCGGCGCCATCGGCGGCGCGCTGCGGATGAACGCCGGCGCCCACGGCGGCGAGACCAGGGATGTTTTGCTCTCCGCGCGGGGGGTTGATCGGAAAGGCGAGGTCGTCGAGTTCACCGTCGAAGATCTCCACATGACCTACCGCCACAGCGCGGCGCCCGAGGACGTCATCTTCACCAGCGCGCTGTTTCAGGGGCGGCCGGGCGAGCCGGCAAAAATCCTCGCCGAAATGGAGCGGATCACCGAGGCGCGGGAGAAATCGCAGCCGATCCGCGAAAAGACCGGCGGCTCGACCTTCAAGAATCCACCCGGCGACAAGGCGTGGCAATTGATCGACCGCGCCGGCTGCCGCGGCCTCGTCCTCGGCGACGCCCAGGTGTCGCCGATGCACTGCAACTTTTTGATCAATCGCGGCGCGGCGAGCGCCGCCGACATCGAAAATCTCGGCGAGGACGTCCGCGCCCGGGTCAAGGCCGCCACCGGCGTCGAACTGCAATGGGAAATCAAGCGGATCGGAATAAAGGGCGCTCGCCCATAACATTCAGGAATATTCACATGACCAAGCATGTCGCGGTCCTGATGGGCGGTTTTTCCAGCGAGAGGGGGGTCTCCCTGCGCTCCGGCGAGGCCTGCGCCAAGGCGCTCGAAAGCCAGGGCTACAAGGTGACGCGAGTCGATGTCGGACGCGACGTTGCGGAAGTTCTGCCGAAGCTCAAGCCCGACGTCGCGCTCAACGCCCTGCATGGGCCGGGCGGCGAGGATGGAATCATCCAGGGCGTGCTGGAGCTGTTGCGCATCCCCTACAGCCATTCGGGCGTGCTGGCCTCGGCGCTGGCCGCCAACAAGGACAAGGCCAAGCTGATCATGGCGGCGGCCGGCGTGCCGGTGGCGCCGGGCAGGGTGGTCTCGCGCTTCGAGGCGGCCGGGGCGCATGTCCTGCCGCCGCCCTATGTCTTGAAGCCGGTGGCGGAAGGCTCGTCCTACGGCGTGTTCATCGTCCAGGAGGGAACGTCCCACCCGCCGCAGGAACTGCTGCGGCCGGACTGGGCTTACGGCGACCTGATGCTGGCGGAAAAATATATCGCCGGCCGCGAGTTGACCTGCGCGGTCATGGGCGAGCGGGCGCTGGGCGTCATCGAAATCAAGGCCGCCGGCGGCGGCTGGTACGACTTCGAGGCGAAATATGCGCCGGGAGGGTCAATTCATGAACTTCCGGCAAAAGTTAAAGAAAATATTTACCAACTTGTTCAAGATTTGGCGTTGAAGGCGCACAGGGCGCTCGGATGCCGCGGCATGAGCCGAACCGACTTCCGTTACGACGACCGCCCCGGAGGTACGGGCGAAATCGTCGTTCTGGAAGTGAATACTCAGCCGGGAATGACCGAGACCTCCCTTGCGCCCGAAATGGCCGCTTATGCCGGCGTTCCGTTCGGTGAGCTTGTGAAATGGATGGTGGAAGACGCCTCCTGCGACCGGTAGATGGGCTTGATCCGGCCCTCGCATCGTCGCGCGCCGGGCTCGCTGGTCCTTTCCACGGGCTTTCCCTTTTCCATCCGCGCGCCATGGTCGCGCCGAAAACCACGCCAAAGGCCGCGCCCCGCCGCAGGTCCCGGCGCCACGAGGAAAGCGGCGCGCTCACGACCTTTCTCGGGCTGCCGGGCCTCGGCTCCGTTCTCGCGCTCGGCTTCCTCTCCGGGGCCGGCCTGCTTGGCGCGGTCGCCAACGGCCAATATGCCGCTTTCGTGCAGGATCATGGCGTGCCCGGCGACATGATGGCGCGCGCGCTGGGCTTCGGGATCGATTCTGTCACCATCGCCGGCCAGCATGAGGTGAGCGACAAGCAGATTCTCGCGATCGTCGGCGCCGATTCCCGACAGTCGCTGCTGTTCCTGGACGCCGCCGCGCTGCGCAACCGTCTGCTCGCCCTGCCGCTGATCAAGAACGCCAGCATTCGCAAATTCTTCCCCGACCGCCTCGTCATCGAGATCACCGAGCGCAAGCCCTATGGCCTGTGGCAGAAGGACGGCGCGGTCTCGATCGTCGCCGCGGACGGCGCCCCGATCGACAAGCTGGACAATCCGAAATTCGAATCCCTGCCTTTCGTCGTCGGCGACGGCGCCAACGAGCGGATCGGCGAATATGTCGCGCTGCTCGACGCGGCGGGCGATCTGCGCGGCAATATCCGCGCCGGCGTGCTGGTGTCGAGGCGGCGCTGGAACCTCAAGATGACGACGGGCGTGGACGTGCTGCTGCCCGAGGCCGATCCGCAAAAGGCCGTGGCTCTTCTGGCGCGGCTCGAAGCCGCATCCGGGCTGATCGAAAAGGCGGTGGTTTCGCTGGATATGCGCGTTCCCGGCAAGCTTTACGCGCGCCTGACCGAAGAGGCGGCCGCCGCGCGCGCCGCCCAGTCGCATGCCAAGGGGGCGCATAAATGATCGCTTCCGTCCATCTGCCCCGGATCAAGCCGATCTCCACGCGGAAAAGCTCGATCCTCTGCGTGCTCGACGTCGGCGCCTCCAAGGTGGTGTGCCTGATCGCCAAGCTGATTCCGGCCGAGCCCTCCGACCTTCTGCGCGGACGCACCCACCGCACCCGCATCCTTGGCATCGGCCATCAGCGCTCGCGCGGCATCAAGGGCGGCGTGGTCATCGACATGGATGAGGCCGAGGCCGCGATTCGTCTGGCCGTGGACGCCGCCGAACGCATGGCCAAGGCGCAGGTCGAAAGCGTGATCGTCGCCAATCACGGCGGCCGCCTCGGCTCCGCCTATTTCCACGCCCATGTGCCGGTCGTCCGCAGCGTCTCGGAAAACGACATTCATCGCGTGCTGGAGGCGACGAGCCTGCGCACCGCCCAGCAGGGCCGGGCGATCCTGCACAGCCTGCCGACCGGCTTCACCCTCGACGGCGCCGGCGGCATCCGCGATCCCAAGGGCATGATGGGCGAGGCGCTCGGCGCCGACCTTCATGTCGTCAGCGCCGATGCGGCGGCGCTCAGCAATCTGCTGCTCGCGGTCGAGCGTTGCCATCTCTCCATCGAGGCGGTGGTCGCGACGCCTTATGCGTCGGGATTGGCGGTTCTCGTGGACGACGAGGCGGTGCTCGGCGCGACCGTGCTCGACCTCGGCGGCGGCTCGGTCGGCGTCGGCGTCTTCCGCGACGGCAAGCTGTTGCATGGCGACGCCTTCGCCGTCGGCGGCAAGCACATCACCATGGACATCGCGCGCGGCCTCAACACCCGGCTCGCCGACGCCGAGCGGCTCAAGACGCTTTATGGCAGCGCCATCTCCTCGCCCTCCGACGACCGCGAAACCCTCAACATTCCGCAGGTGGGCGACGACGGCGACGGCGCGATCCATATTTCCAGGTCGCAGCTCACGCGGATCATTCGGCCGCGCGTCGAGGAAATTCTCGAACTGGCGCGCGACCGCCTCAAGGCCGCGGGTTTCGCGCCGACCTCCGGCTGCCGGATCGTCCTGACCGGCGGCGCGAGCCAACTCACCGGCCTGCCGGAAGCGGCGCGGCGAATCCTCGGCGGCCAGATTCGCGTCGGGCGTCCGCTCGGCGTCCAGGGCATGCCGGAATCGGCGAAAAGCCCCGGCTTCTCGGCCTCGGTCGGGCTGCTGGTCTATCCGCAGTTCTCGAATGTCGAATATTTCGAGCCAAGTCGGTCGAGCGGTGGCGGGGAGGAGCGGTCGGCGGGCTATTTCGGCAGGGTCGGCCGCTGGATCAAGGACAGTTTCTGAAGGTGAAAGGCGAGGCCGCCATCCGGCGGCAGGGTTCAATGCGAAGGGCGCGAGCGCTCAAGCTCCAGGGAACAAGAGGACAGAAAGAATGACGATCAACTTGAAAGCGCCGGAATTGCGTGAACTCAAGCCCCGCATCATGGTGTGCGGCGTGGGCGGCGCGGGCGGCAACGCAGTCAACAACATGATCGATTCCGGCCTCGCCGGGGTCGATTTCATCGTCGCCAACACCGACGCCCAGGCGCTGACCAGCTCCAGGGCCGAGCGCATCATCCAGATGGGCCTGCAGGTGACCGAAGGCCTCGGCGCCGGCTCGCAGCCTGAAGTCGGGCGCGCCTCGGCCGAGGAGGCGATCGAGGAGATCCGTGATCACCTCGCCGGCGCCCATATGGTCTTCGTCACCGCCGGCATGGGCGGCGGCACCGGCACCGGCGCGGCGCCGGTCATTGCCCGCACCGCGCGCGACATGGGCATCCTCACCGTCGGCGTCGTCACCAAGCCGTTCCAGTTCGAGGGCATCCGCCGCATGCGCATCGCGGACCTGGGCATCGAGGAACTGCACAAGTCAGTCGACACCCTGATCGTCATCCCGAACCAGAACCTGTTCCGCGTCGCCAACGAGAAGACGACCTTCGCCGACGCCTTCTCCATGGCCGACCAGGTGCTCTATTCCGGCGTCGCCTGCATCACCGACCTGATGGTGCGCGAGGGCCTGATCAATCTCGATTTCGCCGACGTGCGCGCCATCATGCGCGACATGGGCAAGGCGATGATGGGCACCGGCGAGGCCACCGGCGAACGCCGCGCCATCCTCGCCGCCGAGGCGGCCATCGCCAATCCGCTGCTCGACGAAGTGTCGATGAAGGGCGCCAAGGGCCTGCTGATCTCGATCACGGGCGGTAACGACCTCACCCTCTATGAAGTGGACGAGGCCGCGAGCCGCATCCGCCAGGAAGTGGACGAGGACGCCAACATCATTCTCGGCGCGACCTTCGACCACGGCCTGGAAGGCGTGATCCGCGTCTCCGTGGTCGCCACCGGCATCGACAAGCCCGCCGGCGCCTCCGAGCTGAACGAGCAGCGCGTCGCGGCCGAGGCCGCCGAGCGCCTGCGCCTCCAGGCGGCGACCCGTCACGCCGAAACCATGCAGTCCGCGCGCCCCGCGGCGCCGGCGCTGGAAGCCTATTATGCGCCTCAGCCGATCGAGATGGCGCCCCCGCCGGCTCCGGCGCCGCAGCCGGTCCAGGCCTATGCGCCGCCGCCGGCCGCCGAGCAGATCTATGCGCCGCATCATCCCGACGTGCAGATCAAGCGCATGGCGCCGCCGCCGTCGGCCTATCAGGAGCCCCAGGCCGCGCCCGCGCGCCGCGTCGAGGCGCCCGTGGCCGCCGAGCCTTTCGTTCCGCCGCCGGCCGAACAGCCGATGCGCGCCCCGCGCATGCCCAGCATCGACGAACTGCCCCTGCCAGGCCAGAACCTGATGCGCGGCGCCCAGCAGCACGCCGCCGCGCCGGAAACGCGCCGCCGCACCCTCCTTGAGCGTCTCGCCACTTTCGGGATGAGCCGCGCCGAGGAACAGGTCGGCGCCGCGCCCGCGCTTCACGCTCCCATCCAGGCGCCCGTCCAGGCGCCGGCGCAGGCTCATGCCCAGGCGCCCGCGGGCTATGCGCCCCGCCCCGCCCAGCCTTCGCCGGTTCACGCCGAATATGCGAAGCGCCCGCCGGCGCAGCGCCCCGCCGCCATGATCGACGCCAACGGCCGCGGCTATCCGCGCGCCGAGGAAGATCATCTCGAAATTCCCGCCTTCCTGCGCCGTCAATCGAGCTGACAAAAGCCGCGATTGCGGCGCAGGACGCGAAAAAACCCGCCGAAAGGCGGGTTTTTGTCGTCGCGACGTTGCTGATCGAGGCGGAGTTTGACGATTGATTGAGGCGATCGCGACGAAAATACGGTTAATTTGTAACAGGGGCGTAAGAAAGAGTGATTTGTGGCGACAGGCCGCGCCCGGTACCTTCAATCCATGGCGAATCCATGGTTTCCGCGGCCGCGAGGCGAGTCGGTTTCGTTTTTTTGGAGATTCGCCGCGCCACTTTCGGGATGGCGTTTTCGAGGCGGTGCGGCAATGTCGTGGCCAAACCGGGGCGCAACCGCAACGTTCCCGTGACCCACACGGGACGAACAAACGGAAGAATAATGAAGAAGCGCTTTCAGACCACGCTCCGCCAACGCACCGTTCTGGCAGGAGGGATCGGCGTTCATTCCGGCAAGCCTGTTCGTCTCGTTCTCAATCCCAGCGAAGCCGACGCCGGTCTCGTGTTCCTGCGCAGCGGCCTGCCCGATGGCGGCAGCCGGGTTATCGAGGCCAACTGGTCCAGGGTGACCATGACCGAACTATGCACCGTCATCGGCGACGGCGCCCAGCATATGGTCGCCACGATCGAACATCTGGTCGCCGCCTTGCGCGCTCTTGGCGTGGATAATTGCCTCGTCGAGGTCGACGGCCCCGAAGTTCCGATCATGGACGGCTCGGCCGCCGCTTTCGTCGAAGCCATCGACCGCGCCGGGATCGTGCAGCTCGACGCCCCGCGCCGCTATCTCAAGATTCTCAAGCCGGTCCGCGTCGAGCAGGGCCGCGCTTTCGCCGAATTGCTTCCGGCGGAAAAGGGCTTTCGCCTCGATGTCGAGATCGACTTCCAGAGCGAGGCGATCGGCCGCCAGCGCAAGAGTCTCGATCTCGACGCGGCTTCGTTCCGCCGCGATCTGGCGCGCGCGCGCACCTTTGGCTTCCTTTCGGACGTCAAGCGGCTGGTCACCGCCGGTTTCGCGCTGGGCGCCTCGCTCGAAAATTCCGTCGGCATCGACGACGATCGCATCCTCAATCCCGAAGGCCTGCGCTATTCCGACGAATTCGTCCGCCATAAAATGCTCGACGCGGTGGGCGACCTCGCGTTGGCGGGCGCCCCGATCATCGGCGCCTACCGTTCCTATTGCGGCGGCCACAAGCTGAACGTCGCCGTGCTCGCCGCCCTGTTCGCCGACCGTTCGGCCTATCGCTTCGTCGATTATGCGCCGGTCCCGCGCGAAGGCGCCCGCGCCGACCTCGGTCTGGTCGCCGCTCCGGTCTATATGGCGGAGCGCAACTGAACCTGGTAGGGCGGCTTAAGACGCCCGTCTAAAGGCGGGCTATGGCGGCCGGGTCTTAAAATTGCCTCAAAAAACCGCTTTTGCTTTTACGCGCCCGCCGCGCTATGCGTTGGCGGCGGCGCTTGCCGAGCGCCGCCAATTGGCGCCTTCGCCGCGAAACAGCCGAAACTTTCCGGGCCCGGCGCGCCCGCGTGATCACGAGCGTGTTGGATGAACGATTCGCATTCCCTTGGCCTCAGGACTTTCCGCGCTCTCTTGCTCGCCGGGGCGGCATTGACCGTCAGCGCGCATACGGCCTTCTGCTTTTCGCTGGAGGATCTCAATCCCTTCGGCAAGAAGAAATACGAGATGAAGCTCGATCCGGACGTCCCGCCGGATCACATCTATAACGAGGGTCTGATCAAGATCGACCATCACGATTACGAGGCCGCCGCCAAGCAGTTCGCCGCCTTGCAGAAGCAATATCCGTTCAGCGAATGGGCGCGCAAGGGCCTGGTGATGGAAGTCTATGCCGACTACCTCAACAATGCCTTCGTCGACGCCTCCACCGCCGCCGACCGGTATATCTCGCTCTATCCCAATACTGAAGACGCGCCATATGTGAACTATCTCGCCGGGCAGGCGATGTACGGCGACATGCCCGACGTCCAGCGCGATCAGGACCGCGTCGTCAAGGCGCTGAAATATTACCAGACCGTGGTCGACAAATATCCCAAGTCGAAATACGCGGCGGACTCCCGTCTCAAGATCGAAATCTGCCGCGACCAGCTCGCCGGTCACGAGCTTGAGATCGGGCGCTACTATCTGAAGCGCCAGAACTACCCTGCGGCGATCAACCGCTTCCATGAAGTGCTGGCCAAATATCAGAACACGCGCGAGGCCGAGGAAGCGCTGGAGCGCCTGACCGAGGCCTATCTCGCCATGGGAGTCACCCAGGAAGCCGAGACCGCCGCCGCGGTTCTGGGCGCGAATTTCCCCAATTCGCAATGGTACAAGGACGCCTATGAGCGTCTCCAGTCGAACGGATTGTCGCCGCACGAACACACGGATTCGTGGATATCCAAGGCCTTCAAGAAGGTCGGATTGAGCTGAGGCGCGTTTCCGTTTATTCCTGCGAAGCCGGGGGCGAAAAGCCCCTGTCGAGGCGGGGTCCATGCTGGTTCAGCTCGCGATTCGCGACATTGTCCTGATCGATCGGCTGGAGCTGGAGTTCGGCCCCGGCCTGACTGTGCTCACCGGCGAGACCGGCGCCGGCAAATCCATCCTGCTCGACGCTTTTTCGCTGGCCCTCGGCGGGCGTGGCGACGGCGCCCTGGTGCGGTCCGGTGAGGCGCAGGGGCAGGTGGTGGCGGTTTTCGACCCCCCAATCGACCACCCCGCCCGCCTTGCCGCCGCCGAACAGGGCCTCGACATCGAGGGCGATCTCATCCTGCGCCGCGTGCAGATGGCCGACGGGCGCAGCCGCGCCTATGTCAACGACCAGCCGATCAGCATTCAGGCCCTGCGCGCGATCGGCGACGCTCTGGTGGAAATTCACGGCCAGCACGACGACCGCGTCCTGGTCGATCCGAATGTTCATCGCGCCCTGCTCGACGCTTTCGGCGGCCATGGCGATCTCGTCGCGGCGACCCGCGCCGCCCATGCGGCGCTGCGGCAGGCGGAGAAGGACCTGCGCGAGGAAACGGCGGCGGTCGAGGCCGCGCGCAAGGAGGCCGATTATCTCTCTCACGCCCATGCGGAGCTGACGAAGCTTGGCGCCTGCCCGGGCGAGGAGGAGGCGCTCGCCATTGAGCGCACGGCGATGCAGCAGGCCGAAAAGGTCGCGGGGGACTTGCGCGACGCCCATGAGAGCGTCGCGGGCGACGGATCGCCGCTGTCCACGCTCTCCGCCGCCCTGCGCCGGCTGGAGCGGCGCCAGCCGCAGGCGCCGCACCTGATCGACCCGGCGATCAAGGCGCTGGATGCGGCGCTCAATGCGCTCGATCTTGCCCAGCAGGCCCTGGATCGGGCGCTGCGCGACGCCGAATTCGACCCGCGCGCGCTGGAGCAGGCCGAGGAAAGATTGTTCGCCCTGCGCGCCGCCGCGCGCAAATATGGCGCGCCGGTCGATCGGCTTGCCGAGCTTGCCGAGAAATTCGCCGCCGATCTCGCCGCGCTCGACGCCGGGCAGGCGCGTCTCGTCGCGCTGGGCAAGGCGCGGGAGGCGGCGGAAGATCATTATCGCGCCTGCGCCGCTGAACTGACCAGGGCGCGGAAGAAAGCCGCCAAGGCGCTCGACGCGGCGGTGAACGCCGAATTGCCGCCGCTGAAACTGGAGCGCGCGGTCTTTTCCACCCACATCACGACGGACGCGGATCCGGCCGGTCCGGACGGGGCGGAAAAAGTCGAATTCTGGGTTCAGACCAATCCCGGCTCACGGCCGGGACCCTTGATGAAGGTCGCCTCGGGGGGCGAATTGTCGCGCTTCATGCTGGCGCTGAAAGTGGTTCTGGCGGATCGCGGCTCGGCCCCCACCCTGGTCTTCGACGAGATCGACGCGGGCGCGGGCGGCGCCGCCGCCGACGCCATCGGGCAGAGGCTGGCGCGGCTCGGCGCCAGGGTGCAAGTGCTCTCCGTCACCCACGCGCCGCAGGTCGCGGCGCGGGCCGCCACCCATATGCGGATTTCCAAGGATCTCGCCGACAAGGGGGCGCGGGCCGCCACGCGCGTCGCGCCGCTCGCCGACGAACACCGCCGCGAGGAGATTGCGCGCATGCTCGCGGGAGCGACCATTACCGACGAAGCGCGGGCGGCGGCGGCGCGATTGATCGAGAACGCCGGCTAGCATGAAAAAGAGCGACGATCTCGCCCGCGCCCGCGCGCAGCACCAGAAACTCGGCGAGGAAATCGCCGCGCATGACCGCGCCTATTACCAGGAGGACGCGCCGGTCGTCTCGGATGCGGACTACGACGCCCTGCGGCGCCGTTACGAGGCGCTGGAGAAGCAATTTCCGGAACTCGCCGACGAAGAATCGCTGAGCCGAAAGGTCGGCGCCGCGCCGGCGGAGAAATTCGCCAAGGTGGCTCATGCCGTGCCTATGCTGTCGCTGGGCAATATTTTTTCCGACGACGAAGTGGAGGATTTTGTCGCGCGCGTAAGACGCTTTCTGGGGCTTGGCGGGGAGGCGGAACTCGCCTTCACCGCCGAGCCCAAGATCGACGGCCTGTCCTGTTCGCTGCGCTATGAAAAAGGGTTGTTGGTCAGCGCCGCCACGCGCGGCGACGGTTTGGTCGGCGAGGATGTCACCGCCAATGTTGGCGCCATCGACGACATCCCGGAAAAACTCTCGGGCGGGGCGCCGGAGGTCATCGACGTGCGCGGCGAGGTTTATATGAGCCATGCCGATTTCGCCGCCCTCAACGCCAGACAGGCGGCGGCGGACAAGCCGCTGTTCGCCAATCCGCGCAACGCCGCGGCCGGCTCGCTGCGCCAGCTCGACCCGGCGATCACGGCGCAACGGCCTCTGAAATTCTTCGCCTATGCCTGGGGCGCGGCGGAACCCGACATGCCCGCCGACAGCCAGATGGGCATGATGGCGGTTTTTCACGCCTTCGGCTTCAAGGTCAATCCCATGACAAGGGTCTGTTACGGCGCGCGAGACATGCTCGCGCATTTCCATGACATCGAAAGCCGGCGCGCCTCGCTTGGCTATGACATCGATGGCGTGGTCTACAAGGTCAACGATCTTGCGCTTCAACGCCGGCTCGGCTTTGTCGCGCGGGCGCCGCGCTGGGCGATCGCCCATAAATTCCCGGCGGAAAGGGCGACCAGCGTGCTGCGCGAGATCGAGATCCAGGTCGGGCGCACGGGGGTGCTGACGCCGGTGGCGCGGCTCGATCCGGTGACCGTCGGCGGCGTCGTCGTCTCCAACGCCACCCTGCACAATGAGGACGAGATCGCCCGCAAGGACATACGCATCGGCGACACGGTGATCGTCCAGCGCGCGGGCGACGTGATTCCGCAAATTTTGGGCGTCGTGCCGGAAAAGCGGCCGGACGACGCCAGCCCCTACCAATTCCCGCACGTCTGCCCGGCCTGCGGTTCGGCGGCGCTGCGCGAGATCGATCCCAAGACCGGAGAGCCGGAAGCGGCGCGGCGCTGCACCGGCGCTCTGGTCTGCCCGGCTCAGGCGGTCGAAAAACTCCGCCACTTCTGCTCGCGCAACGCTTTCGACATCGAGGGCCTCGGCGACAAGCAGATCGCCTTTTTCTATGAGAAAGGCCTGATCCGCACGCCCGCCGATATTTTCACGCTTTCCGAACGCGACCGGCAAAGCCTGACGAAAATCGAGAATTTCGAGGGCTTCGGCAAGGTCTCGGCCCGCAACCTGTTCGCCGCCATCGAGGCGCGGCGCGAGGTCGCGCTCAACCGCTTCATTTTCGCGCTCGGCATACGCCATGTCGGCGAGACCAACGCCATCAGGCTGGCGCGGTCCTTCGAGACGTTCGACGCCTTGCGCGAGACCGCCCGCCACGCCGCGCCGGGCAGCGAGGCCCGGCAGCGGATCAACGACATCGATGGCATTGGCGACGTGGTCGCCGAGGCGGTGGCGGATTTCTTCGTCGAGCCGCACAACGAGCGGGCGCTCGACGCTTTGCTGGCGGAGGTGCGCATCCTGCCGATGGAGGCGGTGAAGAGCGGCGGCGCCGTGGCGGGCAAGACGGTGGTCTTCACCGGGGCCTTGCAGAAAATGACCCGCGACGAGGCCAAGGCCATGGCGGAGCGGCTTGGCGCCAAGGTATCGAGTTCGGTGTCGAAAAAGACCGATCTTGTCATCGCCGGCGCCGAGGCCGGCTCGAAACTGACCAAGGCGCGGGAGCTTGGCGTGGACGTGATCGACGAGGACGCCTGGCTGGCGCTGGCGGGCGCGGCGGCGGGCTAAAGGTGAGAACTTGACGCGCGGTCCCATTTCGGGTTGACGCCGTTGGGCGCGGAGGGGGCATTGGCCGAAGGACGGCTATAGGCCAACCTCCCGCCGTTGCCGCCATGATGCGCGCGAACGCAATGATACCAGGTCTCGGAGGGGGTGACTCGTCGACGATGCCCAAATCGGCGTTTTCTTATCCGTGGAAGGAGGCTTGGACGACGTGCGCGACGTTCTATCCGGTCGTTAAAGCTGGGGCGCCAGATCAATCGACTCGTCCTTGCTCAGCCGCCGCAAATCAGTGCGATCCATGCGCACATGGATTCAGAGACTGGAATCGCTGGCAAGAGCCGCGCGGAAATCAGCGGCTTCGCCCCAAATCGTCCCCCGAAAATGGCGGTGGATCATTATTCATTCGGTTCCATCCGCGCGCATCCCGATCAACCGGGCGGCAACAACCGGAATGGCTTCATTTTCTCCGGGTAGAGGAAAGTTCAGTCAAGCAAGGACGTCATCCCATGGCCGTCGAGGCGATCTCTCCGAAGGCCAGATTGAGCTCGCGCCCATATTCGGGATAGTTTTCGTAATCCGGCGCCACCGGAAACACCCGCGCCGAGACTCACGACGCGCTTTTGGCGCCTGTCCTTTGCTGACCTGCTGCGTCCCTTCGGTGACCGGCCGTTTCCTTAGCGCCAGGGATTATTGGCCCACGGATTGCCGCCCATGGGCCCTCCCGACGGATTGCCTGTCATCGGGCTCGCCCATGGATTTCCTCCCATCGGGCTTCCTCCCATGGGGCTTCCCCAGGGACTACCCCCCATCGGGCTTCCTCCCATGGGGCCTCCCCAGGGACTACCCCCCATCGGGCTTCCCCCCATCGGGCCTCCCCAGGGACTGCCCCCCATCGGGCTTCCCCCCATCGGGCCTCCCCAGGGACTGCCCCCCATCGGGCTTCCTCCCATGGGGCTTCCCCAGGGACTGCCCCCCATCGGGCCTCCTCCCATCGGGCCTCCCCAGGGGCCACCGGCGTAAGGCGTGCTCCACGGCGCGTTGCCGGGGTAACCGCCCCAGGGGCGGTTCCATCCATTGCTCCAGCCGTTGTTCAGATTGTCGAAGTTGGCGGAGAAATTCATATTGCCGTTGCCCCAGCCACGACCCCAACCATTGTTGGTCCATCCATTGGTATTGTAGGGATAGCCCCAGGCGCCCGGGCCCGATGGGCGTCCGGTGTAAGGCGTTCCGCCCCACCATTGCGCGTGGGCCATGGTCGGGACATTCAGCGCGGAGGCGATGGCGGCCGCCGCGAGCCAAGTTTCGACTCTTCTCATCGTTCACCTCGTGGCGGGAGTTCGCCCGCAAAGCCAGGGGAAATAGAGATGGCCGCCAACGGGGGCCGCCGGCCATCAAGTTCTTGCGTGACGATGTTCAATTCATTGTGTGGTGTTCGCCACCTGCCTGGGCCGCGGCCGCCACGCGGCCGCGGCTGTACCCTTTCCGGTCGTTGTCGCCCCAGCCGTTCAGGTCGGTGTCCGCGTCGCCGCCGAAGCTGAAATCGCCATTCATGTGGCCGTGTCCCGCGCCACGGCCGTAACCATTTCCGTAGCAGCGATCGCTGTAAGAGGGATCGCAGCCATAGCCCGGCCCCTAACAGGGCGGCGGGGACCGCGGCGGGGCGGGCCCCGGATTGTCAGCTATGTGTCCGGTATGGACAACGCATAAATTGCAAATTGGCGTCCCGGAAGGGATTCGAACCCCTGACCTACGGTTTAGGAAACCGTTGCTCTATCCTGCTGAGCTACCGGGACGCGAGCGCGCGCCTTGCCTAGCATAAATTCCGGCGCGAAAAAACCATGCCGCGCGCAAACATGCTAATCGAAAAAGTCCTTCGCCGAGCGGTCCGCATGCGCTTTTCCGGTTTCCTTTTCGCCTGTCTGATCGCTGTCGCCGCGCCGGTTTGCGCGCGGGCCGCCGGCTGCGACGGCGACGTGGCGGTTGCAAAGGCGCGGATCGAAAAAGTCGACGCGCGGCTCGACATCACACTCGCCGACGGGCGCGTGGTATTTTTCCCTTCCATCGAGCCGCCCCGCGCGACGGCGGCCGAACCCGACCTCCCGCAGGAGGCCGCGCGGGAGCTAGCCTCTCTCCTGCAAGGAAAAGCCCTGCTGGCGTCGCCGCTCGGCCCCGCCGACCGCTGGGGGCGCATTCCAGCGCGGCTTTTTCCCGAGGGCGCGTCAGAATCGGCGGACGAGAGCCTGGCCGCCGCCGGCCTCGCTGTTGTCGCCGCCGATCCCGGCGCCTGCGCGGAAGGCGTCAAGGCCGCGGAGGCCGAAGCGCGGGCCGCGAAAGCGGGACTCTGGGCGGATCCGGCCTTCGCCGTTCTTTCCGGGGACGATCCGGCGGCCTTCGCCGGACGCAACGGGACGCTGGCGATCGTCGAGGGGCGGATCGGCTCGATCGGCCACGGCTTCAGCCGCACTTATCTGAATTTCGCCGGCCGGCGCGGCGCGGCTCTGGTCATCGCCCGGCGGAATCGGCGCGCGTTCGAACGCGCCGGGTTTGACGAAAAAAGCCTGAGAGGCCGCCGCGTGCGCGCGCGCGGCGTGGTCGAGATCGCGGCTTCCCCGCTCATCGAATTATTCCATCCCGGCCAAATCGAGTTTATTGAGGAAGCGCCGCGGGCGGGGTCGTCGGGAAAAGCCGATTCGCCTTGAGCGGGACGAGGCGAAATTTGGCGTCGGCTTGGGCACGGGCTTGGGCGCGGGATCGGAACGGCGGAGTGATGGCGGAACGCAAGCGCAAAAGGACGCGAGGGCTTTTCGCTCCGCGCATGGCTTCCGCGCTGGCGCGGCTCGCCGTCCTGACGCTTCTGGCCGGCTGCGCCACGCTCGAACAGCAGGGCATGACGCCGCCCCCGCCGCAGACCGCCGCGCCCAAGGCGCTTCGCGACACGCCGCAGGACGCCGAGCGCAAGCGGCTGATCGCGCTTTACGGCGGCGAATATCAATGGCCCAGGGCCCAGACCTATCTCGATCAGGTTCTGGTGCGGCTGGCCACGGCCAGCGACACGCCGACCCAGCCCTATCGCGTGACCATCCTGAATTCGGCGGTGGTCAACGCCTTCGCGCTTCCCTCGGGCGATCTTTTCGTGACCCGGGGCATGCTCGCTCTGGCCAATGACACATCCGAAGTCGCCGCCGTGATGGCGCATGAAATCGCCCATGTCACCGCGCGCCACGCTTTCCTGCGGGCGGAAAAGGAAAAGACCGAGGCGGTGATCGCGCAGGCGTCACAGATCATCGAAAGCCGTCAGAAGAGCGACGAGATCGAGGCCGCCGCCGCGCGGACCATCGCCTCCTATTCACGCCAGCAGGAGTTCGAAGCCGACCGCGTCGGCATAGACGTGATCGCGCGGGGCGGCTACGACCCCTTTGCGGCGTCGCGTTTTCTCACCGCGCTCGGGCGTTCGAGCGAAATGCGCGCCGAACTCATCGGCCAGGCGGACAGCAGCAGGCCGGATATCCTGGCGACCCATCCCTCGACGCCGGAGCGCGTCGCGGTGGCGCTCCAGGTCGCCCGGCAGTTCGGGGCGCCCGGCGTCGGCGACAGGGCGCGCCAGCCCTATCTCGACGCGATCGACGGCGTGATGTTCGGCGACGACCCGACCGACGGCGCGATCCGTGGCCGCGCCTTCATCCATCCGCGCCTCGGCTTTGCCTTCGAGGCGCCGGAAGGCTATGTGCTTCAGAATTCGGCGCAGGCGGTCCTGGGCGTCGCGAGCGGCGGCGCGGAAGCCTTGCGTTTCGACAGCGTGCGCGCGCCCGCGGGCAAGAGCCTCAAGGCCTATCTGACGTCAGGCTGGATCGACGGCCTGCTCGCCTCTTCCATTCGCGAGGACAAGGTCAACGGCTTGCCGGCGGTCTATGCCGACGCCCGCGCCGGCGAGTGGAATTTCCGCGTCGCGGCGATCGCCTTCAACGGCGACATCTATCGGATGATTTTCGCGGTCAAGGCGATGACGCCCGAGACGAGCAAACGATTCGACGAATCCATCGCCTCCTTCCATCCCATCACGCCCGACGAGCAGAAACTCGCCCAGCCGCTCCATCTGCGCCTCGCCGTCGCCGGACTCGGCGACAATGCGACGACCCTGGCGGCGAAAATGGCGCTGATCGACCGCCCGCTCCAACAATTCGAGCTGCTCAACGGCCTCGACAGCGACCAGTTGAAGCCAGGCGAAAGTTACAAGATCGTGGCTTATTGAGGAAGGAAAACGGCGGGGTCCGAAAACCCTGCCGTCCGCAGTTCGAACCGGGGGCGACGGCTCAATAATTAGGGGCCTGTTCGCCATGTTCGGCGACGTCGAGGCCTTCGCGCTCCTCATCGCGGGTGGGACGCGGGCCGATGACGAGATCGACGATCCTTGAGAGGACGGCGGCGCCGGCGCCGGACCGGATCAGATCAGCGTGGCGAAGACCCGGGTCAGCGCCGACAGGGAGTCCCTGTGGCGCGCCAGGCGGCCATGGAACGGGGCGAGGTCGGGAACGGACAATCATGAGCCCTGGGCGCTGGAGGCCAGCGTCCAGGCGATGGCGCCCCTGTTGACGGCGGACGTGGCGGCGTTCGCGAAAGCCGCGCGGCCGTTCGGCGCCAAAGCGGCCAATGCGAGGCAGAGCGCCTCCATCGCGGCGCGCCCGGAGAGGCAGGTCAGAAAGCCTTTCTCCTGAAAAATTGCGCGGGGTTCAGAGCGCGTCGGAATCGCGTTCGCCGGTGCGGATGCGGACGGCCTGCTCGATCGCTTCGACGAAAATCTTGCCGTCGCCGATGTGGCCGGTGCGGGCGGCGGCGGAAATGGCTTCGACCGTCCGGTCGACGAGTTCCGCGCGAACGGCGGCCTCGACCTTCAGCTTGGGCAGAAAGCTCGCCGTATATTCGGCGCCGCGATAAATCTCGGTATGGCCTTTTTGGCGCCCATAGCCCTTCACTTCCGTCACCGTCAGGCCGTGGATGCCGATCGCGTCCAGCGCCTCGCGCACTTCGTCCAGCTTGAACGGCTTGATCACAGCCATCACGATTTTCATTTTATTCCCTGTTTTTGCAGATCGACAAAGCAGCGACCGGTCAGGCGAAACCCGCCTGGCCGATCGTTCTCTCGCCGATTTGCACAAACAAGGAGCATGCCAAGCGGCGCCACCGGACAAGTCATTGATTTACAAGACCCAAGAATTCAAATTTCGTGCAATCGGCGCAAGATCGCGGCGTAGCGCTAAAAGTTAGGCGATAAGCCTAAAACCTATGCATCTTTATGCGCAAGGATTGGTCAGAGTTGCGCGAAATTCGGCGAGGCTTCGTGTTTCACCCGGATCAGGCCTTCCTGGGCCACCGAGGCGATCAGCGCGCCATCGCGCGAATAGAGCGCGCCGCGGCTGAATCCCAGGCCGCCCGACGCATTGGGGCTGTCCTGCACATAGAGCATCCATTCGTCGGCCCGGAACGGGCGATGCAGCCACAAGGCGTGATCGAGACTCGCCGCCTGGATGTCGGGATGGAACACCGACTTGCCATGGACGATCAGCGAAGTGTCGAGCAGGGTCATGTCGGAGAGATAGGCCAAAGCCGCGCGATGGATCGCCGGGTCGTCGGGCAGGGCGCCCGAGGCGCGGACCCAGACCTTCTGCACCGGATCGGATCGGGCGTCACGGGCGATATAGCGGTCGGGTTCGACCGGACGCATCTCGATCGGCCGTTCCCGCTGGAAATAGCGGCGCACCGGCTCCGGCATGTGCGCTCCGAAACGCGCGAAAAACTCGCCTTCGTCGGGGAGATCCTCAGGGCTCGGCGCATCGGGCGCCGGAAAGGCGTGATCGAGGTTTTGCGGCTCGGGATTATGGAAAGAGGCGACGAGGGAAAAAATGACCCGGTCGTGCTGGATCGCCTGACAGCGCCGGGTCGCGAAGCTGCGTCCGTCGCGCAGGCGCTCGACCTGGTAGACGATCGGCGTCGCCGGGTCGCCACCGAGCAGGAAATAAGCGTGGAGGGAATGGGCTATGGCGCTTTCGACGGTGCGTTGCGCCGCGACCAGAGCCTGGGCGATGACCAGCCCGCCGAACACCCGCTGCCAGCCGACCTGCGGGCTGCGGCCCCGGAACAGATTGTCCTCGATCTTCTCCAGATCGAAAAGGTCGAGAAGATCGGCGATCGCCTTGGACATCGAACGAACCGCGCAAACCCCAAAAAGGATCGCCGCGACGCTGGGTCGCGGCGAGATAGTTCATCATTGAACGCTTTTCCGGCGAGCCGTCAAGCCCGCGAACTCACTGATGGAGCGCTTCGCCATGCAGCGCGAGGTCGAGGCCGAGGCGCTCGTCGTCGGACGAAACGCGCAGGCCCACCAGAAGGTCGACGATCTTCAAGGCGACGGCCGTGCCGATGACGCACCACAGAATCGTGATGACCACGCCTTCCGCCTGGACCAGTAATTGATGGGGGTTGCCTTCGAGCAGACCGGAAATTCCCGCCTGACCGTTCGAGGCGCTGACCGAGGCGGTGGCGAAAACGCCCGCCATCAGCGTGCCAAGAACGCCGCCGACGCCATGGACGCCGAAGACGTCGAGCGAATCGTCATAACCGAGCTTCGCCTTCAGCGCGGTCGAGGACCAGTAGCAGATCCCGCCGGCCAGGACGCCGATCACGGCGCCCTGCCAGGGCAGTACATAGCCGGAGGCGGGGGTGATCGTGCCAAGGCCCGCGACGGCGCCGGATATCAGGCCGAGAACCGAGGGGCGGCCGTTGTGCAGCCATTCGATGCCGGACCACACCAAGGCGCCGGCGCAGGCGGCCAGATGGGTGGCGACCATGGCGTAAACCGCGCGCGAGCCGGCGCCCTCCGCCGAACCGCCGTTGAAGCCGAACCAGCCGACCCACAGCAGGCCGAGGCCGACAAAGGCCATCGACAGGTCGAAGGGCGAGAAGTTCTCCTTGCGGTAGCCGGTGCGGGCGCCGATCATCAGGGCCGCGACCAGACCGGCGACGCCGGCGTTGATGTGGACCACCGTGCCGCCGGCAAAATCGATCACGCCCCATTGGGCGAGGAAGCCGCCGCCCCAAACCCAATGCGCGCTCGGCACATAGACGATGAACAGCCAGAACACGCAGAACAAGGCGAAAGCGGAGAATTTCATGCGGTCGGCGGCAGCGCCGCCGATTAGAGCGCAGGTGATCACCGCGAAGGTCATCTGATAGGCGGAGAACAGCATTTCCGGAATGGTCCTGGCCCAGGGGCTGACCGTGTCCAGCCCGATACCGCGCAGAAAAGCGGCCGAGGCGTCGCCGATCAGCGCCCCGTCGCCGCGGAAGGCGAGGCTGTAAGCGAGGACGAACCACAGCAGGGAGACGATCGCCGTGGCCGCGAGGCTCTGGGCCATGGTCGCGAGAATGTTCTTCTTGCGCACCATGCCGGCATAGAACAAAGCCAGCCCCGGCAGGGTCATCAGCAGAACCAGAGCCGTCGAAAAGGTCATGAAAGCCGTGTCGGCCGGATCGATCGGGCTTTGCCCGGCGAAGGCGGGAACGGCGAAAAGGCACGAGGCTATGGCCGCGAGGCCGAGAGAGGCGGGCGAAATTCTCATGGCGGGTCCGCGAAGTTGGGGAGAAAAAAGAAAGGAAGGCCGGCGCGTCTTCGCGCATATTCCCGAAAAGTGGTCCCGCTTTTCGGACAAGAATATGCGCAAAAGCATGAAGCTAGAGGGCGTCGTTGTCGGTCTCGCCGGTGCGGATGCGCCAGGCGCGCTCGATGGGGCTGACGAAAATCTTGCCGTCGCCGATCTGGCCGGTGTTGGTCGCCGCGCGGATCGCCTCGATGGCGGCCTGGACCTGCTCGTCCTTGACCACGATCTCGATCCGCAGCTTGGGCAGAAAGCTCACGACATATTCGGCGCCGCGATAGATTTCGGTATGTCCTTTCTGCCGGCCATAGCCTTTCACTTCGCTGACGGTCATGCCGTCGATGTGAAGCTGCTGCAGGTTTTCCCGCACGTCGTCGAGCTTGAACGGTTTTATGATGGCGGTGACGAGTTTCATGGTTCTGCCAGGTCAGGAATCCGCGACAAGGGCGCGGCTTCACCTGTGCCATTTTTGTGCAAGCTGCACAAGAGATTGTCATTAATGAAAAATAAATTCTATTTCATAGGCGTCCTGCCTAATGCGGACGCAGAAACGTCGTCCGTCCGCCTCATTCGTCGATGCGCCTCGCCTCCTCGGGCAGCATGATCGGAATGCCGTCGCGGATCGGATAAGCGAGATGGGCGGCGAGCGAGACCAGTTCGTTGCGTTCGCGGTCGTAGCGCAAGGTGGTCTTGGTCAGCGGGCAGACCAGGATTTCCAGCAGGCGCGGATCGACCCCGGCGGCTTCGGCGGCTGTGCGGGGCGCGGCTTCGTCCGGTTTGGAGGGCGTGTCGGTCATCATAAAATCCCGTTCATTGCAGGGGTTTGGCGCCCTTGAGGGCGCGCGAAAGAGCGACTTCGCCGAGCGCGAGCAGCAGGTCGGCGCGGGCCAGCAGTCCCGGCGCCTCGAGAATGGCCTGTTTCTCGGCGGGGTCGAACGGGCCGATCATGGCGAAGACCGAGATCATGTCGGCGTCGGGCATGGCTTCGACATCGTTGCGCGCGATTTCGAGCCGCAGGGCCTGGGCGAGGAAGAAGGCGACATTGTTGAGTTCGGTCCGCTGTTTGGTCGGCACCGCGGCGCTGGGGACGAAATCCTCGGGGAAGGGGCTGAAATCGACCCAGGCCTCGCGGTAAGGCTTTTGCGAATCGACTTCCGACAGGATGCGGAAGCGGGCGACGCCGCTCAGGATCACGAAATAGCGCCCGTCGCCGGTCTCCGACAATTGGGTGATTCGGCCGGCCGCCCCGATGGCGCGCAACGGCTGGCGCTCGCCGGCCGGCGCGTCCGCGCCTTCCGCCGGCTGGATCATGCCGATGATCCGCTCCCCGCGCATGGCGTCGTCGAACATCTCCATATAGCGCGGCTCGAAAATGTTCAGCGGCAATTGCCCGCCCGGCAACAGCAGCGCGCCCGCCAGCGGAAAGATCGGCAGGGTCGTGGGCAGGTCGGATGGTCCGGAATAGGTCCTGTTCATCGGCATCGGGGTTCCAGTCATGCAAACAGGAAGGCCGACAATTGCTTTCGGGCCTCCCGCGTCACCGGGTCGAGCGGACCCCAGCTTTCGAACAGCTGGAGCAGCATCTTTCGCGCCGCGTCATCGTTCCACCCGCGCTCGCGCTTGATGATGTTGAGCAATTCCTGCGCCGCCGCCTCACGGCGCCCGGCGGCGTTGAGCGCCACCGCGAGATCGTAGCGCGCCTGATGGTCGGTCGGGGCGTTTTCGACCCGCGCCAGCAGGAAGGCGAGATCGCCGACCGAGCCCGCCTGCTCCTTGAGCGCCAATGCGGCGCGCGCCGCCGCCGCCGCCGGCGCATTGGCCTGTTTGGCGGGAATGGCGTCGAGCAAAGCCCTGGCCTCGTCGAGCGCGTCGCGCTCGACGGCGATGCGCGCGAGGCCGGTGAGCGCGCCGGCGTGCTCGGGCGCCAGATTGACGATGCGGGCGAAGACGCTTTCAGCCGAATCGACGTCGCCGGCGTCGAGCAGGGCCTGGGCTTCGACGAGCAGAGCCTCCGGATCCTCGGCGGCGGGGCCGATGCAGCGGTCGACGAAGGCCTTGACCTCGCGCTCGGGCAGCGCGCCCATGAAGGCGTCCAACATCTTGCCCTGGTGGAAGGCGACGACCGCCGGGATCGACTGAATCCCCAGTTGCTGGGCGATTTCGGGATTGACGTCGATGTTCATCTTGGCGAGCCGGACCTCGCCGCGCCGCGCCGCGACGACCTTTTCGATCACCGGCGTGAGCTGGCGGCACGGGCCGCACCACGGCGCCCAGAAATCGACCAGCACCAGGCGCCGGGTCGATTCGTCGATGACCTCGGCGCGGAAATTCTGGAGCGACACCTCGATGACGTCCGCTCCGGCGGCGGGAGAGGTTTGGGGCATCTGATCGACTGGCTGCATCTTTGGTCCATTCATTCCGAAGAGATCGTGAAAAATGCGCGCCGCCCTTCCACCCGAGACGCGCGAAAACCGGCGGCGTTATGGTCCCTAAAATGGCGGCTTGGCGTCGCTTTCGCAACCATGGGCGCGGATTTGCCGCGACAAAGCGCAACTTTTTCGTTCGATGACGCCCGCGTGAAAAAGAACGCCGCGCCCTGTTGCAATGTCGGAGGCTTTACGGCATATAGCGCCCACGGCGCGCCTGCGCCGTCCCACGGATGCGGGTGTAGCTCAGGGGTAGAGCACAACCTTGCCAAGGTTGGGGTCGAGGGTTCGAATCCCTTCGCCCGCTCCAAAAAATCTCAAGAAAATCAGAGAATTATGGTGAGGTCGCCGCAGGGCGGCCTCTCTTGCTTTCGCTATGGTGTCCACATGGTGTCCACCGAAAGCCTGCTGATCGGCGGGAGCAGCAGCGCACATGCAACGAAGTGTTTCCGCGCTCGCGGCCAGGGGTGTTGGAGCGCGCAAGCCCAAGAAGCTGTCTGTCGACCTGCTTGGACGTGTTCAGCCAGTTTTCAGGTGCAGCTGCTGAGCGGGCCTGGCGGGGGGGCAGCGTGAGCGCAGGCGTGCAGGAGTGGTCTCGTCCGCCATCGAAATCGAACTCATGGAGACGGACAGGTGACCGATGGTCATGCAGCCAAGCCGGATAGAAATGGTGCACCGGGAATAGGACAAGCTTCCGACTGAGTGAAACTGCGGCACCGGCAGGAAATCGGCGATGCCTTTGAGAATCCGCGCCGATCTCCTCTTGCCTGACGCCACGGGCTTTCAGTTTCTTCTTTGATACCACCAACGAATGATCGCCGCGTTCGACGACGCGGAGCAAGTCGGACGCCGTCATCCGCCGGCGCGCGCCGTCCCGCGGGTCGAGCGAACAAAGCCGGTCTGGAAGGATTCTTGAAACAAGAATTCGGCGATGGAGACGGCGGCCATGGCTGGCCACCAAGAACGCGTCCTCCTGCCAAAAAAAGAATTAGAGACGATCTCGATTTAATTTGACGCCCACATGATTTTTTGATAGCTTGAGATATGCTCGTACTCGAAAATATCGCCAATGTCCTTTCTGGGGTTTCGCTTCGCGAAGCCGGGGGCGGAGCATCGCGGTTTATGCGTCTCTCCGACCTCTCCGAGATCAAGGCTGGGCGTGAGCCGGTCCTTATGGCGGGAGAGGCGCCTGCCGTCGCGCGGGCGCTGACCATTGAAGAGGGTGATCTGATTGTCGGGGCCCGTGGCGCTGAGACGGTTGTTTGTGTCGCCAACGACGCGATCCTCGGCGCGTTCATTTCGGTGGATCTCTATTTGGTGCGCCCGAATCGGGCGATTGTGGATCCGCAATTCCTTGCGGCGTTTCTGGAGCAGCCCTCTACGCAGATGATCTTCACGGTCAACAAGCAGGGCACGAGCCTTTCGCGATTGCCCAAGGAGGCTTTGGAAAATATCCAAGTCCCCGTGCCTTCCATGCCTTCCCAGAGGCGGATCGCCGAACTGGCACAATCCGTCCAAGAAGAAAACAGGCTCCTGAAACGGCTTGCCGAGCTGAAATCGTTTTTCGGCCGCGAAGCGGTTGCCCGCGCGATCCGGGCGACCGACGCTCATCATCATTTCAATGGGGATCGGACATGACAGTCCTTCGGCAAGAAGACATTCTTTCGGCGGTTTGGCGGGCTTGCGACACCTTTCGCGGCGCCGTCGACGCCACTCAATATAAGGACTACGTCCTGACGGCGCTGTTCCTGAAATATATCAGCGACGTCCGCCGCAAACACGTCGAGGATTTTCGTCGCGAATTCGGCGGCGACGAGTTGCGCATCCAGCGGCGCCTCGACCGAGAGCGTTTCAAGCTGCCGATGGTCGAACTGAAGAATGCGAAGACCAATGCGGTCGAAGAGCGCTTCCTTGGCGATTTTTACAGCCTGCATGAACGCCGGACGCGGGAAAACATTGGCGAGTTGATCAACATCGTTCTCGACGCGATCGAAAAGGCCAACGAAGGCAAGCTCGGCGGCCTGTTCCGCGCGATCGACTTCAACTCGGAAACCAACCTGGGGCAAACCAAAGACCGCAACCGGCGGCTCAAAATGCTGCTGGAGGATTTCGCCAAGCCCGGTCTCGACCTGTCGGAAACGTCAGAGGATATCCTCGGCGACGCCTATATCTTCCTCATCGAACGCTTTGCCTCCGACGCAGGCAAGAAGGCGGGAGAGTTTTTTACGCCCCGCAAGGTCTCCGAAGTGGTGGCCAAACTCGCCAATCCGCGCCCCGGCGACCGGATTTGCGATCCGGCATGCGGTTCGGCCTCGCTGCTTTTGCGCGCCGGCGAGGAAGTTGGTGATGGCAATTTCCAGCTTTTCGGACAGGAATCGAACGGTCAGACGCGCTCGCTGGCGCGGCTCAACATGCTGCTGCACAAGCAGGATGGCGCCCGAATTGATTGGTGCGACACGCTCAATTCGCCGACGCTGATCGAGAGCGACCACCTGATGCATTTCGATGTGGTTGTCGCAAATCCGCCTTTCAGCCTAGACAAGTGGTGGGACGAGGACACCAAGACCGATCCCTACAAACGCTTCACGCCCCACATGCCGCCGAAAAGCCGGGGCGATTATGCATTCATTCTCCACATGCTGGCGATCACTAGGCCTGATTCCGGCCGCATGGCCGTGGTCGCCCCGCATGGCGTCCTATTTCGCTCCGGCGCCGAGGGCAAAATCCGCGAGAAGCTGATCCGCGACAACAGTCTCGATGCCGTGATCGGCCTTCCCGCCCAACTTTTTCCCACCACGGGCATTCCCGTCTGCATCATGGTTTTCGACCGCTCCCGCGAGTCCGACGGATTGCGCGCCCACGAGCGCGACATTCTGTTCATCGACGCCAGCCGCGACTTTGAGTCGGGGAAGAAGCAGAACCGCCTGCGCGACGAAGACGTCGCCAAGATCGTGGATACCTATCGCTCGCGGACCGTGCGGGAGCGCTATTCGCATAAGGCGACCTTCGAGGAGATTGAGGCCAATGGCTTCAATCTCAACATCCCCCGCTATGTCGACACCTTCGAGCCAGAGCCGGAAGTCGACCTTCAGGCGGTGCAAAACGAAATTCGTGATCTCGAAAATCAGCTCGCCCAGACACGGAAGAAGATGAATTTCTTTCTCAAGGAGCTGGGCATCGATGTCTGAGGAAACCGGAGATAAGGGCGAACTGATCCTCTATAGCGCGGACGACGGCGCGGTGTCGATCCAGCTCAGGGTCGTCGACGGGCGCGTCTGGCTGTCTCAGGTCGAAATTGCCGAGCTTTTTCAGACGACCCCGCAAAACGTGAACCAGCATATCGCCGCCATTTTCGCAGAGGGAGAATGGGCTGAGGAGGCAACGAGTAAGGATTACTTACTAGTTCGATTGGAAGGCGGCAGAGAGGTTCGCCGCTCAATCCGGCACTTTTCTCTCGAAATGGTCCTTGCCATCGGTTATCGTGTGCGCTCGAAGCGCGGCGTTCAGTTCCGGCAATGGGCGACGACCCGGCTCAGGGATTATCTCGTCAAGGGCTTCGTGCTTGACGAGAAGCGGCTGCGCGACCCCGGCCCGTTCGATTATTTCGACGAACTTCTCGCCAAAATCCGCGATATCCGAGCATCCGAGAAGCGGTTCTACCAGAAAGTCCGCGACCTCTACTCGACGGCGACCGATTACGACAAAGTCTCGGACCGCGCCAAGACCTTCTTCGCCACGGTGCAAAACAAGCTGCTTTATGCTGTCACGCAGCATACGGCGGCAGAGCTGGTCATGGCGCGGCTCAATGCGGCCTCGCCCAATGCCGGGCTCACGACATGGCAGGGCGAGCGGGTGCGCAAGGGCGATGTCACGACGGCCAAGAATTACTTGGGTGACGACGAAATCGACGAGTTGAACCGGCTCGTCTCGCTCTTTCTCGATACCGGCGAACTCAGGGCGAAAAACCGCAAGGCCATGACCATGGCGGACTGGGAAGCCGAAATCGACCGCCTGCTCGCCTTCACGGAAAAGCCCTTGCTGCGCAACGCGGGCAGCGTCAGCCATGCCCGCATGGAGGCGATTGCCAATCAACGTTTTGAATCCTTCGATGTCGCCCGCCGCGCCGCCGAGTTGGAAAAGGCCGAGGCCGAGCACGAGGCGGAACTGGAAAAAATCGTCGAGGAAGCCGCGAAGGCCCAGAGCAAGAATAGCGGCGAGAACAAGGGCAAGGGGAAGAAGAAATGACCCATTCTCTCCCCTCCCGGCGTGGCCGCACGCTCAAGCTTTACCTGGTCGATGGCGCGCCCTCGGGCGTCATCACGGCGGAGCTGGGCATATCGTCGGTTCGCGCGGCCTTTGCCTCGCGCACGGCCCTGCCGGAACTGATCCGTCGAGAAGAGGCGACGCGCACCGGCGTCTATCTGTTGGCCGGGCCGGACCCGGATTTGCCAGGGCGCCAGCTCGTTTATGTTGGCGAGGGCGATCAGGTAAAAACGCGCCTTGCCGCTCATGACGCGGATGAGGCGAAGGAATTTTTCACCCGCGCGGTGCTGATCGTGTCCAAGGACGAGAACCTGACTAAGGCGCATGGGCGCTATCTCGAAGGCCGTATCATCGCCGCCATCCGCAAGGCGGGCCGGGCGAAACTGGTCAACGGCACGGAGCCGCCGTTTCGCGGCCTGCCCGAGCCGGAAATCGCAGATATGGAGCGCGTGCTCGACGAGATCGAAATTCTGCTCCCCGTTCTGGGTTTCGATATCTTGCGGCCTGCGGGACAGGAAGCGGGTGCGCCAAGCCGCGCTAACGCGAGCGAGAGCGTCGCCGCGCCGGTGAACGCCGATCCCGACGCGCTTTTCACCTTCACGGAATCCGGCGCGGACGCGAAAGCGCGCGAGGCGAGCGACGAATTTGTGGTGCTGGCGGGATCGCTCGCCAAGCGGCAGGAAGTGAAAAGTTGCGGCGAAGGGTTGAAGCGCCGCCGCGCCCAACTCATCGCCGATGGCGTTCTGCTTCCCTCGGAAGACCCTAAATTCCTGCGCTTCGCCGCCGACACGGCTTTTGACTCTCCCTCCGGAGCGGCGGGCGTCGTCTATGGTGGCAATGTCAGCGGCAACCGCTACTGGAAACACGCCGCCACGAGCCAGACCTATGGCGAGTGGCGCAAGCGGCGCATTGGCGACGGGGGCGGGGTATGATTCGCATAGCCCCCAAGGGATGGGTTGCCGGAAGCGTCGATGATGTTGTGGATTCAATTTCCTCTGGTGTGAGCGTCAATTCCGAGGAGAGAGAATGCCGCATTGGCGAACTCGGCGTCCTCAAAACAAGCTGTGTTTTCACCGGCGTTTTCCGCGCGCAAGAGCACAAGGCAGTTGTAGCGTCCGAACTGGGCCGTGTGGCGGAACCAGTGAGAGGCGACACTATCATTGTTAGTCGAATGAACACGCCTGATCTTGTCGGCGCAAGCGCGTACGTTCCAGCAGATTTTAACAATTTGTTTCTTCCTGACCGGCTTTGGCAGGTGAGGTCATCAGAAAATGCGGGAGCACGCTGGCTTGGCTTTGTGATCGGAAGTCCGACGATGCGGGCTCTGCTAAAAAGCATCGCGAGTGGTACCAGCAATTCCATGAAAAACATCGCCCAAGACAGCTTCTTGGGCCTTCCAGTTCTTATTCCCCCGCTCGACGAACAGCACCGCATCGTGGCCGTGCTCGATGCGTGGGATCAGGCCATCGACCAGACCGAACGCCTGATCGCGGCGAAGCGGCGGCGGAAGACGGCATTATTTCAAAAGCTGTTCAGCAACTTGCCGAGGCGTCCCCTGCTTGAGGCCGCAGACGTATGGTTCAGCGGAGTCGACAAGAAGTCCAGAGCGGAGGAAGCGCCCGTCCGGCTCTGCAACTACATGGACGTGTTTCATAATGCGCGGATCACGTCCGGCCTTCCTTTCATGCACGCGACCGCGTCCAGAGCCCAAATCGCTGGCAACAGCCTTCGCAAGCATGATGTGGTGTTCACGAAGGATTCTGAAACATCTGAAGAGATTGCCGAGCCCGCACTCGTTGCGGAGGATATCGACAATCTCGTTTGCGGCTATCACCTCGCCGTCGCCCGCCCGCGCGAAGGCGTAGGGCACGGCCCTTTCATCGCCCAAGCCATGCGCCATCAGGCAATGCGGTGGCAATTCAGCCGTCTTGCAAATGGCGTCGTTCGTTTCGGGCTGACGCTGGACGCCATAGAGCAAGCCGAAATCTTTCTTCCCTCGCTCCCTGTGCAAGAGCAGATCGCGGCCGTGTTGCACACCGAGGATATTGCGATGGAAGGCTTGGCAAAACACGCCGAAGCCCTTGGCACCCAAAAGCGCGGCCTGATGCAAAAACTGCTGACCGGCGAATGGCGGCTCGACGAGCGCTTCGATCGGCCGGTTTTTTCCACCAAAATTCGTTCGGAGATTGCCTGATTTGGCCCGCAAACATGCACCCCTCGCCATCTGCTACGATTTCGACGGCACGCTGTCGCCCGGCTACATGCAGAATTTCGATTTCATTCCGAAACTCGGAATGAAAACCGGCGATTTCTGGAGCGAGGTGAAGAAACTCGCCAAGGATCAGCACGGCGACGAAATCTTGATCTACATGGGGCATATGCTCCGCAAAGCCGATCAAGCTGGCGTCAGCGTCAAGCGCGAAGCCATCGAGAAATTCGGAGAGGGGATTGAGCTTTTCGACGGCGTCGAAGGTTGGTTTGGCCGGATCAACGACTACGGTCGCCAGAAAGAGGTGAACGTTCAGCATTTCATTATTTCATCAGGCCTGCGCGAGATGATCCGTGGCACCAAGATCGGGAAACACTTCGCGGAAGTGTTCGCGTCCGGCTTTTGGTACGATCATGAAGGCGTCGCGCGGTTTCCGGCTCTTGGCGTAAACTACACGACCAAGACCCAATTCCTATTTCGCATCAACAAGGGCAGCCACGAGGTTTGGGACAAGGACAAGGTCAATAGCTACATCCCGCCCGATGAACGTCCCATCCCCTTCAAGAACATGGTTTTCTTCGGCGATGGGGAGACCGACATTCCGTGTTTTCGCCTCGTGAAGGATCAGGGCGGCCATTCCGTTGCGGTCTATAAGCCGCGCGCGAAAAAAGGCGGCAAGGGCGTTGCGGAAAAACTGATCGAACAGGGGCGCGTGAATTTCGCCGTGCCCGCAAATTACACCGAGGGCAGTGAAGCAGATCAGACGATCAAGGCAATTATCGACAAGATCGCTGCGGACGCGGCGCTCAGACGGCTCGGGAAGAAGGAGTAGTGCGATATGGCGTTCACGCTGCTCACATTTAGCCATGCGCTTGGGAAGGCCACCAATTACGGGAAGAAGCATTTGCTTCTCGGAAATGGCTTCAGCATCGCCTGCAAGCCAGACATATTCACCTACGGGTCTCTGTTCGAAGAGGCCAAAAAAACGATGTCCACGGAACTCGCCGCGATTTTTGCGGCAATCGGAACGCAGGACTTTGAAGAGGTTATCCGGGCCCTTCAACACGCAGCCGCAATCGTTAGCGTTTATAAGCCGAAGTACACGGCAACCCGGAGGCTTTTGCTGGCGGATGCCGACAAGTTGAAAAAGGATCTAATTCAGGCCGTTGCCGGGCGACATCCAGCACGCCCTAATGACATTTCCGACGACCGCTATTCAGCATGCCGAACATTCCTTTCCAACTTCGTCGGACCGAATGCGGGCGGTAAAATTTACACGATGAACTACGACCTGTTGCTCTACTGGGCCCTGATGCATGAGGAGAAAGAGCCCGGAGAGCTGATTGCGCTCGGTCACGATGACGGGTTCCGCAAGGATCAGGACGACTATGAAGCGCCTTACGTTGAATGGCAGGGTGAGGGGGCGGCTCATGGTCAAAACATTCATTATCTGCATGGCGCCCTGCATCTGTTCGATGCCGGTTATCACCTTCAAAAATATACGTGGGTCAACACTGGAAAAGCGCTCGTTGATCAGGCCAACGAAGCGCTGAACAAGAATCTGTTTCCCGTTTTTGTGGCCGAGGGTGACAGCAAGAGCAAGCTGACCAAAATCCAGCACAGTGCCTACCTGCATCATAACTTCAAGAGTTTTGCCGGTGTTTGCCAGACAGCGTCGAGGACCGGAACAGCCCTCTTCGTTTACGGTCATTCGTTTGCCAAGAACGACGCGCACGTTCTGAACCTGATCGGACAAGGCAAAATATCCCACTTGTTCGTGAGTCTTTTCGGCGATCCCTCTAACGGACCAAATCAAGCAATCCGCGCGGGAGTTGAAAGAATCATCGCGTTGCGCCCGAAAACACTACCCGCTCTCAAGGTCGATTTTTTTGACGCCGCCTCCGCGAAGGTGTGGGGTTAGGTCATGACGAATTCGCCGCAATTCACAATTTCTGAGGCGGGCGGCGCGCGGCTTCAGGCGCTGCATACGCTGATCAATTGTGGCTGGCGCTATGTGACTCGGGCCGAAGCCGATCAATGGCGCGATGGGCGCCGCACATTGCCTTTCCTGGAAACGCAATTGCGTAACGACCTGGCGCGGATCAACCGCATCCAGCTCGACGGGCGGGCCTATCCGTTCTCAGAAGCCAATATCGATGCGGCGGTGCGGCGTTTGATTGAACGCATCCCGGAAGGGGTTGTGCGCGCCAACGAAAAAATGACCGATGATTTAACGCTCGGCATCGCCTTGCCTCAGACGATTGGCGCCACATCGCGCGAGTGGCCATTCAAATTCATCGACTGGTTGGATTGGCGGGCCAATACCTTTCAGGTGACCAGCGAATTTTCGGTGAGCGAGGCGGGCGGTCCGACGATCCGCGTCGATCTGGTCTTGTTCGTCAACGGGGTTCCCCTGGGCGTGATTGAGGTGAAAGCCTCGCATGTGGCTTCCGACCAGGGGGTCAGCCAGCAAATCCGCAACCAGAAGGCCGGTGAAGGTGTCCCCGCCCTGTTTTATTCGGCGCAATTGCTGCTTGCAGCCAACAGCCACGATCCGCTTTATGGGACGGTCGGCACGCCACGCAAGCTATGGAGCGTATGGAAGGAACGTGAAGACCCCGCCAGTTTCGCCGAGACAATTGTGAATCGTCCACTCGACACGGTCGAGGGCAAGCGCGTGGCGCAGGATTTTGGGCCTTACATTGCCCGCCACAATGCGTTGATGGAAGACAGCAGGTTCGCCACGCCGCTTGACGAAACCATTGTCGGGCTGATGCGACCCGAGCGGTTCATGCGGCTGATCCGGCGCTATATGCTGTTCGATGGTCCCCACAAGAAGGTCGCCCGCTATCAGCAGGTCGCCACCGTTGAAACGCTGCTGAAGCGGATCGGCGAGCGGGACGCGAATGAAAGGCGAAAAGGCGGCGTGGTCTGGCATACCCAAGGTTCTGGTAAGAGTCTGACCATGGTGATGCTGGCCAAGGCCATCGTCATGACCAATCCAACAGCGCGCATTGTCATCGTCACCGACAGGACCGATCTCGACGAACAGATTTCCAAGACATTTCGCGACACCAGCCAGGAGCCGAAACGGGCCGCGACGGGTGAAAATCTGCTGGCGCTGATCGAAGACAAGACGCCTGTCGTCACGACGCTGATTCACAAATTCCGAGCGGGGCTGAACAAAAGGCGCGTCGTCGATAAATCGGCCGATATTTTCGTCTTGGTCGACGAGAGCCATCGCAGCCAATATGGCAATCTCGACAGCCTTCACGCCCGGATGCGCGAAGTGCTGCCAAACGCCTGCTTCATCGCCTTTACGGGCACGCCGATCGCGAAGAAGGAAAAGAGCACCTTCGCCAAATTCGGCGACTTGGTGCAGCCCTCATATTCGATGCGTGACGCCGTGGCGGACGGCGCCGTGGTGCCGCTCCTTTATGAAGGCCGCGAGGTCGTCACCGACGTCGACGAAGGGCAGATTGACCGCTGGTTCGAAGTCCACACGCGAGGGCTAAACGATGACCAGCGCGCGGACCTAAAGCGTAAAATGAGCCGCGTCCGCGAAATTGAAGGAATTGAATCACGGCTTCAAACCATTGCCTTCGACGTCGGCCAGCACTTTGCCGCCAATTTCAAGGGAACGGGTTTGAAGGGGCAGCTCGCGGCGCCGCGCAAACGGGCCGCGATCCAGCTCAAGAAGCTCTTCGACACCTTTGGGGTCGTCACGACGGAAGTGGTTATTTCAGCACCGGAAATGCGGGAAAGCGATGACGAAGTCGATGAGGCCGACGACGATGTGGTCCGCGCGTTTTGGCGTAAAATGATAGAGCGCTATGGCGGCGAAGACGCATACAACAAGACGATCGTCGAGCAGTTCAAAGGGCCGGGCGAACCGGACATCATCATCGTCGTCGACAAGCTGCTCACCGGTTTCGATGCGCCGCGCAACACCGTCTTGTATGTCGCGCGCCGGCTCAAGGAACATGGACTCCTGCAGGCCATCGCCCGCGTGAACCGGGTCTTCGACGAGGATGGCGCTCCAGAAAAGTTCTTCGGCTTCATTATCGACTACACCGGCGTTTTGAAGGACCTTGGCGCGGCGCTCGCCAGCTATGACGCCTTGCAAGGATTCAGCGAAGAGGATATCGCTCAAAGCATTGTGGCGATCCGCGATGAGGCGATTAAAGTCCCCGGCGCTCACGCGGCGCTTCTTGACGTGTTCAAATCGGTGTCCAATAAGTTTGACGCCGAAGCCTATGCCAGGCTGTTGGCCAATGAAGAAATCCGCGCGGATTTCTATCGACGCCTCTCTGAATTTTCGCGCGCCTTCACCGTGGCGCTCGCCTCGCCGAGTTTCGTCGAGGGCACGAAGCCGGAGCTGCTCAAACGCTGGAAGGATGATCTCGGCCGGCTCTCGTCGTTGCGGGCGGCGGTAAGCCTTCGCTATGCGGAGCGGGTCGACTGGCGTGATTATGAAAAGCGTATTCGCCAGTTGCTCGACCGGCATGTGGTGGCCCGCGATGTCGTCACGATGGTCGAGCCCTTGAACATTTTTGACGATATTTCCATTGAAGCCCGCAGGACCGAGACGAATGAGAGCGACGCTTCGATCGCCGATACGATCGCGCACCAGCTAACCCGCTCGATTGAAGAAAGGTGGGACGAAGACCCAGTCTTTTTCGAGAAGTTTTCGAAGCTCGTCGCTGACACCATCGCCGAATTTCACAAGGGACGGATCAGCGAAAAGGCGTACCTTGAGAAAATTTTGGCGCAGCGCGACATGAGCCAGAACCGTCATCACGAAACGGGCGCCACGCCACCTCGCCTGCGCGACGATAGCCACGCTCAAGCCTTTTGGGGACTAGCGAAGCGAAACCTTGAAAAGACCGGAATGGATGACCCGGAACTTGCCGCGGATATCGCGCTCGAATTGAGCAAGATTGTCCAAAGCCGCCGCAAGGTGGGATGGCAAAACGACCGGGACGTAGAGAACCAAATCCGCAATGACGTTGACGATTTCTTTTTTGAGGAGCTTCGTGGAAGGCGTGACCTGCTAATTGATCCAGCGATTCTTGACGCCGTTGTCGATGACGTTTTGGCGTCGGCGCGCAAGAGGTTGGCCTTATGAGTGGGGCGTCGCCGATGATGGCCGATGGCGAGCAGATCGAAGTGGGTTGGGGCGAGCGCCGCGTCATTGCGCGCCTGGAGCGAACACACCGCCGCGTCCTTCGCATCGACGTTCAGCCTTCGGGGAAGGTTGTTGTCATCGCTCCGGCTGGCGAAGCGCGAAGTGATATCCAGGACCGCGTCAACCGGAAAGGGTCGTGGGTTTTTCGCGAGATCGACCGGATTTCGGCCAGGCCTGTCTCCACTCCCGAACGGCGCTTTATTTCGGGCGAAACGCATCTTCTTCTCGGCCGGCAATATCGTCTGTCGATAGAGGAGAGCAATGATCCGCAGGTTCGCGTCGAAGGAGCGAGGCTGCGGATCTTGGCGCGTCGCGCTGATGACCAGGCCCATTGTCGACGCCTCATGACCGCGTTCTATGCGATTACGGCGAAAAGCGTCTTCGCCGAGCGACTTGAAGCTGTGGCTCCGCCATTTATCAGGAAGGGCCTCAAAATACCGGTCCTTATTGTTCGACCAATGTCAAAGCGTTGGGGGAGCCTCACGCCAAAAGGGCGCATTGTCCTGAATGTGGATTTGGTTCGCGCAGGCCCGTCGTTGATCGATTATGTGATCTGCCATGAGTTGGCGCATTCGTTTCATCCCGATCATGGCGAAGAATGGCGGGGATTATTCGACATGGTGATGTCGGATTGGCAAAGCAGAAAGGCTCAGCTTGAGGCGCTATTGCGTTGATGTTTCCGCAACGCCCTGGAGAGAGAGAGTGCGGATCGGGTTTTCATGACGGGTCAAGGGCTGGAGGAGAGGCCTCCGGCAGCCCGTCAGGAGATCGATCCCATGAACATGCAAGTGCTGGACGCCCCGCGGAGCTCAAGCCGCGGCTATAAGGTGGATGTCAATCGCGGGGAGCGCGTCGGCCGTGTTTCGTCGGAATGGTTCTCGCGCCCCGACGACGAGCGCTTCCTGTCGCTCGGCGAGCTGGCGCGGGCGGTGCGCGATCGGGCCGAACGCAGCCGCACCCGCGTGGTGGAATCCGCGCTCATTCATGTCGAGGCGAGCCGATCCGATCCCGAGCGGCTGTCGCTGATCCTGCCCGGGGCGGATGCGCCCGTCGCGCCGACGCACTGGAGTTTCGGCCAGCTTGCCAGCCAGGTAGGAGCGCCGGCAGCCTATCTGCGCCAGCTCCCGGCGGCGCTTGCCGGCATCAATTTGCAATATGGATTGACGCAAAACCGCACCGAACAGGTCAAGACGCTCGAAACCGACGATGGCCGTGTCGAGCTTCGCGCCGTTACTGGCCCCGATTATGGCCGCATCTACGACCATGAGCTCGTCGAAGCGGTGCAGCGCATCGCCGGCGACGGCACCGGCGATACGCGCTGGAAAGTGCCGGGCGTGCTCGATTGGTCGACGGGCGTCTATAATCCACGCGTCGACATCACCAAGGACACGACCACGCTTTACGCCTCCGACCGCGACGTTTTCCTGTTTCTGGTCGATGATCTGAACCCGATCGAGGCGGGACGCCTGCCAGACGGTTCGCCTGATTTGTTTTTCAGGGGCTTTTATTGCTGGAACTCGGAAGTTGGGGCCAAGACGCTCGGAATCGCTAGCTTTTACCTCCGAGCAGTGTGTCAAAATCGGTGCCTTTGGGGCGTCGAGGATTTCGAGGAGATCACCATCCGCCATTCCAAATATGCGGCCTCTCGATTCGCGCATGAGGCGGCCCCGGCGCTGCTGAATTTCGCGAATTCGTCGCCCATGCCCTTCATCAACGGCGTCAAAGCGGCGCGCGAGAAGATCGTGGCGCGCAGTGACGAAGATCGCGCGGAATTCCTCCGCCGGCGCGGGTTCTCCAAAGCCGAGACCGGAAAGATCATCGACGCCGTGCTGACCGAGGAAGGCCGCCCGCCCGAAAGCATTTTCGATTTCGTGCAGGGCATCACCGCCGTTGCCCGCGATAAGCACCACCAGGACGCCCGCCTCGAGATGGAGGCGAAGGCGAAAAAGCTGCTCGACCGAGCCGCCTGATTCCCGCAGAGCCGCCGATGCTGATTTCCGCATCTCCGGCTCTACGCTTCCGCGTTTTGCCACTTTTCCGGCTCCATGCCGCCGCCCTCCCCACGAGTGAGGGGGCGGCGCTTTGCCTTTTTGACGGGTTTTCGGCTTGAGGGAGAGGCTCTCGGCGCCCGTCGCGGAGTAAAGATCATGGCGACCGCCAATCAGAAAATCACCCTCGCGTCCGCGCGCGATATTCCCTTCAACAAGCTGACGCTGAGCCAGTCGAATGTCCGGCGCGTGAAAGCTGGCATGTCGATCGAGGAATTGGCGGAATCGATCGCGCGCCGCGGCCTGATTCAGAGCCTGCATGTCCGGCCGATCCTCGACGCGGACGGCGTTGAGACCGGAACGTTTGAAGTGCCGGCCGGCGGGCGACGCTATCGCGCGCTGGAGCTGCTGGTGAAGCAGAAGCGGCTGAACAAGACCGCGCCTGTTCCCTGCATCGTGTCCGACGCCAAGGACAACATCCTGATTGACGAGGTTTCGCTCGCGGAAAATATCGAGCGCGCGCCGCTGCATCCGCTCGACCAGTTCCGCGCCTTTCAAGCGATGCGCGAGAAAGGCATGACCGAGGAGGCGATCGCGGCGGCTTTTTTCGTCGGCGGCAATATCGTGAAACAGCGCCTGCGCCTGGCGGCGGTTTCGCCAAAACTCCTCGACATCTATGCCGACGACGGAATGACGCTCGAGCAATTGATGGCCTTCGCCGTCGCGCCGGACCACGCCCGCCAGGAACAGGTTTGGGAGGCGATCCAAAACAGCTGGCAGAAGGAGCCCTACCAGATTCGCCGCATGCTGACGGAAAGCGCGGTTCGCGCGTCGGACAAGCGCGCCCTGTTCGTTGGCGTCGACGCCTATGAGACGGTGGGCGGCGCCGTGCTGCGCGATCTGTTCCAGTCCGACGACGGCGGCTGGCTGCAGGATGTCGCTTTGCTTGATCGGCTGGCGTCCGAAAAGCTCAAAGCCGCGGCGGAAGAGATCGCCGCGGAAGGCTGGAAATGGATTGAGGCGGCGGTCAGCCTGCCCTATGGCGTGACCTACGGCCTGCGCCAATTGTCGGGCGCGCCGGCCGATTTCAGCGACGATGAACAGGTCGTCATCGAAGCCTTGCAGGCCGAGCGCGACCGGATCGAAGCCGAATATGACGCCGCCGACGAATTGCCGGAAGAGGTCGATCGGCGCCTCGGCGAAATCGAGGCGGAGCTCGAAAAATTCGATCAGCGTCCGCCGCGCTACGACGCGACCGAAATCGCCCGCGCCGGCGCCTTTGTCAGCATTGGCGCCAATGGTTCGCTTGTCGTCGATCGCGGCTATGTGCGCCCGGCCGACGAAGCGCCGGAGCCGGCCGGGCCGGCCGCCGCCGAAGAGGCCGATGTTTCATCTGGCGCGCCGGCCGTCGGTCAGGCGGGCCACCCGGCTGTCGTCGTGATGAATGGCGAAGCCGAGCCGGCCGAGGACGAGGAGGAGGATGGGATCAAGCCGCTGCCCGATCGGCTCCTTGCCGAACTGACGGCCCACCGCACCCTGGCGCTCCGCGACGCCCTGGCGAACAATCCCAAAGTCGCCATGACCGCCTTGCTGCACAAGCTGGTGTCGGACAATTTCCTGCATCCGGCGGCTGGCGGATGTCTGGAGGCGAATGTCCGCCAAGTCTATTTCCGCGATCAGACCGCGGATCTGAAGGAGTGCGCCTCGGCGAAATCCATCGACGAGCGCCGGCTGATGTGGGGCGACCACATTCCCGCCGACGACGAGGGATTGTGGGATTGGCTGACGGCGCTCGACGAGGGCCGCCGTTTGGACCTCCTCGCCCATTGCGTCAGCTATGGCGTCAACGCGCTCTATGAAAAGCCTAACCCTTATGGCGGGGTCGGCGTGACCGAACATGGCCTGAAGTTGCGGCTGGCGCAGGCCGACCGGCTGGCGCGGGCGACGGGGCTCGACATGGTGGAAGCCGGATGGCGGCCGACGGTCGGGAACTATCTCGGCCGCGTCACCAAGGCGCGCATCCTCGAAGCGGTGCGCGAGGGCGCCGGCGAACGGTCGGCGCAACTCGTCGCGCATCTGAAAAAGGGCGAAATGGCCAAGGAAGCCGAGCGGCTGCTCGCTGAGACGGGTTGGCTTCCCGAGCCGCTGCGGTCCGTCGCCGACGATCAGGCGATGACCGAGCCTGCCGGCCATGCGGAAAGCGACGAGGCTCTTCCCGCCTTCCTGACCGAGGATGGCGACGAAGACGAGCCAGCCGAGGGCCAGGGCCAGGCCGTCATTGCCGCCGAATGATCATAACTTCCGGGGAGCGGCGAAAGCCGCTCCCCGGACGATTTTCATGGAGAACGCACATGCAGGATCATTCCACCCAGCCCCAGCGGCGCGTGGTCTTTCAATATTTCGTGCCGGTCCATGTCGAGGTCGAGGACGGCCTCGTCGTCAGCGTGACCGTGCTCGACGGGACGCCCCTCCTTGATTCGACCGTCGTCTAGGGCGACGCCGAATATCTGCCGCAAGCGATCGAGGCGGCGAACGACGGCCAGGCGTGGCCGTCCTGGCAATTTGGCTGAATCCCTCCATCCAAACCAAAACCCAGCCCGGCCCCCGCGCCGGGCTTTTCATTTCAGGAGCCTGACAATGGCGGATTATTTCACCCATTTCTCGTGCCTGTTCGATGTCGGCGCGCCCGAGAATGTCGTTCGCGCCCTCGATATCTACGGCGCCGCGACGACCCCCATTGACGATCTGCCGCTGTCGCGCGGCTTCTTTCTGTCCTCATCGCAGGAAAGCCCGAGCAATCTCTGGATTCACGACGAAGGTTCGGGCGACCCCGAATGCGTCATCAAATTCGTGCTGTTGTGCGCGGAGGAGTTCGACCTCAAGGGGCTTTGGGGCTTCGAATACGCCAATACGTGCTCGAAGCCCCGCCTAGACGCCTTCGGCGGCGGCGCGCATGTGATCGACCTCGGAGCGCGCAAGAGCATCAGCTGGATCAGCACCAACGAATGGCTTTGCCGCGCGCTCGAAGGAGGCGATCCCGATGCCTGAGATCGTTGAGACCACGGTCTTTCGCCTCGACGAGCTTTCCGACGCGGCGAAGGACAAAGCCCGCGCCTGGTATCGCGACGGGAGTTTCGATCATGACTGGTTCGAATTCGTCTATGACGACTTCGAGCGCGTCTGCGCGATCCTCGGCGTCAGCCTCGATACGCGCCCCGTTCGCCTCATGGGTGGCGGCGAACGACGAAAGCCCTGCATCTGGTTCTCGGGGTTTTGGAGCCAGGGCGACGGCGCCTGCTTCGAGGGGCGCTACAGCTACGCCAAGGCGGCACCGCGCCTGATCCGTGAGTACGCGCCCAAGGATGGCGAGCTTCACCGGATAGCCGACGCGCTTCAGGCGATTCAGCGCCGCAATTTCTATCGACTTTGCGCCACTATCGTTCATCGGGGCCGCTATTGCCACGAATACACCATGGCCATATCGGTCGAACGCGATAGTTCGGCGGGACAGGACATGACCTCCGACGCCGACGACGCCGTGACTGAGGCGCTCCGCGATCTCGCCCGCTGGCTCTATCGCCAGCTCGAACACGAGTTCGACTATCAGACCTCTGACGAGGTCGTCGATGAAGCGATCGCCATCAACGACTACACGTTTACGGAAGCGGGCCACCGCTTCGGTTAATCCAGCCAGGCGCCCCGGCTCGCGGTGGGGCGCTTGTTTCGTGTCGGCGTTCGCCGGTCCGTCAAGAGGGAGAGACAGGCCGGGACGGGTTTGAGCCGGTGCGGTCCGAGAGAGAGCGCCGACCGGCTCGCCCGTTTCCGCTCTCCCGAGGTTTCCCTCATGAACGACCTTTCCCCGATCGCGGCCGGCGAGGCCGCGCATCGCTCGCCTGTGTGCGATTGCGATCCCGCCCCCGGCATTTTCATGGCGGCCGAGCGCCTTCTCCCACATCTCGAGCGCGGCCAGCGCGTCGACGCCGTGATGCTGCGCGCCGCCATGGAAGCGGCCTTCAGCGTCTCCGATGCGACGGGCGCGTGGGACTGGAAAAACGCCTATGACGCCTGCGAGGCCGCGACCGTCCTCTTCCTTCGCAAATACGGAAAAGCGTTGTTCCGCAAGGCCGGCTCTCCGGCTCTGCGGCTTTCAGCGCTTACGAGGATTGTAGGCCTTCTCCCGACCCACACGCGCCGATCCATCGAGAGCGATACGTACCAGCAATTCTCGACGCCGATCCCGCTCGGGCTCGCGGCGCTGACCGCGGCCGCCATCATGCCGGGAGAACACGTTCTGGAACCGTCGGCCGGCACGGGCCTGCTCGCCATTCTGGCGGAGATCGTTGGCGGCGCACCCGTGCTGAACGAGCTGGCCGAAACCCGCGCCGCGCTGCTCGCTTCCCTCTTTCCGGCCATTCGCGTCACGCGCTTCGACGCCGCCCAGATCGACGATCACCTCGATCCGACCGTCGTCCCCAGCGTCGTGCTGATGAATCCGCCATTCTCCGTCGGCGCGAATGTCTCCGGCCGCATGG
>JAJYCZ010000261.1 GCA_021777915.1 Pseudomonadota bacterium | reverse complement strand
GGGCGCCCATGCCGTCGCCATCGACCTTCTGCCGCCTTTGCACAAGGACCCCTTCGACCGTATGCTGGTCGCCCAGGCCATTGCGGAGTCCGTCACGCTTCTGACCGGCGACGCGCTGGTGGCGCAATATCCCGGCCCGATCCGGCAGGTCTGAGCGCGAGCACGCGGATCTGGCTTGTGGGCCATCGCCCCCTATCCGTCATGCGAGCCAACGGATCCGGCCTTCGGCCCGTCCGATGCGCGCGCTGTGCTGCAATCCACCCATCAAACCGCTGAAAAATGGCGGAAAACGTCTCGCCGCATTGCGATGGAATCGTACCAAATAGCGAAATGAATAAGGGGAATCGTATCATGTCACCGTAATGCCGACGCCGACGATGTAGGGCGGCAGCGCGACGAAAAACTTCAAGACCTGGCCGCGCCGGACGGGCCTGGCGACAATCGCCGCGCCTTGGGCGTCAACCACATGGACCTGAAACACGTTCTTGGCCAGATCGAGGCCGACGCGCGTGACAGAAGATAGATCCTGGATAGACTTGCCGATGGACGGCGCGCCATCTGACGGTTGCTTCGACGACGATCATTGTGGCACATCGATGCCGCTTCGGGGCGCCGTCCACGCCATCACCGTAACTCGGGAGCGCTATTTTCACTTTCGAGACTTGTTTTTCTGCCCACACTGAGTTCGCGCCGCAGTATCGATGGGACTCGCGTCCAAAGTTCGTGCAGTCGCGCTTTCTATACGAGGACCAATAAGTTCGCGCATTTTCATCTTCATTGCGACAGAATTTGCAAAAATGCTGGCTCTCGTCAGCCGTTCTTTTTCATCGAGTATGTGCAAATGGGTAAGCTTCCTTTGTTTGAGAGAGAGCTTAATGAAATCGTCGATTGATAGGTTTTGTTCTTGGGCGAGCCGCGCGAGAAGAATTCCGCAGGCTTCAGTTTTGGATATTCGTTTTTCGGCGGCAATAAGTGTTGCGTTAGCTCGCTGTTTCTTGCTTAGAAGCTTGTCGTATTGCATCGGTTTGGATTCCAGCCTTGCCTATAGCGGTTGTCGGTTCAACCGGCCATCGAGTAATTCTGGTAGCCTCGAGAGGGGAACCGCCTGGCCGATTGCTGTTTCGATCGCGTGCTTGACGACGCCCGGCGATAGTATTGGCCGGTTTCCCGGCAGGATGATCGTCTGCGCGCTAAGCTTCGCCAGTTTGACATGTGAGTCCTTGCCGCCTGGAACAACTTGATAGCCATGGCGGCTTGATTTGAACAAAACTGCCTCCGGCAAGTCCGGAGCGGTTCACTTCACCTCGCGAAAACCCTCGCGCTTCGTGTGCAGGACGATGCGCTCTTCAATTACGACATCGTCAGCCGAGGCGAGGTCAGAGCCGGTCGTCTCCTTAAATTTGTTGGCCACCGATTTCACGCCTTCGAGCTTTTCGCTACCCAGCAACGCGGCGCAGTCCTTTGTATCGGCTCCGTAATAATCGAACCATGGGATTTTAGCCTCCGCATATTTTTTGGGACTCGGCGGATGACGCGTCGCTGGCTCGCCAGTGACCTTCGTCCAGTCTTTCCCATGGACCAAACTTACAAATACGCGCTGCGTCTGTGATTCATCCCAATCAGCGATCCCGTATCGGTCAGGATAAATTGCCTGCTTCATCCGGCCGCCGGTAGCCATGCCCATCATCGAAAGGGAAATGCCGGTACGATCCCCGCAATCCTCAAGGAAAGATCGACGCCGCACTCCGCGATTTGCATGTTCTTTCCGCAGTCGGTCCCAAACCTCACGCTTGACTGGCGTCACGGCAATCTGCATTCCGCCCCATTCAGCTTCGCCTGTCACCTGTTCCTCGACGCTGCAGCCATCGCCAAGCGGCATCGCGACAAACTGGCGGATCACCCCCTTCTCAATCGCAAAGCCATCCAGCCAGGGCTGCAGAGGCGAGACCATGTAATCCTGAGGATCGCGATGCAGACCAGTCCGCCAGGCGTCACCCGAAACGGCATTGATCTTGCCCGCCGCCACCTTGATTGCGACCGGAAAGTCGAGACCTGTTAAGCCACCATAATTGGAAAAATTTAGCCACATCGCTTCGGCCTGCCACATGGGCAGGATCACCCCGCCTCGCTCAGCCGTTTTCGCCGGCAGATTCCGCATATGGTCCTCGACATGGCGGACCGGAAAATTTCCCAGACCCGCGGGGAGCGGATAAGTCTGCTCCGTATCGGGTACCCGCAACGTGCGCTGAAAATCGATCGCAAATTGCGCTTCCGGTTCAATTTCGGGAAAGCGAAAAACAAGGCGATCGTATTCAAGTGTCGGCATTACGTCCTCCCTCGTCACCATTCACCGTCACGAACCTCCCGCACGATGCGCAGCACCGCATGGTCGGGCATTTCCTTCACGGCGCGGATCAACTCCGCGAACAGTTTGGGCCGAGCCAGGATGGCAGCCCGCAAATCCTTGGAAACCTTGCCTGCAAGCGCCATCAGGACGTCCGGGTCCTCCTTGATGTCAGCGGCAAGCCGGAGGAGCGTCTCTTCGCCCGGAGGTGCGACTTCGCCCCGCTCGACCCGCGAAAGGTAGGCCGGCGTAATCCCGCACCTCGTCGCAACTTGGCGTAGCGAGAACGAACGGTCATCGCGCCACCGCTCCTCGCGCAGTTGGCGAACCCGATCGCCAAACGCGACCCAATTTTGCTCGGCGCCAATTTGTTTCATGTTGCGTATATAGACAACATTTGGCATTCCGTCAAACGCCGAAAGGGTGGAACCCGCAAAACGGCGACCTTAGCTCAACCGAATACGAAAGATGATTGGCGCGACCGACGGCTATATCCAGAGCTGCAAGAAGCTGATCCGCTCGATCCATGCGACGAACTGGAGTTGCGGTGATGGGGTGGACGGCGCCCCGCAGCGGCGTCGATGTGCCGGCGCCTTTGGGAAGCGCCGGCCGGAGATTCAGCAGCAGCGGAAGCCGCCGCTTTCGATGCCGCCGCCGTAGCGGCGGTCTTCGCGATTGCGGAAGAATTCGGTGCGGGTCATCGGCGGCGTGTCGGGGTGGACCTGCCGCCAATGCGCCAGATAGGTCTCGTAATCGGGCTGGCCGATCATCAGCGAGGCCGTCTGGCGCAATTTGCGCCCGA
>JAJYCZ010000087.1 GCA_021777915.1 Pseudomonadota bacterium | reverse complement strand
TAAGCGGCCTGAAGGTTGAGCCAAAAACGCGCATCGACGCCGAAATAGCGGCCCAGGCGGATCGCCGTATCCGCCGACACGTCGCGGCGCTGGCGCACAATGTCGCTGATCCGGTTGCCGGGAACGCCAAGCGCCTCGCCCAAGGCCCGCGCGGACAGGCTCAGCGGCTTCATGTATTCTTCGGCAAGGACTTCGCCGGGATGAGTGCGAATGCGGGGCATGGGGCCTCCTTCAATGGTAATCGACGATTTCGGCGCGGTCCGGCCCGCGTTCCGTCCAGACGAAGCACAAGCGCCAGCGATCATTGACGCGAATGCTGAATTGCCCGGCTCTGTCCGCCCTCAAGGCTTCAAGGCGGTTGCCGGGCGGTGAACGCAGAACGTCCAGCGACGTGGCCGCGTCCAGCATATCCAGCTTGCGCGCCGCGATTTTCTCGAACGCGCGCCAAGCCGCAGGGCAAACGCCGTCCCGAAAAAACCGCTCCGTTTCGGCGTTGGCAAATCCCTGTATCATGTCGGATAATATGCGCTACATATCGCACATTGTCCAGAATGGTCCGGCGTTGTCTTTCCGCGTCGATTGCCGCCGGTCATTTCTGCTTTTGCGGTCGCGCCATTTTCACGACATTGCCGCCCGCCTTCGGCTCGCAATAATGCGCCCAAGCGTCCATAAGCCCGCGCCGCTTGTCCAGCGCATCGGATCGCCGGTAAGCCTGTTCGGCCTTGTCGCCTATGACGTGAGCAAGCGCCGCTTCCGCGACCTCGCGCGCGAATTGGGTTTCATTGCCCGCCCAATCGCGGAACGCGGACCTGAAGCCGTGGACCGTCACTTCAACATCCATCCGGCGCAAAAGCATGTCCATCGCCATGACGGAAAGGGGCTTGTTGCTGCGAACGCCCACAAAGACAAAATCGCCCGTCTTGGCTTTCGCCAACGCCTTGACGATTTCCGCCGCGCGATCCGACAGCGGCGCGCGATGCGGGCGCCCTGCCTTCATGCGATCCGCCGGGATGGTCCAGATTTTCTTTTCAAGATCAAACTCGGACCATTGCGCGCCCCGGACCTCGCCAGATCGTGCCGCCGTCAGGATGCAAAATTCCAGCGCCAGCGCCGCCATTGCCTCGCGCCCGCGCAATTCGGCAAGGAAGGCCCGAACCTTGTTATAGGCCATCGCCGCATGATGGCCGCGCGAAAGCTTTGTCGGCTTGGCCAAGAGCTTGTCGAGATGGCCGCGCCAGCGCGCCGGGTTCGCCTCGTTACGCGGAATGTGACCTTTCGCCCGCGCCGCGTCCAAGACGGCTTCGATCCGCCCGCGCAACCGTGACGCGGTTTCCGGCTTTTCAAGCCAGATCGGTTGCAGCACGGCCAAGACCGCTTCCGTGTCGATTTCGTCCACGGGCAAGACGCGCAAGGGCTTGGCGTAAACCTCAAGCGTCATCTTCCATTGCGCCCGATGCTTGTCGTTGCGCCATTCCGATTCCTTCGCCTCAAGGAAGGCGTCCGCCATCGCCCCGAAAGTCGGCTTGCCCTTGGCGATGCGTTCGGCCTCGCGCCGTTCCTCGATAGGGTTCTTGCCGCTGGCGACAAGTTTGCGGACTTCGCTCGCCTTATCGCGCGCCTCGGCAAGGCCGATAACGTCCGCCGCGCCCAAACCCATGTTCCGCACCTTGCCGGCGAAGGTGAATCGGAAAATCCATTTGCGGGCGCCCGTTGGTGAGACGATCAGATAAAGGCCATCGCCATCGCCATGCTGGCCCGGCTTCGCCGTTTTGACCATTCGCGCCGTCAATCTGCCCGCCATCGCGCCGCCCCCAAACGCTTCCGCCAAACGGATGCGGTATTACAATTGGTATTACAATACGACACGGATTATAGCGCACAAATGCGGACGGCGAAAGACATGCTTGCGCTCTAAAGCCTGATTTTCAAGGGATTCAGCGGACAGGCAAAAACAGTCAGAAACGGCAGTTTGGCGGACGCTCCCTCCGCCAATTATTGAATTCCCCGAAAATCAGGGCTGACGGCCGACACGCAATCCAAATGAATCCTGGGTTGCGCCCATGCGCCAGCCTCGCTTCCGCTGCCTGAGCCGCCGCGGCTCTTCCTATCTGTTTCAGATCCGCATCCCTTCCGACCTCGACCAGGAAATCGCTTTAAGCGGTCGCCGGCGCAATTCGGAGATCGTAAAACATATGCGCCATGGCGCGTCCGCCAAACATCTCTTTCTGGCTGATGAGGCCGCGATTGAGAACGCGCCCTTCCGACTCGGTCGAAATTCCGAAACTCAAAGCTTTTCGCGTCGCGTAAACGTCCGTCTGGAGATGGTGAATAATGGCGTCCAGGGCGCCAACTTCACGTCCGCGAGCGCTGCTGGCCATATATTGAGTATGCACCGTGGGGCCACAATCGAACACCAGCACGGCCGCCAGCAGCTGTTCCCCTTCTTGTGAAGGAAGATAGGCCTGGTGCAGGGCAATGTTGCCCGGAAATCGCGCCGCCAGCAATTCCAGTTCGGCGACCGTATGCACCGGGCGGGCGCCATGCCGCGCGAGCGCCTCTGTCAGCAGGTTGATGAACGGGCCGAATTCGCTCGCCTGGCGCACCTGGACGCCTGTTCTTTGCGCTTTGGCGAGGCTTTGCCTCTTGCCCTTGCTCCAGGCCAACGGGCGCGTCAGGTCGATGACCGAGCCGAGGTCCACACGCGTCAAGACCGCGTCGTGGACAAAGAGCGCGTACAGGTCTTCGTCGGAGGGAAGGCGATGGTATATCCGCGGCACGGCCTTGTAGCGGATATTGACGACGCCTCGACTTTGCGCCCAGGCTTTCAGCAGATCGAACAGCCGCAGCATGACGGGCGTCGTCATGCGCGCGTCGGTGACCCAGCCTCCATAGGAAAGCCCGCCGTGGCTGAAGAGCCAGTCGCCGTCCCGCTCCCTGCCGAGATTGGCCGGAAGCACGGCGATGATGTTGTCGTCGCCAGAGCCGTCCAGGGCGACAAGCGAGGCGTCCTCGAATCGATCGGAATGATAGTCCATGTATTGGCGATCGAACAGGAAGGTGCCGTTCTTGCTCGCGTGGACGAGCGCGTTCCAGCGGCCGGCGTAAGCGGGCGCATAGGGAATGAGACGAAGATTGTCAGTCATGAAACGCAATTCTTCTTTCAACTCGGCTTTCTCAACGGCGAATCGGATGTTGTCGCGCCCCGCGCCTCCGAACTGGGCCGACGCGGCGTCGGACGCGTCGGGGCGATCGAGAGAGTCATGTCATCGGCGGTTCAGCATTCGGGCCGAGTTCGCCTGTCAGGCGACGACGCCAGAAGGCGCAGTGTCCTTACGTTGAGATAGCCAAAACATTTTGCATGGACGGCGGTGACGATTCGCCACGCCTGCAAGGACAGAAGGGATCTCATGGCTGGAAAGCTCAGGCGCAATCTGGCTCGCGTGTTCCAGTTGACTTCCCATAACAGAGGAGGGCGCCCCATCTTGTCGAGGATTTGCGGCAACTCATGCAGCGCGCCGGTTTCCATCGTTTCCTTGATCCGCGCGGCGACGCCGCGCGGGGAATGGAAGTCGATTGCAAGTTCGCGCACCCGTTCTTGAGCGGCGAGAGCGACGGGCTCGTTCCGCCATAGACTTTTGGCGGTCGTCAGGAACGCCGAGAGGCCATCGACCCGAAGAGCGTCGGCGCAGCTATAGCCCCAAGTGCCGCCTTTCATGCCGATCACGTTGATCCCGGAGATCAAGGCCTCGGGAAAGGCGGTCCCGCCGGCGGTGGGAAAGCTGTCGATGTAAAATGCGCAGGACGTCAGCCGCGCGAGATATCGCTCATAGGGCATCGGGTCGAAAAACAGGATCCGATCGCCGTATTTGTTCTTCAAAGCGCGCCACCAGCGGTCTTTCGCTCGCGGCCCAATGAGCTCAACGGTCAGTTCGGGGAGTTCCGCGAGCAACAGGTTCATGACATCGGGAAGAGAAGCGCCGGGCTGCGGCCTGTATTTATATCCCCCGCCAGCACTGAGCGCGTATGGTTTCGGCGCCGCCGCCGCCGGGCGAGCCGCGTTCCGCCTGATGGGTATCCCGACGAAGGACGCGCGATCGGCAATGCCTCTGGCGACGCGCAAATGCCATCCGTACGAGCTGATTTCAAAGACGTAGTCGGCTGCGGCGAGGCCGGTCGAAAAGATGTGGTCGGCGTGATTGATGAAGCCGACCTTGATCTCGGGCCGCATGGTCTTCGCAAGCAGAACCGCGGAGGCGGTTTTGACGTCGGCGGGGTGGATGCTCAGGTAAACGCGGTCGAACCGGGCGATCGTCCGCGCGGCTGCGACAATCTGCGCCTTCGCGTCATCCGCTACGATCTTGACGATTCTCGCCGGGTCGACGCCCAAGTGTTTCGCGGCTTCGGCAGCGGAAGTCCGTCCACCGACGAATATCTGGTCGTCCCCGTCCGATGCCTCGAGCAGCAGCCGCACCAGGCGCGTATGCCCGCCGAAACTGTATGTTTCCGTAAAGACGTGCAACGAGCGGGAACCCTCGTGGGGAGGAAGCGCCCCGGGGACGCCCATGAATTTGACGATCGCCTGCTCGATGGCGTCGCAGCGGTAGATGCCGCATGTGTTCTCGACGAGAACCCGAGCCAGGAATTCACCCAGATTAAATGTGAGATCCAGATCGTTTGAAGCGAGCATCTGCGCCTCGACGCCGCGGACGAAATTCAGATGCGCCCGCCGCCGTTTACCGGCGGCCGACGCGGATGCGTTGGCCTTTGTCGTTCGCTCGTAGGCAATTTTCATCGGGTGTCTCGGATCGCTGTTCTCAAGGCGCTGGCGTAGACTGGGTCGGAATTTGTCGGCATGGCCTCCGAGCGGTTTGACCCTAACGGTTCGGGCGGCGAGGTCAATGTTTTGGTCGGCCGCATTTTGGCGAGGTTTTCCATCCGGCGCATCGTGATCCGGCGCGGTTCGGGGTCGGCGACGCCGACCTCCACGTCGCCCGGAGACGACCACGGCGGTCCCGATCGAGACGCGGGAGCGCCGCGCCGGTGAAGATCGCCTCTGCGCCGGGATTCGCCACTGAATCGCTCCACGAAAGGCTTTCGGGCGCCCAGGATCGAAGGAGCGGCAGGCGCGGCGGCCAGACGCGGGACTCGTGGCTTCGACGCGGCGGTCTTGCCTCGAACCTCAATCTGGGTATAACGCTTGCCATTCAGGCGTCCTTCCAGATATGAATGGACGCGGTTAAGGTTGGGATAAACATGATCGCAATCGCCCAGGAAATGACCCAGTTTCTCTTGCAGAGAAAAAGATTCTGGCTTTTTCCTATCATATTCATGCTTGCCGTCTTCGGAGGCCTGCTCATCGCCGCGCAGGGTTCGGCGATCGCGCCTTTCATCTACACGCTGTTCTAGGCGAACCTCTTCCGGTTTTTCCTGACCGACACCCGCGTGGAAGAGCGATTCCGGGGTCGCCCGAGCGCTTCCGCCGGCGCGGTTCGGTCACGGTACGGGCCTGAAACCTTCGTGCGGCGCGGCGCCGGCCGAGGTTGAAGCGAGTTGGAGGCTCGCCGCTTTGAGAAGCTGGATCAAGAACGCCATCCTTCTGGTCATCGCCTGGGCCATAGCCTTGGGCGGAATCGAACTCGCTTTGCGCCTGTTCGGCGACAATGTCCTCGCCCTGGGCAATCAATTCGTCTTCTATCGCTTCGACCCGAAGCTCGGCTGGAGCAACAATCCGAATTCGCACGGCCACCTGACGCGCGCGGAATACAGCATTCCCGTCGACATCAATTCGGTCGGCATGCGCGACCGGGAGCCGCCGCCCCGCGTCGAAGGCCGGAAGCGGATCGCCGTACTCGGCGACAGTTTCGTCTGGGGCGTCGGCGCGCGCTATGGCGAGCGCTTCACCGAAGTCCTCCAGCGGAAACTGCCGCGGTTCGATGTCCTCAACTATGGCGTTTCCGGCTATGGCACGACCCAGGAGCTGGCGCAGCTCGACGGCGTGCTCGACGCGAAGCCCGACTATGTCGTCGTGGCCCTGTGCCTTTCCAATGACGTGACCGATTCGATCAGCCCCTTCGGCCAAGGCTACAATCGGCCCTTCGCCCGGCGGGGGCCGGATGGAAAGGTCGAAATCACCGGCTATCCGCTGGTCAATGTCCGGGCGATCGGCGTCAAGCTCATCGGCGCGGATTCAGGGATTCGCCTGCTCGCCCTGGTCAACATGGCGCGCGAGGCGATGGCCGGCCCCAATCCCGCCTTGAACGCCCCGCGCTTCAAGACCGATCTTCAGGTCGCCGATTTCGAGCTCTACCTGCCGGATGACAAGCTCACGCCCGAAGCGCGGGAGAGAAAGCGGAAAGCCCTGGACATCGAAGCCGATCTGCTCGCGGAAATGAACGCCGAGGTGACGCGGCGTCTGGGCCCCGGACGTTTCCTCGTCGCCCTCGTTCCCACCAAATGGGAAGTCATGCCGCAACTCCTGCCCGCCAATGCGCGGTCGAACGAGAACGGCGACCAGTTGCTGGCGCGGCTGCGCGCGCGCGGCATCGAAACGCTCGACCCGCGCGGAAAATTCACGGCGCAAGATTTCTGGCGCAAGGACGGCCACTGGAACGCCGAGGGCCATGTGGTCTTCGGCGACTCTCTCGCCGAACGCCTCGCCGCTCAGCCCGCCCTGCGTCCCTGAAGGCCGGGACAGTCAGTCGAGCTCATATTTGTTCTTGTAGTCTTCCCGCAGCGCCGTGTCCTGATCCTGCTTCTCCAGCACGCAGCGGCCGACGACCAGCACGTCGATATCGGTCCCCATGAAGCAGCGGAAGGCGTCTTCCGGCGTGCAGACGATGGGCTCGCCCCTGACGTTGAAACTGGTGTTGACCACCAGCGGACAGCCGGTCAGCTCGAAGAAGCGGGAAATCAGCGCGTGATAGCGCGGATTCGTGTCGGCGCTGACGGTCTGGATGCGCGCCGAATAATCGACATGGGTGACGGCGGGGATTTCCGAGCGAATGACGTTGAGCTTGTCGATGCCGAACAGGGCCTGCTCGCGCGCCGTCATTTTTCGCCTGCGGCGTTCGACCACGTCCGCGACCAGCAGCATATAGGGGCTGTCGTCGTCGAGTTCGAACCATTCGCCGACCCGCTCGCGCAGCACCGAGGGCGCGAAAGGCCGGAAACTCTCGCGGTGCTTCACCTTCAGATTGAGCGTCTTCTGCATGCTGGGCGAGCGGGGGTCGCCGAGGATCGACCGGCCGCCCAAAGCGCGCGGGCCGAATTCCATCCGTCCGGAAAACCAGGCGACCGCCTTTTTGTCTGCAAGCGCCCTGGCCGCGAAATCGATGGCCTCGCCTTCATCGAGCACACGGAATTTCGCGCCCGCGCCGGCCAGTCGCCGTTCGATGTCGTCCTGCGCGAACTCCGGCCCAAGATAGGAGCCGCGCATGGAATCCTTGCCGGGCGTCACGCGGCGCGGCTGTTTGAGCTCGCCATGCCACAAGGCCAGCGCCGCGCCCAGCGAGCCGCCGGCGTCGCCGGCCGCCGGCTGCGCCCATAACCGCTTGAACGCCCCGTCGCGCAGGATCTTGCCGTTGGCGACGCAATTGAGCGCGACGCCGCCCGCCAGGCACAGGTTGGGAATGTCATAGTCCCGGCGCAGGCTGCGGGTGATCTTCAACACGATCTCTTCGGTCACGTCCTGCACCGATCGCGCCATGTCCATGTGGAACTGGGTCAATGGCTCCTTGTCGGCCTGCCTGACCTTCGCCTTGAACAAGTCGGCGAATTTGTCGTTGGTCATGGTGAGGCCGGTGCAATAATTGAAGAAAGACTGGTCGAGCCAGAAACTGCCGTCGTCCCTGACGCTGACGATATTGTCGAGAATGAGCTGCTTGTATTTGGGCTCGCCATAGGGGGCGAGGCCCATCACCTTGTATTCCCCGGAATTGACCTTGAAGCCGGTAAAATAGGTAAAAGCCGAATACAGCAGGCCAAGAGAATGGGGAAAGAGGATTTCCTTTTCGATCGTGAGTTCGCGACCGCGGCCGATTCCCACCGTCGTCGTCGCCCATTCGCCGACGCCGTCCAGGGTCAGGACGACCGCCTCCTCGAATGGCGAGGGAAAGAAGGCCGAAGCCGCATGCGACAGGTGATGTTCGGAGAATTTGAGCCGGCCGTCGTCGCGGAAGGCCGGGTCGATTTTGCGGAACTCGCGGATCAGCATGTCCTTCTGGAACAGTTTTTCGCGCAACCACACCGGAATCGCGCTGGCGAAAGAGGCGATGCCCTTGGGCGCGAAGGCGAGATAGGTTTCGAGCAGCCGTTCGAATTTCAAAAACGGCTTTTCGTAGAAGACGATGTGATCGACCGCGCCGAGCCCGAGACCCGCCTCCCGCAGGCAATATTCGACGGCATGGCGCGGAAAGGCGGCGTCATGCTTCCTGCGCGTAAAACGCTCCTCCTGCGCGGCTGCGACGATCTCGCCGTCGCGCAGGAGGCTGGCGCTGGCGTCATGATAAAAGGCCGATATGCCGAGGATGGAGACCATAAACCTGAACTTTCGCGAATTGACCGTGGATCGCAGCCGGGCCGGCGTTGCGGACCGTTTCGCCGTGAGCGGAGCAGCGATGTCCTGCTAGAACTGATTGCGCATGCTGGAGGGGTGTTCGGGGTCGTGGCTCCGTTCGGTCCAGTAGCTCGCCCGGCGCTTCGCTCCAGGGCCGATCTTGAGCACGTCATGGCCAGTCGCCCGAAGGACGAGAGCGAAGGGCGTCACGACGACGAAAAAAAAGAACCCCATGATCAGTGGCGACACGATCCTGTTCAACAACTGGCCGAATCGGAACCAGACGCGGTTCAGCGGCCCGAGCCAGCGGGGCGCGACGAGCGCGATGACGAAAAAGCCGGCGGCGAGCGGAAGGGCCCACCAGCGGATCGCGCCATGGCCGCGCAGGACGGGCGCCAGGCCGACAAGCGCGAAAAAGGCGGCGAAGACGAGGCCGAAACCGCGCTCGGAGCCCACCTCCACCTGATGATGGGCCTTGTGTTCGGACATGTTCCGCTCCTTGGAAGGCGTTCGGACAATCGGTCGGCGCGTCGGGCCGGCAAGACCCCGGGCGATCCATAAACCAGGGCGGCGGCGCGCGCGAGGGAGCATCCGCAAAAACCTGCCGCCTTTCAAGACGGATTGATATTCGGCGCCGCTGGCGAGACGATCCCGCCTGCGCTAGCATTGTCGACTGGATGCGCCAAGGGATGCGCCGAGGGCGGAGGGGTCGTGCGGCGCGCCTCCGATCGTCGTTCGCAATGAGGACGTCATTGTCGAAGGAATGGTCCGCGAGGCCGATTTCAACCGGATTTGCGAATCGGAGCTCGCGGAAATCGCCCGTCGCCGCCGCCGCTATCTGGGCGAGCGCCCACGCGCCGAGGTGAAGGGCCGGGTCGTCATTGTCGTCGATGACGGGATCGCCGCGGGCGCGACCATGAAGGCGGCTCTGCGCGCGACCCGGATGCGCGGGCCGAAAAAACTCATTCTGGCGACGCCGGTCGCCGCCTCCGACACGCTGAGGGCGCTGAACAGCGAGGTGGACGAGGTCGTCTGTCTGGAAGATTACCAATATCTCGGCGCGATCGGCGTCTATTATTCGGATTTCAGCCAGACCTCCGACGAGGAAGTCGTCGCGGCGCTGGCGCGCTTTCCCCCCGCGGCCAATCCCGGCAGGCAAGGCGCCGCCCCAGGATCGGCAGGCCGCCGATCCGTGGCCGAAGATGAACGATCATGCGGCTTCGACCGGGGGGTCACCCGTTGAGAAAGGCTCGTTGCGCCTCCTCGGTCAGCAGGTCGCCTTGCCCCTTGTAACGGGGCGAATGATGCAGGGTGACGAGGCGCCTGGCGCCGGACTTGCGGCCAAGCCAGCCGGCCTGGCGCGCGGTGAGATGGCGGCGGGCCGCGGCGACGGCGAAATCAGCGTCCAGGAAAGTCGCTTCGATGAAAAGAATATCGGCGCCGCGGGCCAGGACCACGATCTTTTCCTCGTTTTCCGGCGTGAAGGCGCAATCCACGACATAGGCGATCTTGCGTCCGGGTCCGGCTTTCAGAACCTCGCACTTCAGCAGGCCGAGCGGAAGCGTCGCTGGTCGCCCGCCGCCGTCGCCGAGCCAGGCGACCGGGATGAGCGCGTCGTCGGCGGCCTCGCCGAGGACCGCGTCCTTGAGGCCGCGCAGCCATGGCCCCACCGCAAGGCCCAGGCTTTCGACCTTGTTGCGCAGGATGTTGAGCTCCAGCCGTTCCTCCAGGGCGAAGCCGAGAACGGGCATTCCATGGTCCAGCATGGCGGCGCGGACGAGAAAGTCCGAGTCACGGATCACAACGCCGCCGTCATATTGAGGACCTTCGCAGTCGGCCCGCACGAAGCGCGACCGGCCCTGAAACTCGGCCGCGGACATATGGCCCGTCTCGTCGACATCGATGACGCGCAGGATCAGATTGCCGTCATAGCCCTCGACGAGATTCCATGTATAGGCCTTCAGCTTGTGCTCGACCGCCTCGATCATGCCCGGCGGGCCGAAGATGCGCAGCACTTTCTCCCTGCCGATCAGAAGGCGGAGCAGGGAATCGAAGCCGGCGAAATGATCCATGTGGCGATGGGTGACGAAAACGTCATTGACCCGCAAAAGCTTGCGCGGCGAGACATTCGCATGATCGCCGAGATCGAAAAGCACCGCCCGGCGCTGGAAGACAAGATCGACATAAAGCCCGGCGTCGCCGAAGCGGTCGTTGACGAGTTGGGGATCGAAATGGCGGGGCATGGTTTTCGGGGTCATGAGCGCGGGCGTGACGCGCATCCTTTATCGGGCCGGCATGCGCGGGCGCGCAAGGATTTCCCGCTCTCGCCATGATCCTCGCCGGGACACCGGGGCCGCCGGGCGGGTGAACTGGCGCGCTTGCCCTGTGGCGGCGGGCGGAAGACAATGGAGCGTTTCGACGCCGGAGTTCGCGCCTTGACCGTGAAACCATCAGAAGCAAGCGCCGCGAGCCGCCGCGACGGGCCGGTCAGCCTCGCGGACAAGGTCCGGTTCCTGAGCGACCCTTCGGTTCACGGCCTGGCCGCGGAAAAAGTCGAAGTCGTCGAAACCCATATGTCCTTGGTCTTTCTCGCCGGCGACCGAGTTTACAAGCTCAAGAAGGCGGTCAAACGTCCCTTCATGGACTTCACGACGCTGGCCGCCCGGAAGGCGAATTGCCTCGCCGAGGCGACGCTCAACCGGCGTCTGGCCCCCGACGTTTATCTGGGCGTGACGCCGCTGACGCTCACGCCGTCAGACGTCCTGAGGCTCGGCGGCGAGGGAGAAGCGGTCGAATGGCTGGTCGTCATGCGGCGCCTGCCCGAGGCGCTGATGCTCGACCGGCTGCTCGCGTCCGGCCCGCTCGAAGAAAAAAAGACCGAGCGTCTCGCCTCCCGCCTCGCGGCCTTTTTTCGCGGCGCGACGCGCGGCGAAATTTCGGGATCCGCCTATTTTGAGCGATTGCGCAATGAGCAGGCCGAGAACCGGTCGATCCTGACGCGCCGGCGTTTCGCCGTGGACCACGGGCGGGTTCCCGTCGTTCTCGACCGGATGGACGCCGCGCTGGCCGGCGCCCGATCGCTGCTGGAGTCGCGGGCGGAACAGCGCCGGCTGGTCGATGGGCACGGCGATCTGCGCCCCGAACACATCTGCTTCACCGACGGCGTCGATATTTTCGATTGCCTCGAATTCAGCGCCGATCTGCGCCTGACCGATCCCGTCGAGGAAATCGCTTTTCTCGCCTTGGAATGCGAGTTGCTCGGCGCGCCGGCGCTGGGACCGGACCTGTTCGCCCGGATCATGCGCGAAATGGGCGAAGCCCCGCCGCCGCGCCTGTTCCATCTCCATTTCGCCCGCAAGGGCCTGCTGCGCATGCGCCTGTCGCTCGCGCATCTGCTCGACCCCGCGCCGCGGCAGCCGGAGAAATGGGAGCCTCTGGCCAGGCGTTACATCGCCCTTGCCGAGCGCGGCCTCGACCGGTTCGAGGCGGCGAGCGCGCAGCCGTCGTGAAAGGCCGCCTCAGACGGCCTTGCCCGGAAACGGGCTGACGGCGTGTTCGAGCAGTTCGTTGACCGATCCGCCCGCATGAAGCGCATGGACGACGCCGGCCAGCAGTTCCGCGGTTTCGACAATGCGCAGCCGCCCTTTCGCCGCCGCCTCCCTGGCCAGGGCCGGGAGCGGAAGACTGTCGGCGATCCAGATTGCGTCGATCGACGGATCGTCGAGAAAATCCTGGGCGGCGCCGCTGAACAGTCCATGCGCGGCGAGAGCGATCACCTCGGTCGCGCCATGGCCGCGGCAGGCGCGCGCCGCCCGCGACATCGTTCCGCCGGTGCTGATCATGTCGTCGACGATGATCGCGGTTCGTCCGGCGACCTCGCCGGCGAAGGCTTCGCCGGTCACCTGGCCCATGCTGCGCTTCTTGTCCACCAGCGCCTTGGCGACCGGCGCGCCGAGGACGCGTTCGAGCGTTTCGCGAAAAAGCTCGGCGCGTTTTTCGCCGCCGGGATCGGGCGAGACGACCGCGACCGCCTTGCCTTCGAGATGCGGCGCGAGCGCGCGGGCGAACAGCGCATGAAGGTCGAGATGTTCGGTCGCGCGCCGAAAAGCGTTCTGGAACGCCGCCAGATCGTGGGCGGCGACGGTGACGAAACAATCGCACCCGACCGCCTCGAACATCTGCGCCAGATAGCGCGTGGTTACCGGATCGCGCGGTTTGGTCTGGCGCTCCTTGCGGCCATAACAGAGATAGGGCGCGACGACCGTGACCCGGGCGGCCGCCGATTGCTTCAGCGCCCCGATGAAGAACAGCAGCTTGCACAGCTTGTCGTTGACGCTCTCCTCGCCGGAGGAGGCGAGATCGGCGAAGACATGGACGTCGCGGTTGCGGACGCCGGCCAGCGGCCTGATCTTGTGCTCGCCGTCCTCGAAGCGGCGCTCCTCACGCGCCGAAACGACCGTTCCGAGCCGATGCGCGACTTTTTCCGCCAGTTCGGCCATCCGGCCCAAAGCGAAGATCGCGGGCTCGTCCGCGCGCCTCGCGGGGCGCGCCGGCCGCGCCTCGCCGCCCAGCGAGCGGCGCAACTCGCATCCGCCCAGCACGCCGGCGATCCGGCCGCCGGGCTCCGCGAGCGGCGCCGCCAGAAGGTCGACGACCAATTCCTCGTCCCCCGGGCCTTCGGCGGAAAATTCGGCCAGAACCGGCTCGCCCGTCGCCACCACGGTTTCGAACAATCGCCGCAGCCTCGCGGCGTGGCGAAGATCGGGCGAGGCGCTCAACGGAGCGCCCGCCTCCGACAGGCCCGTCAAATGCTCAAGGCCGAGGGAAAGGCGCCGCAGAACAAAATCGCGCCCTGCCTCGTCGCGCTCGAACACGAAGGCGTTGGCGGGCGCCGCCTCTTCCGCCCGCCTCATTGCAGGAGCGACCGAGGCGCCGCGCAGGTCCTCCCAGATCGCCAGCAGGTCGGACAGGCTTTGCTGCAAGGGACGGGGCGCGAAATCGAGGCGCGCGAACAGCCGGCGCAGAGGCGGATCGACGGTGGCCAGAGTGGTCATTTTTCTTTCCTTGCTTTTCAGCGCGAGGCCGCAATCAAATTTTTCAGCTCGGCGACAGGCAATGTATTGATTATATCATTTGCTTCCAGCCAACCACGGCGCGCCTGCGCGATTGCGAAGTCCAGATTGGCGAAATCCTTGATTCCATGCGCGTCGGAATTGACGCTCAGCCACACGCCTTCGCTTTTCGCCATGCGGCAATGCGCGTCGTCGAGATCGAGCCGGTCGGGCTGGCCGTTGATTTCCAGGCAGCAGCCGCGGGCGCGGGCAGCGCGCAGCACCCGCGCCATGTCGATGTCGAGCGCGTCGCGCTGGAGCAGCAGCCGGGCGGTGGGATGGGCGAGGATGAAGACGAAACGGTTGTCGAGCGCCCGCAGGACGCGCTCCGTCTGTTTTTCGCGCGGCAGAATGAAATCGGAATGGACGGCCACGACGACGAGATCGAGCCGGCGAAGCAGGTCGTCTTCCAGATCGAGCCGCCCGTCGGACAGAATGTCGACCTCGGCGCCCTTGAGAACGGCGAAGCCCGGATTTTCGTCGTTGAACCGGTCGATCGCCTCGATCTGGGCGCAAAGCCTTTCCCGGTCCAGTCCATGCGCGATCCGCATCCGCCGGGAATGGTCGGTGACGGCGATATAGTCGAGCCCGCGCGCCCGCGCGGCCTGCGCCATTTCAACCAAGGAATTCGCGCCGTCGCTGGCGCTGGTGTGGAGATGGAGGTCGCCCCTTATATCCTTGAGCTCCACGAGGCGCGGCAGGGCGCCGCGCGCGGCGGCGTCGATCTCGCCACTGTCCTCGCGCAGTTCGGGCGGTATGAAATCGAGGCCGAACAGGCGGTAGATCGAGGCCTCGTCCGCGCCCGCCACACGCTGCTCGCCGCGGAACACGCCATATTCGTTGATCTTCAGCCCGCGCTGCTGCGCCATGCGCCGCAAAGCGATGTTGTGCGCCTTGGAGCCGGTGAAATAAAGCAAGGCCGCGCCGAAGCTTTCCGGCGGCACGGCGCGCAGATCGACCTGAACGCCGCTTTTCAGCACCACGCTGGCCTTGGTCGGACCTTCGGCGAGCACACGATCGACATCCGGCGCCGCGACAAGGCTTTTTGTGACGCGCGCCGGCGTTTCCGAGGCGGCGACGAGATCGAGATCGCCGACCGTTTCCTTCCGCCTGCGATAGCTGCCGGCGATTTCGGCCATCTCCACCGACGGTCCGGCGCGCAGGCGCTTGACGAGCGCCTCGGCGTGGGGCCGAACGCTCGCCCATGTGAAGCGTTTTTCGCGCTGGCGCTCGGCCCGCAGTTTTTCCGCGAGCTTCTGCTCGCTCAAACGCCCGAAACCCGGCAACAGGCGCACCTTTCCGGCGCGGCACGCCGCGACAACGTCGTCGAGCGACTGCGGCCGGGGTTTCAGGCCTTCGCATAAATCCATCGCCCGGCGCGGGCCGATGCCGGGGACGTGGCTCAGCGCGAGGGCGAGCGCCGGAACCTCGGGACGCAGCCGATCGAGCCGGGACAAACGCCCGCTTGCAACCATTTCCGCGATCTGCGCCGCCAGATCCTTGCCGATTCCGGGGAGGTCGTCCGGGTCGCCGCCACGCGCGATCATGTGGGCGGCCTCTTCCGGCGCGCCGCGCAAGGTCCGCGCCGCATTGCGGTAGGCGCGGA
>JAJYCZ010000260.1 GCA_021777915.1 Pseudomonadota bacterium | reverse complement strand
GACGCTGTGCGATACGCTAAAGATCACATCGAGGCTAAGTCTGAGCGAAATCCAGCACTATTGCAGCTCGTAAAATGGGAAGACGGAGAACCTATCCCGCGCCCATTTTTCGAGGTCTGCTTGCATCGACTCGGCAATCTCGTGCTCGATACCATCTCAATGGGTGCAGCCAAAAGCGACAATCCTTTTGCAGAGCGGATCGAGCGGTACAGATCATCTGGGTTACGCTCTCAAGTCGAGATCGTTCTCAAATTTGCGAATAAGGACCAGAGGGGCGAGTTGATTTGGGATGTACATGCAATCCGCAAACGACAAGATGAACTCGTAAATTTTGCAACAACGAAGATTTGAGTCTTGCGGGTCGCGTTGCCGGTCTAATCGCGATTATTTGCGACATAAATCTGAGCGAACACGTCCGAAAATGACGTATCGTTGACGTACGTTTCTCTTTGTCCCGGCGCGGACGTGGCCGCGAGGCGACCAATTCGTTATGAGAAAGCCATGCCCTGACACCTCCTCTCCGACCTCGACCTGAAACGCGCAAGCGATGGCGCTCGCGCGGAATTCGGTCGATTCGAGCCATAGGAGGCAAACTTGCCTGAAATCACCATACGCCGTAAGCGTCCGGTGACGCAGGCTTTCGATTTCCAGGCGGTTGGCTGAAGTTACGTCGCTAATTTCGTGAATAGCGACGTGACGAGCGGCCGATGGCGCGGGTTGAGATTTTTTCGGGACGGGAGCGGCGGCGATTTTGGTCCGACGCACAAAAGCTGGCGATTTTGGATGAGATTGTTTCCTCTGGCCTCGGCGTTGCCGCGGTTGCGCGGCGACATGAGGTCTCGCCGCAGCAGGTCTATGGCTGGCGGCGGCATTTCCGGCGCAATGGGGCGGCCGGTCCTACGCCGGCGCTTGTGCCGGTCCACCTTGTCGCTTCCCCGGAACCAGAAAAACACACGGTTGCCACGGGTAGTCGGAAGCCAGCCCACTCGGCTCGTCCGAGCCGGATCGAAATCCGTTGCCTCAACGGCCGCGTTCTCATCGTGGAGAACGGGCTCGACGCGGCGGAACTGAAGGCATTGATCCGTTCGGTCGAAGACGCATGATCGGGCCAGGGTCCAATGTTCGCGTTTATCTTGCCTGCGGCGCCGTCGACATGCGCAAGGGGATCGACGGATTGGCGGCGCTGGCTCAGGCGAGCCTGCGCCAGAAGCCGACCTGTGGCGCGGTCTTCGCCTTTCGCGGCCGGCGCGGCGACCGGATCAAGCTCCTTTATTGGGACGGCCAAGGCTTCTGCCTGTTCTACAAGGTTCTGGAGCGCGGTCGTTTTCCCTGGCCATCGGCGGCCGATGGATCGGCGCGTCTGACGGCGGCGCAATTGGCGATGCTGTGGGAAGGCATCGACTGGCGCCGTCCGTCGTGGTCGTCGCCGCCCGTGCGAACGGCTTGAAAATCAAGCGATTCAGCGGGATTAAAGCTGTCTTGGCGACAGCAAATCAGCTAGAATCTGGCCATGATCGAAGCCGTCGTCGATTTGCCGGATGATGTGGACTCGCTACGCGTGATGATTGTCGCGCAGGCTGCGAAACTGGCCGAGGCGAACCGCCTTCTTCATACGCGCGACACGCTGATCGAGAAGCTGAAGGCGCAATTGGCGCTGTTGCGTCGGGCCCGTTATGGCGCCTCGTCCGAAAAGGTCGAACGCGAAATCGAGCAGCTCGAACTGGCGCTTGAGGACATCGAGGCCTTGGCCGGCGAAACCGCGCCGCCGCCTGTCCATAAGGTTGAAGCCGAAAAGAATAAACCGGCGCGCCAGCCTCTGCCCGATCATCTGCCGTGCTTCGAAGAAGTCCATGAGCTTGGGGACTGCGCCTGTCCGACCTGCGGCGGCCGCGACTTTTTGAAGGCCGGATCCGTGGTCAGCAAAGTCCTCGATTATGTGCCGGCTTCCTTTCGCGTCGTGCGCCATGTCCGCCGCAAGATGGTGTGCAAGGGCTGCGACACGGAAATCACGGCGGCCATGCCGTCGCCGCCGATCGAGCGCGGCAAGCCAGGCGCCGGCCTTCTCGCACATGTGCTTGTCAGCAAATATTGCGACCATCTGCCGCTTTATCGCCAATCCGATATCTACGCCCGCGAAGGCGTCGAGCTTTCCCGCTCCACCATGGCCGACTGGATCGGCCAGGCCAGCACTCTTCTGGCGCCGCTGGTCGACGCCCTGCGGGCGCATGTCTTCGGCGGAAATCGGCTGCATGGCGACGACACTCCGGTCCCCGTGCTCGATCCCGGCAGGGGACGGACCAAGGAAGGCCGGCTGTGGGTCTATGTCCGCGACGGGCGGCCCTGGAAGGATCAAGAGCCTCCGGCGGCCGCCTATTTTTACAGCCCTGACCGCAAGGGCGAGCATCCGAGAACGCACCTCGAAAACTTCCGCGGCGTGCTTCACGCCGACGGCTATGGCGGATTCCGCCATCTCTATGAACAGAAGAAGCTTGGCGAAGAGCCACACATCCTGGAAGCGGCCTGCATGGCGCATGTCCGCCGCAAGTTCTTCGACTTGACAGTGTCCGGCCCGGCGCCGATTGCGGAAGAGGCGATCAAGCGCATCGGCGAACTCTATGACATCGAGGCGCTGATCCGCGGCGCGCCGCCTTCGCTTCGACGAGAAATACGCCAAAAGCAAACGGCGCCGCGCTTCAAGGCTCTGCGCGACTGGCTGGAAACCACGCTTGCTCAACTGCCGCAAAAATCCAAGACGGCGGAGCACATCCGCTATGCGCTGACCCGATGGTCTGCACTCGGCCGCTTCATCGACGACGGCACAATCGAGATCGACAACAACGCCGCCGAGCGCGCCATCCGCCCGATAACCCTCGGGCGCAAGAACTGGCTCTTCGCCGGCTCAGACAAAGGCGGCCAACGCGCCGCCGGCATCTTGTCGCTGATCGAGACCGCCAAGCTCAATGGCCTCGACCCGGAGGCCTATCTGAGAAACGTCCTCGCGCAAATCGCCGATCATCCCGCCAAAAAAATCGCCGATCTTCTGCCGTGGTCCGACGCTTTCAAGCCAAAGCTCGCTTGACCGGACGCTTACACAAGATCGGCTTCACGAAGACCATCAACGCGGGGCGCTACAAGGCCGGACAACCCAGTGCCCGAACCCTGTGCGGCGTGTTGATGCATTCGA
>JAJYCZ010000259.1 GCA_021777915.1 Pseudomonadota bacterium | reverse complement strand
CGTTTGAGGCGGCCTTCCGGCCCGGCGACCTGTTCGACGAAACGGGTGGCGCCGGGGCTCACTTGCGGGAGGGCAGCAAAAAGTCCATCCGCATGGGCTATCGTCGCTGGCTGGGGTTCCTATACGCCGCTCATCCCGACGACCTGCTCAGGCCGCCGGCCGAGCGCATTTCGCTTGAACGCGTTCGCGACTACGTCGATCGTCTCAGCACGGAAATGCGTCCGTCGTCGGTGGCGCTGACGATCCAAAGCCTTGGCTACGCCGCCCGCCTGATCGCCGGCGAGCGGGACTGGAAATGGCTCTTTGCGATCAAAGCGCGGCTGGCCACCCGCGCGCGGCCAATCGACCGCTTTGATCGGCTGGCGCCGCCGTGTCAGACGCTCGACTTCGGCATTGAATTGATGGACACGGCGCTCGCCCTGCCGATGACGCGCCGCAAGACGCGCGAGCTGCAATATCGGGACGGGCTGCTTCTTGCGCTGCTCAGCCTCTGGCCGATCCGGCGCCGGAGCCTGGCGGCCCTGACGGTCAGCCGGCATATCGAGATCGAGGACGGCGGCGTCAACCTGCTTCTCCACCCCGCCGACACCAAGTCCAAGCGTTTTGAGAGCTTCCGCGCGCCGGAGCCGCTCGTCCCTTATGTGAAACGCTATCTCAACGACATCCGTCCGCGTCTCGTGGGGCCTCGCCCGCATGACGGATTGTGGCCTTCGTACCGCCATGGGCCTTTGACCGCCAGCCGCCTTTACGAGATCGCGCGAGCCCGTGTCGTGAAGAGGTTCGGCAAGGACATGTGTCTCCACGACTTCCGGCGTTCGGCCGCCACCTATCTCGCGATGGACGCCCCCGAGCAGATCGGCCTCATTCCCGGCGTGCTGCAGCACGCCTCGCCCAAGGTCGCCGAGCGACACTACAATCTGGCCCAAGCGGTCAGGGCGAGCCAGAGGATTGCCGAGCATCGGGCCGAAATTAAAAAGAGGCTGCGGCTCCTGGCGACAAAAGCCGACGCTTCAGAAACCGAGGCGTCCGCGCGCCGGCGTCCAAGGCGGGGAACATGAAAGTTGACATGACCCGCGTTCAATGGCTCGCTCGACGAGGGAATGAAAGACTCGGTTGCCGCGATTTCGGGGAGCCAGCATGCGCGCCGTCATCTACGCCCGTTATTCGTCTGACCTGCAAAGCGAGGCCTCGATCGAGGACCAGATTCGTCTGTGCAAGGAGAGAATCGCCAAGGAGGGCTGGACACTGGTCCAGGTCTTCCGCGATTCCGCGATGAGCGGGGCGACAACGCTCCGGCCCGGCTACCAGGCGATGCTCGAATCAGTGCGCGAAGGCGGGTTCGACGTCATTGTCGCCGAGGCGCTCGATCGTCTGTCGCGCGATCAAGAAGATGTCGCCGCGCTCTTCAAACGCTTGCAATTTGCCGGGATCAAACTCGTCACGCTCGCCGAAGGCGAGATTGGCGCCCTGCATATCGGTCTGAAGGGGACGATGAATGCGCTTTTCCTGAAGGATCTTGCCGACAAGGTGCGGCGCGGCTTGAGGGGACGGATCGAGGACGGCAAGTCGGGCGGCGGCAACGCCTATGGATATGACGTCGTCAGGACGTTCGACGCCATCGGCGAGCCGGTTCGCGGCGAGCGCAGAATCAATCCGTCCGAAGCCCAGATCATCAGGGAGATTTTCGACCGTTACGCCGGCGGCGCCTCGCCGCGAAAAATCGCGATGGAATTGAACGCTCGCGGCGTCAGCGCGCCGCGCGGCGGCGCCTGGAGCGCGAGCACGCTCAATGGCAACCGCGCCCGCGGCACAGGCGTCCTGAACAACGAGATGTACATTGGCCGGCTTGTCTGGAACCGGCTTCGCTACGCCAAGGACCCCGAGACCGGCAAACGCCGCTCGCGCGCCAACGAGAATGAAGCAGTCATTGCGGTCGATGCGCCGGAACTGGCCATCGTGTCTCAAGAGGTCTGGAACGCGGTCAAGGCGCGACAGGCCGCGCTTGGCAAGAGCGTTTCTCGAAATAGGCAGATCAACGGCGGCGAGCCCGGCGATGTTCAGGCGTCTTTCTGGTCGAAGCAGCGGCCGCGTTATCTGTTCTCGGGCCTCATGCGCTGCGGGGTCTGCGGCGGCGGCTTTTCCAAGATCAGCGCCGCACATTTTGGCTGTTCGACCGCGCGCGACAAAGGGCAAAGCGTCTGCGAAAACCGCCTGACGATCCGCCGCGATGCGCTGGAGGCCACGGTCATGGACGGTCTCCGCGATCGGCTGATGGACCCGATCCTATTCAAGGCCTTCGCCCAGGAGTTCACGGCGGAATGGAATCGGCTGCAGGCCGGCGCTGGCGCCCATCTGTCACAGATGCGCGCCGAACATGAACGGGTTAAGCGGCAGATCGAGCGCCTGGTCGACGCCTTGGTCGAAGGAGCGCCGGCTGCGCGCGTGACGCAAAAACTGCGCGAGCTCGAGCGCCGCCGTCTCGATCTCGAAGCGGAACTCTCGACCGTCGCGGCGCCGGCGCCGCGACTGCATCCCAATCTCGCCGAAGTCTATCGCCGCAAGGTCGCGGATTTGCAGCAGGCTTTGGCGGACAAAGACGCCGGTCCTGCGCGCGAACTGGTGCGCGCACTGGTCGAGGCGATCGTCCTGATCCCGGAACGCGGACGCCTGCGGGTTGAAGTGCGGGGCGAACTCGCCGCGATTCTGCGGCTATCTGGGTCCGGAAACGCAAAAGCTCCGGCTGGAGGGCCGGAGCTTCTGGTTGAGCAAGTAAAGATGGTTGCGGGGGCAAGAAACCACCGAGAGTTGACGCCTATGTGCACGGTTTAGGATCGACACAGGTCGCTGCGGAGGATTGCTACAACAATGACCAGTAGAAAATTCGTCTACCGCGCCGCTCGCGGTCTAGCCCGGATTTCTCACGCGGCTGAGGCGCATCGGGGCCTCTGAGGGTGTAAACTTGTTTTGCGAGAACGAGTTACGCCGATTCGAGGGGGCTCCCCGATGCAGACGGAGTGTAGCGCGAGCGAGATGGATTTTGGAAGGGCTGGCGGCCGCCGCGTCAGGGCGAAATCCTAAATCGTTAAGCCGCGAATAAGCTGGAGCGGAATCGCGGGTCGATGCAGGCTCTGATGCGTTTCCGGCGCAGAGAGCCTTTGCTTTTATCGGTTTTGAGGATGTTGAAGGCGG
>JAJYCZ010000086.1 GCA_021777915.1 Pseudomonadota bacterium | reverse complement strand
GGATGTGCAGCTTGAACTCGTCGGTAAATAGCGCGTCGGCGCTGTCGCTCAAGCTGAGAAAGCCGTTCCACTTGGTCATGCCCGACCGATAGAAGGGAATGGCGAGGGCGACGCGCAGCGCCAGCTGAGCCAGACTTTCGAGGACAGGCCGCAAAACGCGCGGGAAAGGCGCTTCGATCAGCAGGGCCGGGATCGACAGGGTCATGGGGCGCTCCATTTTCACTTGTTTTCGCGGACGAAGCCGGCAAAGGCGCCGGCCTGGGTCAAGGTGACCAGCGTCTGGCCGAAATCGAAGCCGGGCTCGGCCGTTTCGCCGGCCTCGGCGGCTTCCCCAAGCGTTGCGCCCGCGCCGCAGGCGGACAGAAAGGCCGCGGCGCCGGGCGCGAGCGCCATCAGGCGCGTTTCGGCGTCGGGCCGCAGGACCAGAATCGCCCCGCCGCGCCCATCGGCGATCGCGCCCGCCCGCGGGTCGCGCAAGGCGAGCAGCGGCCAGTCCGAGGCGACGAGCCCGAGCGAGGGATGGAGTTTTACGCGCGCCACGACGAGGGCCGCGGGGTCGAGCGCGTCCAGTCGCGCCAGCGGGCAGGGCTCGGTTTCCGGCGCGCGCAGGGCTTGCAGCGCCGCCCGGTCGAGGCGGGCGATATCGGGCAGGTAGGGCACTTCGGTCCCGCCGTGCTGTTCGAGAAAACCGGCGAGAAAATCGGGAAATTCCTCGCCATACTCGGCCAGAACCGGCGAGGTCGGCGGCGTCTTCCGCGCGAAGGCGCGCGCCGCGCCGCGAAAGGCCTCGTCGCCGACGAGTCGCAGCACGGTCGGAAACTGCGATTTCAGCGCCTCGATCGCGGCGATGGCGGAATTGTTGCGATAGACGGCGAAGCGCGCCGGCGCGTCGCAAGGGGCGAACAGCGGAGGCACGGGCGCGGCGGGATCTTGCAGGGCGGCGGCGAAGGCGCGCTGCCACCCGACGTCGCCTGGCGTGGCGGCCGACCCCTCGTCCGAAGACGGGGCGCGAGACAGGCTCTGCTCGACGGGCGGTTCGGCAAGGGGCGGGGAAGCGCGATCAAGGCGAAGAATCGTCCGCGCCTTCGCTGTCTCGGCCCGAAGCTCCTCCCAATCCGGCACATTTTTGTCCCATTCGATCAGGGTCGGGCGCGGTCCGGCGGCGGCGATGACATCGCGGTAGAGCGCCCAGACGTCTTCGCTCACCGGGCCGCCGTGATCGTCGATCAGGAAGGCGCCGTTTTCATCGCGTCCTTGCGCATGGCCGGCGAGGTGGATTTCGCCGACCCGCCGAAAGGGAAAGCCGTCGAAATAATCGCCGGCGTCAAAGCCGTGATTGACCGCGCTGACGAAGACGTTGTTGACATCGAGCAGCAGGCCGCAGCCGGCCCGCGCGCAAAGCTCGGCCAGGAATTGCGGCTCGGCCAGGGCATCGCCGGAGAAGCGCAGATAGGTCGCCGGATTTTCGATCAGGATCGGGCGGCGCAGGACGTCCTGAACCGCATCGATTTTCGCGGCGACGCGGGAAAGCGCCGCGTCGTCATAGGGCAGGGGCAGGAGATCGGGAAAGGCGCGCCCGGAAAAATGGCTCCAGGCGAGATGTTCCGAGACCAGCGCCGGGGCGGCGAAATCGACGACCTCCTTCAGCCGCGCCAGATGGTCGAGATCGAGTTTTTCGGTCGAGCCGAGCGACAATCCGACGCCATGGACGGAAATCGGGAACGATTCGCGGATGGCGGCGAGCAGGCGGCGATTGGGGCCGCCCGCGTTCATGTAATTCTCGGCGTGGATTTCGAAAAAGCCGATGTCGGGCCGCGTCCCCAGAATGTCCGCGCCGTGGGCCGGCTTGAATCCGGCGCCAACGGCGTCCGGCGCAATTCCGCTGGATTGGACGCGAAATGTCATGGCGGGCGGCTCCGTTCGAAAAATCAGGACTTCGCGGCGTCGCGGTCGAGCGCGCTGAGCGAGCCGGTCCGTCCGCCGGGAAGCTTGATCGCCAAACAGGTTCCCGCCGGCACGAATTTCCATTCATTGCCCTGATAATCGATCGCGGAGGTTCCGGCGCAGGTCGTGCCGGCGCCCGCCGCGCAATCGTTGGCTCCCTTCAGCGCGACGCCAAAGCATTTTTCCTGTTTCGGCGCCGCATGGGCGGGGACGGCGGCCATGGCCGACGCCAGCGAGGCGGCGAGAGCGATCTGGCGGGTCAGAGGGGTCTTGCTCATCATCGAATCTCCTGTTCGGCGGACGCCGCCGCCTGATCAGCCTTACGAGGGCGGCGGCGTTGCGTTACGCGGAAAGCTTAAAAAAATCGCGGCGGCGAAAAATATGCGTGAGGCGGTGCAATTTCGGCGTTTCCGATGTAACAATCCGCCGCGCTTGCGCGAAAAAGGACATTGGATGCCGGATTTTCTGGCGCGGGATCGGGAATGGAGCGCGGCCATGCGGGCGGCGCTCGCGGGCGACGGGGCGGCCTATCGGCGCCTCCTCGCCGACCTGGTTCCTTTCCTGCGCCGGATTTGCCTGAATTCATGCGCGCGCGCCGGCCTTTCGGCGAGCGACGCGGAGGACGCCGTGCAGGAAACCCTGCTCGCCATCCATCTGAAGCGGCACACCTGGGACCAGGACCAGCCGCTGAAGCCATGGCTTGCAGCCATCGCGCGCAACAAGATGATCGATGCGGCGCGCCGGCGCGGGCGCCGCGCCGAGACGGACATCGCCGATTTCGAAGATGTCCTCGCCGCGCCCGCCGAGGCTGAAAATTTCGAGCGGGAGCTGGACCGTCAGGGCGCCTTGCGCCTGCTCGACCAGTTGAGCGCCAGGCAGCGCGAGGCGATCGAGGCGGTGTCGATCAGGGGCGAAAGCCTGCGCGACGCGGCGAATAATCTGGGCGTCAGCGAGGGCGCCCTGCGGGTGTCGGTGCATCGCGGCTTGAAGGCGCTGGCGGAGCTCTATCGGAAACTGAACGCGTGAACATATGAAGACCGAGGACCTCATCGCCGCCCTGGCGGCGGACAACGACACCAAGCAGGCGCCCATGTCGCGGACCTTCGGCTTCGACCTCGGCCTGGGCTTCTGCGTCTCGGCCTTGTTTTTCTTCAGCTTCCTCGGTCTGCGTCCGACCTTTTTCGCTTCGCTCGACGAGCCGCGCTTCCTGTTCAAATTCCTGTTCAGCGCGACCATGGCGGCGAGCGGTCTGGTGCTGGCCTGGCGGCTGTCGCGGCCCGATGGCGCGCCCGGCCTCGCCCGCCGCGCGGTTTTTCTCGCGCCGGTGCTCGTCGCCGTCGCCAGCCTGATCGAAATGGCGGTGGTTCCGTCCGATCAATGGGCGGCGCGGATGATCGGCCATAACGCCGTCCATTGCCTGACGCTGATTCCCCTGATGTCGCTGGCGCCGATGGCCGGCCTGTTCCTGGCCTTGCGCCACGGGGCGCCGAGCGACCCGCATCGCGCGGGCGCGGCGGCGGCCATGGCTTCCGCCGGCCTCGCGGCTCTGCTCTACGCCGCCAATTGTCCCGACGATTCGCCTTTCTTCGTCGCGGTCTGGTATATGATCGCGAGCTCGATCGTCGTCGCCCTCGGCTGGTTCGCCGGCGGGCGGCTGCTGCGCTGGTGACAGCGCGTCGCTCCGGATCACCCCATGCAGGAATTCTTCTCCGACGGCGTGCGCCTCGCCTTTCTCGATTTCGCGCCGACGGCGGCGGATCGCGGCGAGCCGATCCTGCTCATCCATGGCTTCGCCTCGAACCACGGCGTCAACTGGGTGTTTCCGCAATGGGTCAAAACCCTGACGAGCGCCGGGCGGCGCACCATCGTTTTCGACAATCGCGGCCATGGGCGCAGCGAAAAGCTTTATGAACCCGCGCGTTACACGCCCTGGATCATGGCGCGCGACGCGGTCGGCCTGCTCGACCATCTGGGAATCGCCCGCGCCGACGTGATGGGTTATTCCATGGGCGCGCGCATCGCCGCTCATATGGCTTTGGCGAGCCCGGACAAGGTTCGGGGCCTTGTGCTGGCGGGATTGGGTTTCCATCTGGTGGATGGAGAAGGATTGCCGGCGGGCCTGGCCGACGCGATGGAGGCGCCGTCGCTTGAGGCTCTGACAGACCCGACGCAACGCATGTTCCGCGCTTTCGCCGAAGCGACAAGGAGCGATCTGCGGGCGCTGGCGGCCTGCATGCGCGGCTCGCGCCACGCGATGAGCGAGGCCGAGGTGGCGACGATTTCCGCGCCGACGCTGATCTGCGTCGGCGCGCGGGACCATATCGCCGGGCCGCCGGAAAGGCTCGCCCGGCTCATGCCGAACGCCCGCGCCCTGGTCATTCCGGGGCGCGACCACAACAAGGCGGTCGGCGACAAGACGTTCAAGGAGGGCGTGCTCGCCTTCCTTGACGGCCTGTAGGCTTTCCGATTTGGCAGGATTTTTGTCCGAGAACCGGCGTCCACTTTTCGGCAATCCTGCCTCGGCCCGACAACGGGCCGGAAACATGCTAACATATTGCGCCCGCGCATGCGGCAGGAGTTCTGGATGACGACGACCGGCAATGTTTTGGCGCTGCGCAAGAGCGAAGCCGATCCGATCTTCGAGCAGATTCGGCGCGAAGCGGAGGAAGCCCTGCGCCGCGAGCCCGAACTCGGCTGCTTCTTCGCCTCTTCCATCCTCAATCACGCCACTCTGGAGCAGGTGGTCGGCCATCGTCTCGCCGCGCGCCTTGCGCATCCGGATTTCTCTAGCGATCTGATCCGCCAGAATTTCCTCGACCTCGTCGGCCGCGATCCTTCGGTCGGCGAGGCGATGCGCGCCGACATTCTCGCCTTCGCCGACCGCGATCCGGCCTGCCAGCGACTGATCGAGCCGGTGCTCTATTTCAAGGGTTTTCACGCGCTTCAGACTCACAGGCTTGCTCACGCCTTGTGGAACGCGGGACGCAAGGATTTCGCGCTCTATCTGCAAAGCCGGTCCTCGGCGGCCTTTCAGACCGACATCAGTCCGGCGGCGCGCCTCGGCAAGGGCCTGTTCCTCGACCACGCCACCGGGCTGGTGGTGGGCGCGACGGCGGTGATCGACGACGACGTGTCCATCCTGCACAGCGTGACCCTGGGCGGCACCGGTCACGAGCGCGGCGATCGCCATCCGAAGATCCGCCATGGCGTGCTGATCGGCGCCGGCGCCAAGATCATCGGCAATATCGAGATCGGCCATTGCTCGCGCATCGCCGCGGGCTCGGTGGTGCTGAAGCCCGTGCCCGCCAATGTCACGGTGGCCGGCGTGCCGGCGAAAGTCGTCGGCGCCTCGGGCTGCGCCGAGCCGGCGCGCGAAATGGACCAGGTGCTCGCCGCCAAGGCCGAAGAGGACTGACCGTCTCCTCCCGTTGCGCGCGCGGCTTTCACGGCCCTTGCGCATCGGGCGTCTTTTTGGCAAGCCTCCGAATGTGGACGGAAGCGGAGTCGAATCTTGAACAAGACCGAATTGCGCAAGCTGCAGGAATTTCTGCGTCACTCCTTCGGCGCGCCGGAGCTCAAGGTCGGGCTCGATCCCAGGAATACGGAAGAGGCCGTCGTCAGCTTCGGCGAACGCGCCCTGGGCCGGATCAGCGTGGACGACGAGGACGGCGACCGCTCCTTTTCCTTCGCCATGAAGATTCCGGTCGAGCGGCCGGTGCTGCAGGACTATCTGCGCCGCCTGTTCGACAATGACGACCTCAGGATTGTCGCCCGCGTCAAAAAGACCGATTCGGTCGAACTCAGCCGGGGCGAGGATTTTCTCGGCGTCATTTCCGCGGACGATCCCAAGGGCAAGTCCTACACCCTGCAGATGGCGATCCTCGACTTCGACCTCGACGAGCTTTGAGCTTCTCGGGCGCATCGCGCCTTGATCGCGAGGTTCTCGATCCTGAACAGGCCGATGCCGGCGCTCGGCAATTCGTCGGACCGGATTTTCGGGCGCTGGCGCCGCGCGGAAGAATCGTCGCCGTCGGGCGGGGAGAGGTAAGGGTCCTCGCCGGCGGAGGGCGAAATGTCGTCGGACCGCCGCCGCGCCGGCCCTCCTTGCGTCACCCGCGTTTTCGCGGGCGCCACAGGGCGAAGCCCGGCCCGGCAGTGGCGCGACGGGCCGAGAAGGATGAGGATCTCGCGCAAGGCGTTCGAACGAAAGGCGGATGAAAAAGCGCGGGCTTTTTTTCAGCGGCGCATTATCCTGGAGCCGATTGCGTCGGTTCTGGCAAGGGAATCGCGAGGATGAGTCTCTATTCGCTCGATGGCGTCGCGCCGGAACTGCCGCCCGAGGGCCGTTTTTTCGTGGCGCCCGACGCCGATCTGATCGGCCGGGTGCGGCTGCGCGAGGACGCCAATGTCTGGTTCGGCGCGGTGCTGCGCGGCGACAACGAATGGATCGACATCGGCGAACGCACGAATATCCAGGACCATTCGGTGCTGCATACCGACATGGGCTGCCCCCTGACCATCGGCGCCGACGTGACCGTCGGGCATGGGGTGATCCTTCACGGTTGCGTCATCGGCGACGGCGCCCTGATCGGCATGGGCGCGACGATCATGAACAACGCGCGGATCGGCCGATTCTGCATCGTCGGGGCCAACGCCCTGATTCCCGAAGGCAAGGAATATCCCGATTATTCGCTGATTCTCGGCGCGCCGGCCAAGGTTTCGCGCATGCTTGAGCCTTCGGTGGCGGAAGGCCTGCTGAAAAGCGCGCGCCATTATGTCGAAAACGGCCGCCGCTACGCCGGGGGCCTGAGGAAGATCGGGTGAAAGGCTCGCGCCGCCGCGCCGCTCAAAGCACGACGTTCTCGTCGAACTGGTCGAAGGAAAGCGGCAAGGCGAATTCCACCGCCATGCCGTAATCGAATACCCGCACGACCCGCGCCCGGCGCCGGCCGATATGGATCAGGCTGCCGAGCGGCGCGCTTTTGGTGCAGGTGACCGCCGCCCCGGAGATCGAAACGTCGACGATCCTGGCGGGGGTCGAGGTGGCGTCGGGCAGCCGGAGGATGGTGTTGACTTCCTTGGGAGTGATTCGTTCGTGGCGGCGGTCTTCGGGCAATCCGAGCGCCTTGCTGTTGATCAGCCAGGTCAACTGGTTCACCAGCTTTTCCTGCTTGGCCTGCGGCAGGATGGTCGACATCGCGAATCCCTGGTCGAAATGGCGCACGATGAGGCCCTCGATCCGGCCGAGGGCGTCGAAATAGGCGACGACCCGCTCGCCGATTTCACCTTTGACCGGCGCGGTCAAAGCCAGGCCGCCGACCGACACATCGATGGTCTGGCAGGGAAACTCGCGCCGATCCGCCAGCATATAGCGACCGATGAGCGAGAGTTTCACGCGCCGGTAACGGCGCCGCTCATGGGGATCGGTAATGATTTTCGCCTGAAGTTGCATCGCGATCGCCAAACGGTCCGCCTCCATCGCGGTTAATATAGCCGATCTCGTGTTAATTCATTGTTACGGGCGGCGTTACGATCCACCGGCACAGTCTTGCGCAAATATCGGGCAGGTCAAATGGGTCGCCCGCCGCGAATGACAAAGAAGGATCGGCGGCGCGTCCCGACGCGGTTGGCGAGATCGGAGGGCTTGAGGGCGCGCGCGCTGTCGGCTCCGGCCAGCAGGGCCGGATCGGCGTCCCGGTCGTCGTCGATGAACCGCATGGCGATCATGCGAAGGCAGTCGGCGCGCCGCAGGCTGAACCAGGAGGGAAGGGCGGTCGGCGTCAGCATCCCCAGGACGCGCGAATGGGTCCGGCCATGGCAGCGCAGCGGAAGCAGCAGCAGTTCCAGATGCGCCGGCGGCTCGTCGGATTGATCGGCGACCAGTCCGGCCACGATGGGGCGCGCGCCCTCCACCACCGCCGAGGCCATTTCGCTTGCGGCGGCCCTTTCGCCGGGGGCGAAAAGTCCGACGAAGGACTGTCCCTTGAGCTCATCGAGGAACAGGGCGTTCAGCCGCGAGCCTGAAACGCGGATAGGAAACTGACGCTCGTCATCGACCTCCAGAATCATGGTGTCGGCCAGGATGTGGCGGATTTCGCTCGGATCGATGTCTTCGCGCGCCGGCGAGAGCCGCGCTCCGCGCAGTTTGTTCCAATAGCTGTAAAGCTCCTGGGTCGTCGCCTGTCTCATCCTCCGGTCCTTTTCTTTTTTTGGGCCATTGGCGTTTCATTCTGGGGCAGAGCGCCGGGCCGGGCGGTTAACGGGGAATTAACCAGCGAAATTCGGGCCACGGCGCGGCGCGCTCCGAGCGCCTCGCGCCGAAATTAATCTTAATAGGATGTTGACATTGCAAAGGCGTTAGGAGTTTGGCAATGTTTCTTCATCGAAGCGGCGCCGACACGGCGAAGCGAATCAGGCGCCGCAACGAAAGGAAGAGATCAACTAGCTGATATTGAAAACGTTTTTGGTCTGCCGCGTTCTTGCTCGGGATTGTCGGCGGGTCATGGGCTCCAGCAAGGGTCGGAAGTTCCCGGCCGATGCGGGAGGCCGGACGGTTAATGTCATTGCGGGAAGGGGGAGAGCCAGCTCCAGCTCTCCCCCTTTTTCTGCGTCGAAAGGGGAGGGCGCCGGCGATGCGCGCACGCGAGCCGATCTTCAACCTGCCGCCGGTGATCGTCGTTCTTCTGGCGATCCTGACCGTGATCCAGATCGCGCGCGGCATGGTTCCGCCCGAACTGGACGGCGCGATCGTCGCGACTTTCGGCTTCACGCCCGCGCGAGTCGCTTTCCTCTTCAATCAGAGGGCGGTGCTCGACCACCTGAACGAGATCGCCGCCCACTCCGAGGTTCAGGCCCAGATCGGCGTCTTTTTCCTGACCCATGCGCCGCCGTCCTGGCTGTGGTTCACGCCCTTGTCCTATGCCTTCCTGCATGGCGGCGCGACCCATCTGATCTTCAACGGGATCTGGCTCGCCGCTTTCGGCTCCCCGGTGGCGCGGCGTTTCGGAACGGCCCGCTTTCTGCTCCTGGGCGTCCTGGGAGCGGTCGCCGGGGCGGCGGCCTATCTGGCGGCCCATCCGCTGGAGCTGGCGCCGATGATCGGCGCCTCGGCCGCGATTTCCGCTTACATGGGGGCGGCGGCGCGGTTCGTTTTTCCCATCCGCGGGCTTTATCGCGCGGAACCGGCCTTCGAAGCTCCGATGCAGAGCGTTCGGGAAATGCTCGCCAATGTCCAGACCATGGCCTTTGTCGCCTTCTGGTTCCTCTCCAACATGCTCATCGGGCTTGGCGGCCAGACCTTGGGTTTTTCGCAGGCCCCGATCGCCTGGCAGGCTCATATCGGCGGCTTCGCCGCCGGTCTGTTTCTCGTGCCGATATTCGACCAAAGGCGCAAAAGGTGAAGGCGAAGCCCTCGCTTGCGCTCTGTCGCGAACGGGAGCATCCTTCATTCAACAACGGAGCAAAAACTCCAGGTCTTAAGGGAGGACTTCCATGAGCGTGGCTTACATTCTTGCGACCAAGGGTCACGACGTGGCCACGACCCAGCCGCATCGCACGATGCAGGAAGCCGCCGCCGGTCTCGCCGACAGGGGAGTCGGCGCGCTGATCGTCACCGGCGGCGACGGCGAAGTTCTGGGCGTGCTGTCGGAGCGCGACATCATCCGCGCCGTCGGCCGCCACGGCGCCGGCGCGCTTCATGACCCGGTGTCGAAACATATGACCGCCAAGGTCGCCACGGCCAGCATGGACGAAACGATGGAAAGCGTGATGGAGCGGATGACCAACGGCCGCTTCCGCCACCTTCCCGTTCTCGAAAACGGCCGGCTTGCCGGCGTGATCTCGATCGGCGACGTCGTCAAGAACCGGCTCGAAGGACTGGAATCCGAACATCGCGCCATGCGCGAATATATCGCCACGGCCTGAGCGCCGCTTCAGGCTTTCACGGCGGGGCCGTCGAAGCGGCGCTCCAGCGCCGCGACTTCGGCGATGTCGTTGAGCGCCCGGCGCGCCGCCTCACGGCCAAGAGCGATCAGTTCGTCGGCGCGATGGAAATCGAAAAAGCCGATCCTGGACAGCCGGGCGGCGATCAGCACGTCGGGCGGGTCGCCCGCGAGCCGCGAGCGCGCGATGCGGTCCTGGGTGATGTTGAAGGCGTCGAGCATGGCCGCCGCAATGCCCGGCGCGCCATTGGCCGCGCGCCCGAACTGCCGGCGCAGCTGTCGCGCGTCGCTCGCGCGCCAGGACGATTCTTCCGCGGCTGAAGCGGGGGGCTGCGGCTCCGTCGCCATGGCGGCGGCGTCGGCGATCAGGGTTCCGCGATAGGCGGCGTCGCCGACCAGATTGACCGCGATCACCAGTTCGGCGCCCATGGCGCGGCACAGAGTGACGGGAATCGGATTGGCCAGGGCGCCGTCGAACAGCCAGCGGCCGTCGATCTGCAACGGCTCGAAAATTCCCGGCATGGCGTATGACGCGCGAATGGCGTGGACGAGATCGCCCTTGCGCAGCCAGACCTCGTGTCCGGCCCCGATTTCGGTCGCCACCGCGCCGAAGACGACGGCCAAGTCCTCGATGCGCCGGCCTTCAAGCTCGCGCGACAGTTCGTCGCGCAATTTGCCGCCTGACATCATGCCGGCGCCGGAGAGGGACAGGTCCATCAGCGAGAAGACGCGGCGCCGGGTAAGGGAACGCACGAATTTCTCCAGCTCCGCCAGCTTGCCGGCGGCATAGCAGCCGCCGACCACCGCGCCGACAGAGGAGCCGGCGATGACGTCGATCGGCACCTGACGCGCCGCCAGTTCCTGGATCACGCCGATATGGGACCAGCCCCGCGCGGCGCCGGAGCCGAGCGCCAGGCCAATGCGCGGCCGCCGGGCCGCGCGGCCGTCGCCGTCGCGCGCCGCCGAGATGGACTCGCCGGATCTTTCGAAGGTCTTCCAATTAAAACCGAACATGGCCCGGTCCTCAATTGATACGCCCGCCCGAATTCGCTTGCCGAAGCAAAATTCCCGCCGTCGCCGTCGCTCGCGCCGGCGCACGCGCATTTTTCGTTAATGGTGAGGCTGCGCGCGAATTCTTGCGGAAGGATTAACCATCATTCCGAAGGATATGGGTGCCCCAGGCCGCGAGCGGTAGATCCAGCGGCGCGCTCCGCCGCCACGCCCCGGCGGCGCTTTGACCTCGGCGGCGAATTGGGCTAGCCCCTCGGCGCCAGGAGAACCGGGGTCAGCCATGAACATCTATGCCGAATTCCACGCCCGCATCGCCGCGCTTTTGCAGAAGATGGGCGCGGAGGGGCGTCTGCCGGCGTCGCTCGACGTGGCGCGTCTCGATATGGCGCGTTTCGTGGTCGAGCCGCCGCGCGAGGCGAGCCTCGGCGACCTCGCCTGCAACGCCGCCATGGTCTTCGCCAAGGAGGTCAAGGCCTCATTTCCCAACCCGCGCCAGCTCGCTGCCGAACTCGCTTGCGGCTTGAGCGAAATGCCGGACGTCGACCAGGCCGAGGTGGCGGGGCCGGGCTTTCTCAACATCCGCCTCAAGACCAAGGTCTATGCCGACATTTTGCGCGTGATCCTGCGCGAGGGGCAAAATTTCGGGCGGGGAGCGTCCGGCAGGGTCAAGGCTACCAAGGTCAATGTCGAATATGTCTCGGCCAACCCGACCGGGCCGATGCATGTCGGCCATGGCCGCGGCGCGGTGTTCGGCGACGCACTCGCCAATCTGCTCGAATTTGCCGGCTCGCAGGTCACCCGCGAATATTACGTCAACGACGCCGGCGCCCAGGTCGACGTGCTCGCCCGCTCGGCCTATCTGCGCTATCTCGAAGCCCTCGGCGAGACCGTGACCGTGCCGGAAGGCCTTTACCCCGGCGATTATCTCAAGCCGGTCGGCGCGGCGCTCGCGGCGAAATACGGGGTGAGCCTGCGCGGCAAGGCGGAAGGCGAATGGCTGGCGCCGGTGCGCGCCTTCGCCATCGACGCGATGATGGACATGATCCGCGACGATCTCGCGGCGCTGAACATCACCCACGAGGTTTTCTTCTCCGAGCGCAGCCTTCACGACACATCGAACGGCCCGTCGGACGTCGCGACCGCCATCGAGGACTTGCGCGAAAAAGGGCTGATCTACGAGGGTCGCCTGCCGCCGCCCAAGGGCCAGCTTCCAGACGACTGGGAGGATCGCGAACAGACCCTGTTCCGCTCGACCGGGTTCGGCGACGACGTCGACCGTCCCTTGCGGAAATCCGACGGCGCCTTCACCTATTTCGCCTCCGACATCGCCTATCACCGCAAGAAGATCGCGGCCGGCTACGAGGTGCTGGTCGATGTCTGGGGCGCGGATCACGGCGGCTATGTCAAGCGCATGAGCGCGGCGGTCGCGGCGCTTTCGGACGGCAAGGTCGCGCTCGACGTGAAATTGTGCCAGCTCGTCAAGCTGATGCGCGACGGCGAGCCCGTGAAAATGTCGAAACGCTCCGGCGATTTCGTCACCTTGCGCGAGGTGGTGGACGAGGTCGGCGTGGACGCCGCGCGCTTCATGATGCTCTATCGGAAGAACGACGCGCCGCTCGAATTCGATCTCGCCAGGGTGATCGAGCAATCGAAGGACAATCCGGTCTTCTATGTGCAATACGCCCACGCCCGCGCCCATTCCGTGCTGCGCCAGGCGCTGGCGGCCTTTCCCGGTCTCGACGTCTCGCCGGCGCGGCTCGCGGAATCCGACCTTGCGTTGCTGGACGATGAGAACGAATGGGCCTTGATTAAATTATTGGCGCAATATCCGCGCCTTGTCGAAAGCGCCGCGAGCGCGCACGAGCCGCATCGGGTGGCCTTTTACCTGCACGATGTGGCCGGTTTTTTCCATTCACACTGGAACCGGGGCAAAGATCAGCCACAATTACGCTTTGTTAATCAAGATCGTAGAGATTTGACCTGCGCCAGGCTCGCCCTCGTGACAGGGTTAATGAAGGTTCTGGCGTCTGGATTGTCCGTTTTAGGTGTTAAAGCGCCGGAAGAGATGCGCTAGTCTTCGCGCACGGGCCCTTCCTGCGGGAGGAGCACTCCTCCCGCGGCGCTTTGCGTTGACAGTGAGGGTTGGCCATGGGTGAGTTTGCCGCCAAGTTTCGTCCGGAGGTCGATCTGGACGAGTTCGAACGTCGTCTGCGCGCCGCGGCGCCCATGAATCAGCCGCACCCGGAGGAAGCCGATCCGCTCGCGGAGCTCGCCCGCCTTGTCAACAGCGAGGCGATGGCGGGGCGCAAGGATCCCTTCGAGGCCCTGTTCCGCGCCCAGTCTGCGATCGCCGAAGAACGCGACGCGGCGCAGGCGCGTCCAGCGGAGCAACCGCCGGCGGTCGCGCCCTACGGCTTGCGCGATCCTTATTTCGCCCAGTTGCGAGGCAGCGACGGCCATCCTGTCCCCGAGGCGGGGCATGACGAATACGCCCACCCCGACGAAACCTACGGCTATGCGAACGAGGCCTATGCCGCCGACCCGCTGCCCGGTCAGGAATCGGAGCAGGCCTGGGCCGAAGCGGCCCGCCAGCAGGCGCGCCAGGAGACCCATGACGAGCATGCCTGGCCGGCGGCCTTCGGCGAGGCCGCGCCTGGCGAGCCGGCGCCCCGCATCCGCCGCAAGGCGATGCTTGGCATGGCCGTGATCATGGCGGTCGGCGTCGTCGGCGTCGCCGGTCTCCTGACCATGCGTCATCGGTCGGCGCATCATGAGGTCGTGACGATCCAGCCCGACAGCGCGCCGGCGCGCGTCGCGCCCGCTCAGGTCGAAAGCGCCTCGGCGCCGGAAGGGCAGGCCTTGTTTGACCACAAAGGCGGCAATGGCGTCGCCAAGGTCGTCGCCGGCGCCGAACAGCCGGCAGACCTGAAAGCCGCCGTCAACAATGCGCAGACCGCGGCGGGAGCGGCAGGCGTCGCCACGCCCGCGCCGCCGGCGCCGTCGGAGCAGGCGGCCCAGGGACCCCAGCAAGAACCCCAGCAAGGACCCCAGAGCGATTCTCTGTTCCCGGCGGCCAGGAAAGTCAAAACCGTCGCGGTGCGCGCCGATGGCAGCGTCATCGCCGCGGGCGCCGCCCCCGCTCCCGCCGCGCCATTGCCCGTGACCAGCGCCCTGCCGAGCCTGGCCGCCGGCGCGCCGCCGCCCGACGTGACGCCCGCGCCGACCAGCGAGCCGGCCGCCAAGTCGACCCAGCGCGCCGCCGCGCTGACCACGTCCGCCCCGACGGCCGCGGCCCATGCCAAGACGCCCAAGGCGCTGAAGCCGGCCAGGACGGAAGCCGTCCAGGCGGCGGCCGGCGGAAGCGGGGGCTATGCCGTCCAGCTTTCCGGCGAACCCAACGAGGCCGACGCCCGCGCCGCCGCCAAGCGCCTCTCGGCCAAATATTCCGGCGCGCTGGAGGGCCGTCACGCCGTTCCCGTCAAAGCCACCATCGGCAATCGGACGGTTTTCCGCGTGCGCGTAATCCATCTCTCCGAGGACAAGGCCAGGAGCATGTGCGCGGCGGTGAAATCCGCGGGCGGCTCCTGCTTCATCGCCAGGGATTGAGAAGGCAAGGATTCGACGGGCAAGGATTCGACGAGATTGAGTTTTCGCGCCTTCATCGCCGGCTGCGCCGGCCCCGTTCTCGGCCCCGACGAACGCGCTTTCCTCAGGGAGACGCGGCCGTGGGGGCTGATCCTTTTTCGCCGCAATGTCGAGACGCCGGATCAGCTCCGCGCGCTGACCGGCTCCTTTCGCGACCTGGTCGGGGCGGACGCCGCCGTGCTGGTCGATCAGGAGGGCGGCAGGGTGCAGCGGCTGGGCGAGCCGCATTGGCCGGTCTATCCCCCGGGCGCCGTTTTTGGGCGCATGGGAGCGGAGGGCGCGCGCCTGGCCGGGATTTGCGCGCGGCTGATCGCTTTGGACCTGCGCGCCGTCGGCGTCGACGTCGATTGCCTGCCGGTGCTCGATTCGCCGGCGCCGGGCGCGCATCAGGTGATCGGCGACCGCGCCTATGCCGACAATCCGGGCGATGTCGCGCGTCTTGGCCGCGCCGCCGCGCGGGGCCTCATGGCCGGCGGGGTCATGCCGGTGATGAAACATATTCCCGGTCATGGCCGCGCCTTGGCCGACAGTCACTTGGAACTGCCGCGTGTAAGAGCGGGGCGGGCGGAACTGGAGGCGGATTTCGCGCCCTTCCGCGCCAACGCCGATCTTCCGGCGGCGATGACCGCCCATGTCGTCTATGAAGCGCTCGATCCTGTTTTTCCCGCGACTCTTTCGCGCGCCGTTCTCGAAAATGTCGTGCGCGGAGAGATCGGCTTCGACGGACTGCTGATGACCGACGATCTGTCGATGAAGGCGCTCGAAGGCCGCTTCTTCGAGCGCGCGGCGCGGGCCTTCGGCGCCGGCGTCGATCTCGCCCTGCATTGCAACGGCGACCTGGCCGAGGCGGGCGCGGTGGCTCATGCCTCGCCGGTCCTCGCCGGGCCTTCGC
>JAJYCZ010000258.1 GCA_021777915.1 Pseudomonadota bacterium | reverse complement strand
CAAAAGAAAACGGCGGGCTTTTGGCCCGCCGCTTCGCAGAATGATCGTGACGATCAGCGCTTCGAGAACTGGAAGCTGCGGCGGGCCTTGCGCTTGCCGTATTTCTTGCGTTCGACCACGCGCGAGTCGCGGGTGAGGAAGCCTTCCTTCTTCAGCGCCGGGCGCAGGCCGGGCTCGTAATAGGTCAGGGCCTTGGAGAGGCCGTGGCGCACCGCGCCAGCCTGACCGGACAGGCCGCCGCCGGCGACCGTGACCATGATGTCATACTGGGTCTCGCGCTGGGTGACGCCGAGCGGCTGGCGGACGATCATCTGCAGCACGGGCCGCGCAAAATAAACGCCGAGTTCGCGGCCGTTGACGGTGACCTTGCCGGCGCCGGGCTTGATCCAGACGCGGGCGACCGCGTTCTTGCGCTTGCCGGTGGCGTAGGCGCGGCCGAGCTTGTCGAGCTTCTGGACGTGGACGGGGGCTTCGGGCGCCGGAGCGGCGCTCGCGCCCTTGAGGTCCTGGAGGGAGGAAAGGGTCTCGGACATGATCAGTCTTTCCGCGAATTCTTGGAGTTCAGGGCGGCGACGTCGAGAACGGTCGGGTTCTGGGCCGCATGGGGATGTTCGGCGCCCTTGTAGACGCGCAGGTTGCCGAGCTGTTTGCGCGCGAGCGGGCCCTCGGGCAGCATGCGCTGCACCGCCTTTTCGACGATGCGCTCGGGGAAGCGGCCTTCGAGGATGAATTTAGCCGAACGCTCCTTGATCCCGCCCGGAAAACCGGTGTGGTGGTGATAGACCTTCTGGTCGCGCTTGCGGCCGGTGAGGACCACCTTGTCGGCATTGATGACGATGACGTTGTCGCCGTCGTCCATGTGGGGGGTGAAGGTCGCCTTGTGCTTGCCGCGCAGACGCAGCGCGATGATCGAGGCGAGGCGGCCGACAACCAGACCCTTGCCGTCGATCAAAACCCATTTCTTCTCGATTTCGGCCGCCTTGGCCGAATAGGTCTTGCCGTACATGTTTCTTTTCCAGGAATGACCGGGCGGAAACGCCCGGCGGGAAGATGCGGGCTTTTACGGGCGGCGTGGCGCCTTGTCAACCGTCAATGACCGCGATTTTTCCCGGAAATGCAGGCGATTCACGTTTACGGTACTATGATACCTTATTTGCGCGACGCCGGGATGGAATAGGTCCCCACCGCATGGGCGACCGGTTCCGCCGCGCCCTGGGAAAACAGGGTCGCCTGGCCCACCGCCAGCCTCTTGCCGAGCTTCAGCAGGCGGCATTCGACCAGAACGTCGCCATGGGGCGGCTTGCGCAGGAAGTTGATGTTGAGATTCATCGTCACCGCGTCGAGCGCCTCCGGGCCGAGATGCGAAAAGATCGCCACCCAGATCCCGACATCGGCCAGCGTGAACATCGCGGGGCCGGACACCGTGCCGCCGGGACGCAGATGGCGCTCATGGGCGATCAGCCGCAGCCGCGCGCTCATCGGCCCCACCTCCTCGACCATCACGGTGCGGCCGCCATGGTGCAGTTGGGGGAAAACCTCTTCGAGCAGTTTCTCGATTTCGGCGACGGTCAGGATGTGCTCGGACGGGACGGCTTTCGACATGGGGCGGACCGGAAAAAGGGTGCGGACGGGACTCATCCGCCAGGAGGCGCCCAGCATCGCGCAAAACCGCGGCCATTTCCATCCGCGACGCCCTTGCGCAGCCGCGAAGATCATGGACAATCTACGTTATGTTTAATTTCAAGTGTTTATTGCACTTTTATGATTTGTTACATCAAAATCGCTCTTGCGCCGGCGAAAATTCTATTCCGCCGCGGCGCCCGGCGCGGCCTGCGCCAGGCCGCGTTCGAACTGGGTCTTGTGCAGGAGCGCATAAACGCCTTCGCGCGCGAGAAGCTCTTCCTGGCGGCCGGATTCGATCACCCGGCCGCCCTCGATGACGCAGATGCGTTCGGCGCTGGCGACGGTGCTGAGGCGATGGGCGATGACGATGGTGGTGCGGCCGGCGCACAGAGTCTTCAAAGCCTCCTGGACCGCCCGCTCGGACTCGGTGTCGAGCGCCGAGGTCGCCTCGTCGAGCAGGATCAGCGGCGCATTCTTGAGGAAGGCGCGGGCGATGGAGATGCGCTGGCGCTGGCCGCCGGAAAGCTGCGCGCCATGCTCGCCGACCGGGGAATCGTAGCCGCCCTCGAAGGACATGATGAAGTCATGCGCGAAAGCGGCCTTGGCCGCCGCGACGATCTCCTCTTCGCTCGCGCTTGGCCGGCCGAAGCGGATATTGTCGCGGATCGAGCCCTTGAACAGGAATGTGTCCTGCCCGACATAGGCGATCTGGCTGCGCAGCGAACGCCGCGAAAAGGCGGAAATATCCTGACCGTCGATGAGTATCCTGCCTTCGAGCGGCTCGTAAAAGCGCAGGATCATGCTCACGGCGGTGGTCTTGCCGCCGCCGGAGCGCCCCACCAGAGCCGTGGTCTCGCCGGGCTCGGCCACGAAATTCAGATATTTGAGCACCATTTCGCCGGGGCGATAGCTGAACAGGACATTGTCGAATTCGACGCGCCCGGCCGTGATCTTCAGTTCGGGCAGGTCCGCCGGCTCGGCCTCTGGCGTTTCCTCGTCGAGGAACTTGTAAAGGAAGTCGACGCCGAGCAGCGAGGAGCTGATGTCGACATGCAGGCGGGCGACGCGCTTGGCCGGCTCGGTCGCCAGAAGCAAAGCGGTGATGAAGGCGAAAAAATTGCCGGGCTGCTCGCCGTGATAGATCACCTGGTAGCCGCCATAGACGACGACCAGCGCCACCGCGACGCCGGCGAGGGTCTCCATCAGCGGGCTGGAGCGCGACTGCACCCGCGAAAGCCTGTTGGCCGCCGTCTCGAAGCTGCGGATCGCTCTCACCTGCCGTTCGAGCATGAAGGACTCGAGGTTGAATGATTTCACCACCTTGATGCCCAGCGTCGTCTCCTGCAGGGATTCCAGAATGGCGGCAAAGCCCTGGAATTCGGTGGTCATAACGCGCCTGGCGCGGTTGCCGAGACGGCGGACGCCGACAATCGCCACGGGCATGATCATGATGGCGATCAAGGCCAGCCCGGCGTCCTGATGGAACATGGCGAAGGTCAGGCCGAGCGTGGTCAGCACGTCGCGGCCGAAGGCGGTGACCAGCGTATTGAGCGCATTGCCGGCCGATTGGGACACGAAGGCCTGGCGGGCGATGA
>JAJYCZ010000085.1 GCA_021777915.1 Pseudomonadota bacterium | reverse complement strand
CGGGTTTCGGCCCAGGCCGGGTTGAGCGTCTCCAGCACTTCGGCGCGATTGGCGGAAATGTCCGCCACGGTTGTGGTGTCCAGCACCTGGAGGAAAGCGTTGCACGCGCGCTTGAAAGTCTTGCCGAGGCCGCAAAGGCCGATCAGCGGACAGGTGTTGGTCACCGCGTCGAAACATTCGACCAGATTGAGGTCGTCCTCGGTCTTGCGCACGATTTCGCCGACCGTGATGTCCTTCGCCGGCTTGGCGAGACGGAACCCGCCATGGCGGCCCCGGACATTTTCGAGATAGCCCCACAGCCCGAGTTGATGGACGCATTTGACGAGATGGGCTTTCGACACGCCGAAAATCTCGGCGACCTCCTGGACGGTCACGAGTTGGCCTTCGCGCATCGTCGCGATCATCAGGACGCGCAACGCATAATTGGTGTAGCTGGTCAGTCGCATGAAAAGGTTCCGCGCCGCGCGGGACTTGCGCGGCGCGAAATCTTACATTCTTTATCTATTTTTTCCAGCGTCTATTTCGCCGCTCAATAGCCGCCCTTGCGCCGGCTCTCCGCGACGCCGGCGATGCGGCCGCCCTGCTTGGAGGGATCGAGCGGGAACAGGTCGTACAAGGTCTTCTGATCGAGCTTTTCGCCCCACTTGTCGGACATCGCCTTGACGATGGTGCGGGTGTTGGGCGTGCTCTGGTTGTTTTCGAAATATTCCTCGCGGAGGAAGTCGATCACGTCCCAGTGACGCTCAGTGAGAGCGATTCCGTCGAGCCCGGCGATATGTTCGGCCAGTTCGCGGCTCCAGTCCTCGGGATTGACCAGATAGCCGGTGGCCGTGGTCTCGATGTCATTGCCATTGAATTGATAGCTCATGGATTAGCCCCTGTTTGGTTAGCTGGCTTGCCGCCGCCCCGTCAGATCTTTGCCCGCCGAGGCGCCGGCCCCGGCGCCATGACGCTTGCGCTTCTGCCTGACGAAAGCGACGAATTGGTCGGTCCAACGGTCGCGCGACGTCGCGCGCCGATGGGTGAAACTGGCGAAAAGATTCTTGATCACGATTCCGTCGCGCTGGCCGTCCACGCCGTAGCCCCGCTTCACGCGCCAGCCGTAACGCAGGTCCCGCGCGACATTTTCGAGCCGCGCGTAATGAAATTCGTGGGCCGCGACTGATCCCGCGCCCGCCTCCGGCCAGGGAAAGTCGGCCGTGGGCTCGACCCGCACAAGTCCCCGCCCCTGCGGCTTCGTGTCCATGACCGAATCCGCCGGAATGACACCGACCATGTCCTGAGCGGCGCCCTCACCCCTGAAAGAGATCGAGCGGGTCAGATACATCAGGCCGCCGCATTCGGCGTAAGTGGGCAATCCCGCCTCGATGGCGGCGCGAACGCTCTCACGCATCGGCCGGTTGGCGGCCAGCGCCGCGCTTTGCGTCTCTGGAAAGCCGCCGCCGATGAACAGGCCGTCGCAGGCGGGAAGCGCGCGATCCCGCAGGGCGTCGAAAAAAACCAGCCGCGCGCCAGCCTCCTGCAAGGCCTCGAGATCGTCGGCGTAATAGAAGCCGAAAGCGGCGTCGCGCGCGACCGCCAGGGTCACGTCGGGCGCCGGCAAGGCGCGCAGGACGGGGGCCGGACGTTGTTCCTCGCGCGCCGCCGCCGCGAGAAGGGCGTCGAGATCGACCCCCTGAAACACGGCCTCCCGCGCATGGGCGATGACCTCGTCGCATTCGCCTGTCTCACTCGGCGTGGTCAGGCCGAGGTGGCGTTCGTCGATATTCAGGCCGTTGTCGCGTCCCAGGGCGCCGAGCACCCTGAAATCGGTGTAATTCTCGATCGCCTGGCGCAATTTGCCTTCCTGCCGCTCGCCGCCGACCTTGTTCAGGATGACGCCGGCGAATTCGACATCGCGATCGAAATCCCGATAACCAAGCAGCAAGGGCGCGATTCCGCGCGCCATTCCGTGCGCGTCGATGATCAGGACCACCGGCGCGCGCAGAAGCTTCGCGAGCGCGGCGGACGAGTCCGCGCCAAGAGGATCAACCCCGTCGTGCAGCCCCTTGTTGCCTTCGATCAACGCGATCTCGGCGTCGCCATAGGCCCGCGCATACAGGGCGCGGATTTCATGCGGGCTCTGGGTGTTGAAGTCGAGATTGTAGCTCGCGCGCCCCGAGGCGCGCGCCAGCCACATCGGGTCGATGTAGTCCGGCCCCTTCTTGAACGTCTGAACTTTCAAGCCGCGTGCGAACAGAGCGGCGGCGAGGCCCAGCGTAATCGTCGTCTTGCCGGAGGACTTCGCCGCCGCCGAAACGAACAATCGCGTCATGCCGCCGCCCCAGCTTCCGCCACTTCTTCCTCCGGTTCCTGCGCGACGCCATGGGCGTCGACCGGCACGCCATGCGGCAGGAAAGGCAGCAGGCGGAAAGCCGCGGTCGCGATGAGCATGGCGATGGAAATGCCGCTCAAACCCAGCAGGATTTCGGGCAGGCTCGGCGAATAGGGGTTGAACGCGCCGTCGCCGAAGGTGCTGGAGACCTCATAGCCGGGAAAAATGTTCAGCGGGAACGCCTGCGTGCCGAGGATCACGACATACATCTGCGCCAGGCCGCCGACGAGGAAGAGGATCGAGGCCAGACCCAGAGTGTTCCTCTTGCTGTGGGCGCGAGGCATGTAGCCAAGCATCAGCAGCGGAAGGATATTGCCAAGAAACACCTGCCCGCCCCAGAAAAGCAACGGATAAACGCCGCCATCCCGCAGGATGAAGGCCTCGACGGCGCGGGTCGGCGCGGCGTAGATCTTGCTGACATGCAGGATCGCGGTGAGGAACAGCACCGTCAGCGAGAAGATGATCAGCAGGCCGCGGAACTTGGAAATCATCTCGCGCGTGCACAAGGTCTCGTGGGTTTCAATCGACATCATCAGCAACACGAGCACGGTGAAGGCGAGGCCGTAGACCAGCGACGAGGCGATGAACAGGGGCGCCATGACGCCGCCGTAAACCGCGTCGCGGGCGACGAGGAAGCCGAAGATCGAACCTGTGCCGGTGGTCAGGATCAGCCGCCAGGAGAAAGCCGTCCAGCCGAGGGTCTTGTTGACCGCCGTCATCTTCGACACCCGGCGATCCATCATCGAAAACAGATAGGCGAGGACGATCGCCATGAAGCCGGTGTAGAGATAAATGTTCCAGGCGAAAATCGAGCGGAAATTATAGGTCGTCATCGCCACCAGCAGCCGATCCGGCCGGCCGAGGTCGAGGACGAGCACCGCCAGACCGCCGGCGAGCAGCGAAATGGCGAGTATGCCCGAAAGCCGCGCGAAGGGTTTGTAGGCGAGCCGGCTGAAAACCGAGGACACCGAGGCGACGTTGAGCGCCCCGGAGGCCGAAACGATCAGGAAGACGGCGAAAACATGCGGCGTCCCCCAGACGATCTGGTTGGTCATGCCCGTCACATGATGGCCGTTCGTCTCCATATAAAGCGCGGCGCTCAGGCCCGCCGCCACTATGACGACATGCGCCAGAACCAGCATCCAGAAGGTCGGGCTGGCTGACGTCAGTTGCTGAAACTTGATCTGCGCCATCGGCGCTCTCCCCTTCGCTTTTTTTGGCGGCGGGCGACAAAACGCCGCCCGCGGAAGAATTAGGTCAGATTGGCGTATTGCACGCCCGGATCGACGCCTAGGTCAGCGCGAAGCTTCTTGGAAGGCAGCTTGCGCAGCGCCTGGGAGATTTCGCTTTGCGGATCCTTCAGATCGCCAAAAATCAGGGCGCCGCCTTCCTTGGCGCAGGCTTCGACGCAGGCGGGCCGCTGCCCGGCGTCGATGCGGTCGACGCAAAGCGTGCAGCCTTCCACCGTGCCCTTGCCGCTGGGATTGTTGACCTTCTGGTCGCTCTCGTCCTCGTGGATGAACGAGCGCGCCTTGTAGGGGCAGGCCATCATGCAATAGCGGCAGCCGATGCAGACATGCTTGTTCACCAGCACGATGCCGTCGGCGCGCTTCATCGAGGCCCCCGTCGGACAGACGTCGACGCACGGCGGGGAAGCGCAATGCTGACACATGACCGGCGCCGAACGCTCGACGCCCGTTTGCGGGTCCTTGAGCGTGACCTTGCGGATCCATTGCGGATCGATGTCCGCGCGCCCGGTGTCCTGCCAGCCGTTATAATCCTTGCAGGCGGTCACGCAGGCGTTGCAGCCGGTCGAGCATTTGTTGAGATCGATCAACAGGCCCCAGCGCTGCCTGGACGACGCGGGCTCCTCAGGCGGACGGGCCTGGAAGGCCTCGGCCTCGCCGCCGCCGAACGCATAGAGCGTCACGCCCGGCGCGAGAATGGTCGCGGCGAAGGCGCCGGCGCTCTGCAACAAGCCGCGGCGATCCATCCCGGCTTTTTCGTCACCGCCCGAACACGAACTCATTTCTTCGTCTCCCGGAGAAACGCCGCCATCTTGGCCGCGTCCGCGCCGTCCGCGCCAAGATCGTCGGATTTGGCGGCGGATTTGTCGGATGCCTGCGGCTTCGAATTATGACATTCGAAACAATCGATCTGCACCGCCGCATAGGTGTGGCAGGTGCGGCAGAAATGTTTCGGGTCGTCGAAGGAGACCGGTTGGCCATCCTCGCCCTTGACCGCATGACAATTGACGCAGCCCGAAATATTGAACTTCGTGGTCCTGATCCCCTCCACCAGGACATCCTGGCGATGCGCATACATCATCAGCATGTGGTTGCGCCGCATGAATTCCGTCGGCATGACGCAATGGTCGCCCTTGCCATGAGCCGGGTGCGGAACGGGCGTGCGCCCGGCGCCTTCGTCGGCGGCCCAGGCGGTCGAGCCGCCCAGGACCGAGCCGGCGGAGCCGCCCGGCAGCGTGATCGCGGCTCCGACGAGGAGCAGAACCGCGACCAGGAGTTTGCTCAGGAAGCGCATTTCACTCACCGAGACCCATCTGGATGTAGCCGGTCGGGCAGACGTCGGCGCAGATGTGGCAGCCGATGCATTTTCCGTAGTCGGTCTGGACATAGCGGCCAACCGCGCGGTCCTTCTTCGGCACGCGCGACACCGCCGTCTGCGGACAGAAGATCACGCAATTGTCGCATTCGAAGCACATGCCGCAAGACATGCAGCGCTTGCCTTCCTCCTGGGCCTGCGCTTCGCTGAACGCGACAATGCGCTCGGCGAAATCGCCCATCACATGTTCGGCGTCCACATGCCGCTCATCGCGCTTGTTGCGGGCGACATAAGTGAAGTGCCCCTTGAACAGCGCGGTGTGCGGGATGATCTGGCTCGCGCCGCGATCTTCGTAGTTGTGGACCGCATATTTCCCCGCCGACGTGCCACGGCTCTGGGAATGGTCGTAAGCCACCGGATCGAGATGGCGCTGATGCAGCTCTTCCAGAAGGTTGAACTGGTGCACGTCCACCTTCGGACGCTTTTCCTCGAGCGATCCGCCCAGGAAATGGTCGATCGTCTCCGAGGCGACGCGGCCATGGCCGATGGCGGTGGTCAGCAGATGCGGGCGGACCGCGTCGCCGCCGGCGAAATGCTTGGTCGTGCCCTTGACCTTGTACACATTGTCGATGGCGACGGCGCCGCGGCCGTTGTCGAGCTTTTCAAGCCCGTCCGCGAGGTCGGCCATCTGGCCGATCGCCGAGATGATCATGTCGCATTCGATGGTGAATTCGGTGCCTTCGATCGGCTGCGGAACATTGCCCTTCATCGTGCACTGGCACATTCTCAGGCCGATGGCGCCGCCATCCATTCCCTTGACGACTTCGAGAGGCATGACGCTGCCCTTGATGTCCACGCCTTCGCGCTTGGCGTCTTCGCGCTCGCGCTCGGCGGCGGTCATCTGCTCGATCGGGAACAGCGAGGTCAGGGTCGCCTTGACGCCTTCGCGGGCCAGCGCGCCGGTGACATCGTGGGCGGTATAGCCATGGGTCGCGGCCAAAGCGGTGTCATGCTCGTGGCGCGCCTTGATATGGCCGATGCGGCGCGCCACCGACGCGACGTCGATCGACGTGTCGCCGCCGCCGACCACCACGATGTTCTTGGCGGTGGAGAGCGCCCAGCCATTGTTGAAAGCGTCGAGGAATTCGACGCCGGTGATGCAATTGACGGCGTCGGAGCCAGGAACGGGAAGCGGACGGCCCTTCTGCGCGCCGATGGCCCAGAAGATCGCGTCGTAATCGCGCTCCAGATCCTCCATCTTGACGTCGGGACCGACGCGGACGCCGGTGCGCACCGTCACGCCGTCGAGCGAGGTGATGCGCGAGATTTCGGAATCCAGCATCTCGCGCGGGGTGCGATAGCCCGGAATGCCGAAGCGCATCATGCCGCCAAGCTGATCATGCGCCTCGAAAATCGTGACGGCGTGGCCGCGGCTCCGCAGGAACCAGGTCGCCGCGAGGCCCGCCGGGCCGCCGCCGATGACGGCGACCTTCTTGCCCGACAGCGCCGGCACGGCCGGCAGCGCGAGCTTGTGCTCGATGGCCCAGTCGCCGACATATTGTTCGACCCCGTTGATGCCGACGAAATCGTCGACCTCGTTGCGGTTGCAGCCGTCTTCGCAGGGCGCGGGGCAGACGCGGCCCATGCTGGCCGGGAAGGGATTGGCTTCGACCATGCGGTTGAAGGCGTATTCCTGCCAGGCCTGGCCGGCGACCGGCGACTTGTCCATGCCGCGCGCGATGGAGAGCCAGCCACGAATGTCATGGCCTGACGGGCACGAGCCCTGGCACGGCGGGGCGCGGTGCACATAGGTCGGGCACTTGTAGCTCTTGTCCTGCTGGAAGATCTTGGCCGTCAGATCCGGCCAATCCCACATCGTTTCGCCGCTCTTGAATCGACGAAACGTGAGGTCCTTTTTCTGCGCCGTTTCAGTCATGGTGGGACTCCTCCAATTCCTTCTCCTGCACCGATCCGGTCAGGATGATCGCGTTCGATACCATCTGGTGCACGCTGACGATCGCCTCGCGATCGAAGCCATATTGCGGAAGCACTTTCGAGAACTGCGCCTTGCAGATGGCGCAGATCGCGGCCATGTGGGTGACGCCGTGTTCCTCGGCGACTTCTTTCAGCGCCCGCATGCGCGGCATGGCGCCCTTGGTGCGCAAATCCATCAATTCGTCGGTGAGCAGACCGCCGCCGCCGCCGCAACAGAAGGTCTGATCGCGGATCGTTTCGGGGGCCATGTCGAAATAATGGTTGCAGACCGCGCGCAGGACGGCGCGCGGGATGTCGAACTGGCCGCCGGGCTTGTCGCCCATGCGCGAGGCGCGGGCGACATTGCAAGAATCATGGAAGGTCAGCCGGTATTCGTCGTTTTTCGACTTGTCGAACTTGAGCTTGCCCTTCTCGATGAGGTCATTTGTGAATTCGCAGATGTGCTGCGGGAAGGGATATCGCGGGTCAAGGAAATCGAACGGCCCGGCCAGGGTGTTGAGGAAGGAATAGGCCACGCGCCAGGCGTGGCCGCATTCGCCGATCACCACGCGTTTCACGCCCAGTTCGATCGCCGCATCGCGAATACGCATCGCGACCTTCTGCATGTTCTCCTGCGAACCGATGAACATGCCGAAATTAGCGGCTTCCGACGCATGGCTCGACAGGGTCCAGGAAACGCCGGACTCATGGAGAACCTTGGCGTAGCCGATCAGGCCTTCCATGTGAGGCGAGGCAAAGAAGTCGGCGCTCGGCGTGACCAGCAGAATTTCCGCGCCCTTGACGTCGATCGGCAGCTTCACCGGCACGCCGGTTTCTTCCTCGATCTCTTCCGCGAGGCCTTCCAGCGTCGCCTTCAAGGCCTTGGGCGGCAGGCCGAGGTTGTTGCCGATGTTGAAGACCTTGCCGATGATCTCATTGGAATATTTCTGGCCCATGCCGATCGTGTCCATGATGTCGCGCGCGGCCATGGAGATTTCGGCGGTGTCGATGCCATAAGGACAGAAAACCGAACAGCGGCGGCACTGGGAGCACTGATGGAAATAGGAATACCAGTCGCCAAGCACGTCCTTGGTGAGATCCTCGGCGCCGACCAGCTTGGGGAAATATTTCCCGGCGAGGGTGAAGTGGCGGCGGTAAACCTTGCGCAGCAGGTCCTGACGCGCGACCGGCATGTTCTTGGGGTCCGACGTGCCGAGAAAATAATGGCACTTGTCGGTGCAGGCGCCGCATTTGACGCAGGAGTCGAGATAGACCCGCAGAGCCTTGTTGCTGTCGAGCAATTCGCCAAGACGGCTGATCGCCTTGTCATGCCAGTCGGGAACCAATTCCCCCGGAAAGCCGAGCGGCTCCTGATGATTGGGGGCGGCGGGATAAGGTTTCGACCCCGCCATCGCCCCGCAGGCCAGATGGGGCATTTCGATCGGATCGCCGTGAACCTTCTCACGCGGATCGAAATCGCTGGACGCCTCTGCCATGTCAACAAACCTCAAGCGCGACGCGGGGTGGATTCAAGCTTGGCGCTACGCGCATAGCGATGCTCGCGCGTATCGTCGGCCTGCATGCGGCTGGGGCTGAAGAAGACTCCCGGCGCATGGAGAAGTTTCGAGAAGGGGAACACCACCATCAGGCACAGCACCAGCGTCAGATGGAGGAGCAGAGCGGGATCCGCCGGCAGGCGATGCAAGTGACTGAAGTCGAAATACATCAGGCCGAGGAAGAATTCCTTGACGTCGACAATGTCGGTCCGGGCGAGGAATTTGAGATTCAGGCCGCTCAGTCCGATCGCGACCAGCAGCGCCAGCATCAGATGGTCGGAGGGACCGCTGATGTAGCGGATGCGTTCGACCACGATACGGCGCGCCCAAAGGGCGAGCAGGCCAGCGACCATGGTGAACCCGGCGATCACGCCGAAAGGCTGAACCAGCGCGATCGGATAGGGAACCGGCTGCAGGAAATAACGCAAGTGCCGCAGCAGAACGACCGCCAGGGAAAGATGGAAAATCCACCCGAACAGCCAGATCCATTTGTTGGAGCGAAACAGGCTTTCAAAGACCGTGACTTCGCGAACCATCCGGAGGACGACCCCGCCCTTGGTGGTGGGGGCGGGAGTCGTCGGAATCTTCAACGGAGCAGGAGTCGTCGCATAAAGCCATATGCGCCTGCCGAGGGCAATGACCAACAGAAGCGATGCGGCGTAAAACGCCGTCGCATAGATAATCGTTACCATCGTTTCCTCCCGATCCGACGCTCTTCCGGCGCTCCGGATCATGAACCTCGATCAGATGCAGCCGGTCGGCTTGGGGAGACCCGCGATCTTGCAGGCCTGCTTGGCGGGACCGTAGGGGAACAGGGCGTACAGCGCCTTCTGGTCGCCCTTTTCCTTGCCGTATTTCTTGGTCATTTCCTTGACCAGGATGCGGACGGCCGGCGCGATCTGGTATTCGTCGTAATAGTCACGCAGGAAGTTGACGACTACCCAGTGCTCATCGGTCATATCGATGTTTTCAGCCTTGGCGATAATGTCGGCAACGTCCTTCGTCCACTGGCCGATATCGGTCAGATAACCTTCTTCGTCATGCTCGACAACAGAGCCATTCACATCATAACCCGTCATTTTGTTCTCCGTGATGTTCGCAGTTCAAAGCCAGGCGCAGACACGGGTCGCATCCGCCGCCAATCCGACGAAACCGGCGTAATCGACGGTTTCGATTCCTTCCAGCACCTGGCCGGCGACGACGCCGCGCGCGGCGAGGTCGGGACCCAGAGCATAAATCTTGAAGTTGCCCTTGGCGGCGGTCAGCGCCGGGGCGATCGATCCGCCCTTGCGCGCGGCGTATACGCCATCCTCGATCAGAAGAATGGCGTCGCCCGGCAGGGCATGGTCGAGGCAGCTTTTCAGGGCGTTGCGCTCGTAGGCCGATTTATTCACAGTGTGCAAAGTGGACATGGGAAGCGCCTCAGAAGCTCATGACGACGTCCTGATCGGCGATGATCTTCGCCAATTCGGACTTGTCGACCAAAATGATCGAGGGCTTTTCCGCATAGTCCTCGTCCTCGTCCTCATAGGTGATCGGCATGAGGTCTTCGACGGAGAGCCCGCGGGTTTCGAGAGATTCCTTCTCGACATAGAGCTTGCGCACTTCGTAGTCGCCGAGCGCGCGGTAGATCTTCGAGAAGCCCTTCATGCCCGTGCCGGCGGCGTCCTGGTTGTCCATCAGCTGGAACACGCCGTCATCAACGAAAGCAAGGCTCACGTCCTGCTCGAAGGCCGCGCCGATCAGCACGACTTCGAGAGATTCAAGCGCATAGATGGTGCCGTAGGGCGCCTTGCGGTTCAGATAAAAGAATTTCTTTTTCTGCTGTTCGTCGCTCATCGCGATGTTTCTCCCCGGACGGGCGTCTTTCGGCGCCCTATGCCTCAATCGCCGAAAACGATCAGGCGGTCGGCCTGAATGCCAGCCTCGATCAATTGGCCAAGGCCGGAAATGCGGAAGCCCGGGGCGATGTTGTCGCCGTCCTTGCCCTGCCTTTTCGCCTCGTTGGCGTCGAGAATGCCGCGGCGCTGGGCCGCGGCGATGCAGACCACAAGGTCGAGCTTGTGCTTCTCGGCCAGTTCAGTCCACAATTTCTGCAGGTTGCGGTCGTCCTGCGGCGGCACGGTGTAGCGCGTGCCGTTGTTGACGCCGTCGTGATAGAAGAACACGCGGAAAATCTCGTGGCCCTTTTCCAGCGCAGCCTTTGTGAATTGATAGGCCGTGTCCGACGCCTGATGCGTGTAAGGGCCTTCGTTGATTTGAATGGAGAACCGCAAGGCGACCTCACTGGTTGAATGCACGAGTCCCTCTCGTGGCGACCCAAATTCGAACATCCGCAACTCCCCGGCAATGAACTGGGTCAAACCCTGTTCAATCGCCGGAAACGCCTTGGAAGCGTCTGCCGCGCCATGGACCTCGCGGGCCGGCGCGGCGGCGCAGCCGATCAGAAGTGGACGTGCGCAGACATGTTCATCGTCTTGCGCGCGCCAACCCAGGTGTCGAGATGGTGCTTGGTGAAGGCGAAGCCGGTCAGCTCGAAGAAGCGCGGCCAGCCGATGCGCTCAATCCACTCGCCGAGACGCTCCCAATCGCGAGCGTTGTCCTTGTAGGCGTAAAGAATCTTGCGGACGACCTCTCCGACCTCCGGCCAGTGCGGCGGATTGTTGGGCAGGTTGGCGATGACCAGCTTGTGGAAGGTCGGCTTGGAGCGGGCGTTGGAGTGCTTGCCGCCGACCCAGACCGCGAGCTTGGTCGAATCCGCGCCATTGATCTGCATCGGCGGACAGGGCGGATAGCAGGCGCCGCAGCACACGCATTTCTGCTCGTCGACTTCCAGAGACGGCTTGCCGTTGACCAGAGCCGGACGGATCGCCGCGACCGGGCAGCGCGCGACGACGGCCGGGCGTTCGCAGACCTTGGCGACGAGATCGTGATTGATCTTCGGCGGCTTGGTGTACTGGACGTTGATCGAAATGTCGCCCTGGCCGCCGCAGTTGATCTGGCAGCAGGAGGTGGTGATGCGCACGCGGTTCGGCATCTCTTCCTTGATGAATTCCTGATGCATCATGTCCATCAGGTTCTTCACCACGCCGGAGGCGTCGGTGCCGGGAATGTCGCAGTGCAGCCAGCCCTGGGTGTGCGAGATCATCGACACCGAATTGCCGGTGCCGCCGATCGGGAAGCCTTCGGCGCTCAGCGCGTCGATCAGGGGCTGCACCTTGGCCTGGCTCGCCACCATGAATTCGATGTTCGAACGGGTGGTGAAGCGGACGTGACCTTCGGCGAACTTGTCGGCGATGTCGCAGAGCTTGCGGATGGTGAACACATCCATCTGGCGCTGGGTGCCGGCGCGGACCGTCCAGATTTCCTCGCCGCTTTTGGCGACGTGGTGAAGGACGCCGGGACGGGGGCGGTCATGCCAAGCCCAGTTCCCGTAGTTCTTCTTCATCAGCGGATGCATATAGGGGAAGGGATCCGGGACGCCCGTTTCATCGGGGCGGCGCAAAGTGGGGGCGCTGCTCATACGTTGTCCTCCGAGAAAAAATTATCGTTGTCCGCCCCCGCCTCGCGGGCGGGGCCTGATGTTTTCCGCGCCGGCGTCAGTCGGCGGCGACGTCGAGACCGGCCTCGCGGGCCTTGCGCTCGAAATATTTCTCCGCTTCGTCGGTGAAGTCGTCGGTGCGGACGTAGCACGACGTGCGCGGATGGTTGACCATGTTCGGATCGGGCTCGATCTCCATCGCCTCCAGGAAGGCCGGCAGGCCGATGCGGTCGATGGTCTCGCCGATGCGCTCGTGCTCCAGCGCGTTGTCGGCGAAGAACTCCATCATCCGGCGCGCCAGATCGACGAGGTTCTGGTAGTCCTCGTCCGTCACCAGCTTGAAGAACGGAATGAGGTTGATGCCCATCAGGTCGCCGACCTTCAGCGCGCGCTTGCCGCCGACCAGGATGGTCGCGCCGCGGTCGTCGCCCGGCTGCAAAGCCTTGCCGCCCATGACATTCAGGCAGTGCATGCAGCGCACGCAGCTCTTGTTGTCGACATCGAGCGTGTCGTCGTCGTTGAGCGACAGCGCCCGGGTCGGACACATGGCGATCACAGAGTCGATCGCATATTTGCGCCCCACCCGCGCCACATAGGCCTTCACGCCGTCCTGGTTGACCTTCATGTCGTCGCGCCAGGTGCCGATCACCGCGAAGTCGGCGCGATGGATGGCGTTGACGCAATCGTTGCCGCAGCCCGAGAACTTGAACTTGAACTTGTAGGGCAGCGCCGGACGATGCATCTCGTCCAGGAATTCGTTGATCACTTCGCGATGCGCCCTGACCTCGTCATAGCAGGACAATTCGCAGCGCGCGTGGCCGACGCAGGACATCGAGGTGCGCAGCGCCGGGCCGGCGCCGCCAAGGTCGAAGCCCATTTCGTTGAGCGCGTCGAAGGCCGGCTGGACGTTCTCGGAGGAGCAGCCCTGGAACATGATGTCGCCGGACTGGCCGTGGAAGGCGATCAGGCCCGAGCCATATTTCTCCCACACGTCGCACATCTGGCGCAGCACGTCGGTGTCGTAATGCATGCCGGCCGGCGGCTGGACGCGCAGGGTGTGGAATTCCTTGGAGGCCGGGTATTTGGCGCCCACTTCGGAAAAGCGCGGAATGACGCCGCCGCCATAGCCGACGACCGAAACCGTGCCGCCCTTCCAGTAGCCGGTGCGCTCTTCATAGGAATGCTCGAGCTGGCCGAGAAGATCGTTCATCATCGGCGCATAGGCCGCGCCGGCGTTGTCGCGCAGACGCTTCAGGCCCGTGACAAAGCTCGGCCACGGCCCGCTTTCGAGCTGGTCCAGCATCGGCGTGGGGTGTTGGGATTTGGCTTCTTCCTGTGACATTCGTCCTCCTTCGCGACGCGTCAAGATGCGCCGGCGGCTGGCTCATGCGTGATTGGCAGACTCTCCCCTGCCGAGAGATCGCAACCTGACCCTGTCATTATTATTTTTTGTCATGATAACATGTATTATGAATATGAGAATGGGTCTAAGCAACAAATTTGGAATTTTTCTCAAAACACGACAACGAGGTTGTAAAACAGCTTGTTAGGCCTATATGAGCGACGATTTCTCCAACCGGGATGCACAGGAGTCAAGGCAATGACGGACGCGAAATGGCCGAGCGAGATTCGCCTCGCCGACAAGGGCAAGACGCTCAAGGTGACTTTCGAGGGCGGCGAATCCTTCGCGCTCCCCGCCGAGCTTCTGCGCGTCGAGAGCCCCAGCGCCGAAGTCCAGGGCCATTCGCCCGCCGAACGCAAGACGGTCTCGGGCAAACGCGACGTAGCCATCACGGCCGTCGAGCCGATCGGCAATTACGCCGTGAAACTGCAATTCGACGACATGCACGACACCGGCATCTATACCTGGGTCTATCTCCACGACCTCGGCGTCCGCCAGGACGCGATCTGGCGGAATTATCTCAACGAACTGGAGGAAAAGGGCCTCTCGCGCTGAACCGAAAGCGGCGGCTTTTCGGCCGCCGCCCCTTGCGAAACGTTTGATCTGGATCAATCTCAGAGAAGAGAAAATCCGCGCGGGCGGAGCGCTCGCGCCAAACGTCGGGGGCGGAGCCATGCGGGACAGCATCCAGTCGGCCGAAGCCGGCCTCGATTCGGGCGTTCGGCGGGCGGTGGTCATTCGCAATCTGCAAACAGGCGACGTCAAAAGGGCCCTGGTCGCGGGCTGGAGCGATTTCAAGTCCGCGCCGCGCTACGGCCTCGCTATCGGCGGCCTTCATGCGGCGGTCGGCTGGCTGACGCTCATGCTGGTGCGGCTCTCCGGCCTGCATTTGATTGCTTATCCTCTGCTCACGGGTGTCGCGCTGGTGACGCCCTTTTCGGCGGCGGCGCTTTATGAAGTGAGCCGGCGGCTGGAAAAAGGCGAAAATCTCTCCTGGGCCGGCGTGATTCATTCGGTCAGGGCGAGCGGCGGCCGCGATCTCGGCTGGATGTGCCTGGTGTCGCTGTTCGCCTTCATCATCTGGGTCGATTTCGCCACAGTTCTTTATCTGATGTTCTATGGCCTCCAGACGCCGGACCTGACGGCTTTCGCCGAGCAGGCGCTGACGACGTCGAAGGGACTCCTCTTCCTCCTCGCCGGCAACTTTTTCGGCGGCCTGATCGCCTTCGCGATCTTTTCGATCACGGTCGTCTCCTACCCGCTGCTGCTCGACCGCGACGTCGATTTCGCCACCGCCATGATTTCATCGGTCAGGTCGGTCAAGGCCAGCCCCTTGCCGATGCTCGCCTGGGCCGCCCTCATCGCCTTGCTGCTGGCGGTGGGCCTGCTGACGGCGCTGCTGGGCCTGGTGGTCGTCCTGCCTTTGCTTGGCCACGCCACCTGGCATGTCTATCGCGCCGCGGTCGAACCGGAGCCCCAGGCGGCAAGCGCCCCGGTCTGAAACGGACGCCCCTGGCCGGCGCCCCGATCGCCCTTGGATCGGCCTTGGATCGCCCTTGCGCCGCGCCCGGTTTGGCTTAAATCTGATAAACGACGAGATCACGGCGGGACGCCCGCCCCATCAGGACGCAACCTCTCCATGACTTTTATCGAAGCCGACTCGCCGCCGAGCCGAAAGACCGGCCATATCCGCATCCACGGGCCGGAGGGCTTCGAAGGCATGCGCAAGGCGGGCCGGATCGCGGCGGAAGCCCTCGACCTCATGGTCGAGGCCGCCAGGCCCGGCGTCACCACCGACGCGCTCGACCAGCTGGCCTATGAATTCGGCATGGACCATGGCGCCTTCCCGGCGCCGCTGGATTATCGCGGCTACCGCAAGTCGATCTGCACCTCGATCAACCATGTCGTCTGCCACGGCATCCCCGATTCCAAGCCGCTGCGCGAGGGCGACATCGTCAATATCGACGTGACCTACATCGTCGACGGCTGGCACGGCGATTCGAGCCGCATGTATTATATCGGCGAGGTTCCGCGCCGGGCGCAGCGCCTGTGCGAAGTGACCTATGAGGCCTTGATGCGCGGGATCGCCGAGGTCAGGCCGGGCGCCACCACCGGCGACATCGGCCACGCCATCCAGACCTA
>JAJYCZ010000084.1 GCA_021777915.1 Pseudomonadota bacterium | reverse complement strand
TCGGCGTGCAGCATCTGGGGGTAACCGAAGACGAGGATGGCATGCGCCTGGACCGCTGGTTCAAGCGCCGCATCCCGACGCTGGCTTTGTCGCATCTCGCCAAGATCTGCCGCAAGGGCGAGGTGCGACTCGACGGCAAGCGCGTCGAAACGTCTACGCGCGTCGCCGCCGGCCAGAAGGTTCGCGTGCCGCCGCTCAATGTCGAGGCGCCCAAGGCGCCGGCGGTGAAAAGGCCTGAACAGGCCGAGGCCGCCGCCCGCGCCATCCGCGACATGATCCTGCTCGACGACCGCGACCTGATGGTGCTCAACAAGCCTTTCGGCTTGGCGGTGCAGGGCGGATCGGGCACCAAGGTCCATCTCGACGGCATGCTGCAAGCGCTCGCCAATGCGCGCGGCGAGCGGCCGGTGCTGGTCCATCGCCTCGACCGCGACACTTCCGGCGTGCTGCTGATCGCCAAGACCCGGAAAATGGCCGCCGATCTCGGCGAAATTTTTCGCTCGCGCGCGGCCAAGAAAATTTATTGGGCGCTGGTCGAGGGCGTGCCGCGCCCGGCGCAGGGGCGCATTTCGCTCTATCTCGCCAAAGGCGACGGGATGGGCGATAACCGCGCGCCGCGCGGGCGCCACGGCATGGAGGCGCGCCGCGACATCGAGAAAATGCGCGTCGCGAAACATGGCGACGAGGACGCCCAGCATTCGGTGACTTTTTACGCCGTGGTGGACAAGCTGGCGCCCCGTCTCGCCTGGCTGTCGATGAAGCCGCTCACGGGGCGCACCCATCAATTGCGCGCCCATGCCGAGGCGATCGGCTGTCCCATCGTCGGCGATCCGAAATATGGCCACGGCGACGAGGACCGCCGCCGCCGCGCCGACCCCAACCGCAACATTCCCGACGGCGTCGAGAACAAGCTGCACCTGCTCGCCCGCCGCCTGATCCTGCCGCATCCCAAGGGCGGCGTGCTCGACGTGACCGCGCCGCTGCCGCCGCACATGCGCAAAAGTTTTGAGATGTTCGGCTTCGACATCAACCAGCGCGACCCGATTCTCGATGCGCCGGAGGAGTGAGGCGGGGGCCGTCATTGCGAGGAGCGCAGCGACGAAGCAATCCAAACGACCTTTGAGCAGGAGGAAAGGTGGATTGCTTCGCTGCGCTCGCAATGACGGCGAAACTGGGATTGAGCGTTGAAAGAGCCGTGCGTTTATATCATGGCGAATAAGCGCCACGGTACGATTTACACAGGCGTGACTTCGAACCTCGCGCGCCGCGCTTACGAGCATCGCAACAATTTGTTGAAAGGCTTCACAAGCCGGTACGGTTGTCACCTGCTGGTGTTCTACGAATATTTCCCAACGATGGACGACGCGATCACGCGTGAAAAGCAGCTCAAAGCCGGTTCGCGGAAGAAAAAAATCGCACTGATTGAAGGCATGAACCCCGAGTGGCGCGATCTCTACGCCGAACTCGCGTAATCCTCTGCCGTCTTTGCGAGCGCAGCGAAGCAATCCATGCGGAGATTCAGCGGGTTGAATGGTGGATTGCTTCGCTGCGCTCGCAATGACGAGCGCAATTGATGCCCCTCACGCCGCGCAGGCCTCAAATCCCGCGCGCAATTCGTCTTCCTTGAGCTTGCGGCCGATGAAGACGATGCGGCTGGAGCGTTTTTCCTCGGGCTTCCAGTCGCGCTGGAGATCGCCGTCGAGAATCATGTGGACGCCCTGGAAGACATAGCGCCTCGGCTCGTCGGGAAAGGCGAGGATACCCTTGGAGCGCAGGATGTCCGGGCCGTCGCGCTGAACCACTTCGCTGATCCAGGGCATGAAAAGGTCGGGATCGACCGGGCCGTCGATGTGGAAGGCGACCGAGCGGACTTCCTCGTCATGCAGCACTTTTGGCGCGTGATGATGGTCGTCGTGATGATCATGGCCGTGATCGTGATGGCCGTGGTCGCAATCGGGCCCGCATTCGTGATCATGATCATGATGGTGATGATCGTGATCGTGGTCGCCATGATCGTGGTCTTCCGTTGCTAAAAATTCCGGCTCCAGTTCGAGGATGCGATCGAGGTCGAAGGCTTTTCTGTCGAGCACGGCCTCCAGCGGCACGTCGCATTTCCGGGTGCGGTAGATCTTGGCGTAGGGGTTGAGGCCGCGAATGCGGGCTTCGACCTCTTCGCGCTCGTCCTCACTCACCAGGTCGATCTTGTTGAGCAGGACGACATCGGCGAAGACGATCTGGTTCTTGGCTTCGGGCGCGTCCTTGAGCCGGGCGGCCAGGAATTTCGCGTCGGCGACGGTGACGATGGCGTCGAGCCGGGTCTGGTTCTGGACATCGGCGTCCACGAAAAAGGTTTGCGCCACCGGGGCCGGATCGGCGAGGCCGGTGGTTTCGACCAGGATCGCGTCGAACTTGCCCTTGCGCCGCATCAGGCCCTCGATGATGCGGATGAGATCGCCGCGCACGGTGCAGCAGATGCAGCCGTTGTTCATCTCGAAAACTTCCTCGTCGGCGTCCACCACGAGTTCGTTGTCGATGCCGATCTCGCCGAATTCATTGACGATCACGGCGAATTTCCTGCCGTGGTCCTCGGTGAGGATGCGGTTGAGCAAAGTGGTCTTTCCCGCCCCGAGATAGCCGGTGAGGACGGTGACGGGGATCTTTTCTGACGACATGCGAACTCCGGTCAATTATCGGGCGCGAGGGCCTTCTTCAACTCGATGATATTGTGCTTCATCATGGCAATGTAAGTGCCGGCGGGGCCGTTTGGCGGCGAAAGCGAGTCGGAGAACAGCTCGCCGCCGATTTTCGCCCCGGATTCCTGGGCGATGCGCTCCATGAGCCGGGGGTCGGAAATATTCTCCAGGAACACCGCCGGCGCCCGTTCCCGTCTGATCTGCTCGATCAGCCCGGCGACCTGCCGCGCCGACGGTTCCGATTCGGTCGAAAAGCCTTGCGGGGCGATCAATTCAAGGCCGTAAGCCGCGCCGAAATAGCCAAAGGCGTCGTGGGTGGTGATGATCTTGCGGTTCCGCGGGGGGATCGACGCGATCGCCGCGCGAACGTCGCTGTCGGTCTCGTCGAGCGCCGCGTCATAGGTTTTTCCACGAGCGCGATAATAAGCTGCGTTGGCGGGATCGGCGGCGATCAGGCCGGCGAGAATGTTGGCGACATAGATTTTGGCGTTGGCGACGCTCTGCCAGGCGTGGGGATCGACGCCTTTTTCGCCTTCGATGACGCCTTCGCGCGGCGTGACGCCTTTGCTGGCGACGATGACCGGCGCCTTGGCGCCCGAGGCCGCGATCAGGCGCGCCATCCAGCCTTCGAGATTGAGGCCGTTCATGACGATGAGCCGGGCCGCGGCGAGGCTTTGGGCGTCGGCGGGGCTCGGCTCATAGACGTGCACGTCGCCATTTGGGCCGACCAGCGCCTTGACCTCGACCTTGTCGCCGCCGATCTGGCGCGTGAAATCGGCGAGAACGGAAAAGCTGGCGACGATGGGCAGCTTCGGCGTCTCCGCCGGGGCGGGCGGGGACGCAAGGGCCAAAGCCAGGGCCAAAGTCACGGCGAAAAGTCTTTGCAGGCGCATGAGCCGTCCTGTTCCGGGCCGGAGGAGTCAGCCCTTGAGATGCGACCGGGGCGTGAATTTGCGCAGGAGCCCGCCGGACGGCCCGGCGATGAGCGAGACCAGATAGATTGTCCCGCAGGCGAGAATGATCAGCGGGCCGGAGGGCAGGCCCCAGTAAAAGGACGCCAGCAGCCCGCCATAGGCGCCGGCCACGCCGAACAATATGGCGAGCAGGATCATCCAGGTGATGTCCCTGCTCCATAGCTGGGCGCTGATCGCGGGCAGCATCATCGCGCCGACGGCGAGCAGCGTGCCGAGCGCCTGGAATCCGGCCACCAGATTGAGCGCGATCAGGCCGAGGAAGGCGGCGTGGGTCCAGGCGCCGGCGCCGCTGACCGAGGACAGAAAGCCAGGGTCGAGCGTGTCCATCACCAGCGGGCGGTAGATCAAGGCGAGGCCGATCAGGGTCAGGCTGGAAATCGTGGCCAGAAGGATGAGCGCGGAATTGTCCAGCGCCAGCACGCTGCCGAACAACACATGGATCAGATCGACATTGGAGCCGCGCGCCGAGATAAGGACGACGCCGAGCGCCAGCGACAGCAGATAGAAGGCGGCGAGCGAGGCGTCTTCGCGCAGCGCGGTGGCGCGGGCGACAAGGCCGGAGCCAACGGCCACCGCGAAGGCGGCGAGCAGGCCGCCGAGCGTCATGGCCGGCAGCGAAAGGCCGGCGACGAGATAGCCGAGCGCGGCGCCGGGGAGGATGCCGTGCGAAATGGCGTCGCCGGACAGCGACATGCGCCGCAGGATCAGGAAAACGCCGAGCGGCGCCCCGGCGAGCGCCAGCGCCATGGCGCCGACGAGGGCGCGCCGCATGAATTCATAGTCGAGGAAGGGGCCGAAAAGCCAGGAGAGCAGCATGGCCCCTGTTTACCGGCAAAGCGCGGCGAAGTCATCGTGGCGCGGTTGCGGGCCTCTCTTCGCCGCCGGGCGCCGGTCCGGCGGCGCGATGTCGCGCAGGACGCCTTCCCCGGTTTGGCGCGGAAACCGTCTCATTGGACGAGACGGCTTCTCTGCAGCAGCTTGGTGAAGATATTCTGCAGCGCCTGCGAAATGTTGCCGCCGACGGCGACCTGCTGGAAGAGGTCGGGCGAACTCGCGCAGGACTGCATGGCCGCGGCGAGCTGGTCGTTGGCGCCGCCTGGGTTATAGGGCGCGACATGTTGCATGTAGAAGGAATTGTTCGGGATCGGATAATAGGTGGTGTACAGGGTCGCGACCTGAACGCCGGCGTTCTTGAGCGATGCGCACAGGGCGGTGTTGATCGGCGCGATCACGCGCGAACCATTGTGGTATTCATCGGTCACGCCGTCCGAGACGATGATCACATATTCCTGCGCCGAAGCCTGGCTCGTGCCGTCGCCGGGGGCAGGGAGGATTTTTTGCAGGGCTGGCACGACGGTGTCGAACGAGGTGTCCTGGTCGCCATATTGGTTCTGGTACTGCGTCGACATCAGGTCGAGCGCCTGCGCCTGGGTCGCGAGGGCGCCGGTGTCGCCGCTGACGCTGGCGTCGGCGTTGCAGGTCGAACCCCCGCTGGCGCTTGGCGGCGCGATTTTGGCGAGCGCGCAGCTTTGCTCGGCGTCGGCGCTGGCGCCGAAGGAATAGATGGCGAACTGGAGTTCGTTGGGAATGTGGTTGGCGGTTTCGATGTTCGCCGCCAGGCTCATCAGGCTCTGGGTCGCCTGCCGCAGCGCGTCGATGCGCAGGGTGACATTGTTGTTCCGCGCCAGGGTCAGATAATCGAATTTTGGCGCGTAGACATTGGTCTCGTAATTGGTCTTGGACGTGGACGTCGAGCCGCAACCGCTCGGCGGTGAAGACGCCGAACAGGGATGGACCTCATGGCAGGCGAAGCCGCAGGACGCTTCATTCGGATTCTGGTAGGTTGTCCCGTTGACGGTTGCAGTCAGGTTGGTCGTCAGATTGATCAATTTCTGAATGTCGCTCGACGTTGCACCGACGCCCATCGACGGCGTATTGTCGAGCAGCAAGTAGAAATTGGCATAGGCCGGGAGTTGTTCCTGAGCAACGCTTGCGTTGTCGCTCATCTGAGAAATATTCATCGTCGGGCTGTTGGCGAGGGCGCCGAACAGATTGGGCGAGTTGGCCTGAAAACCGACATTCGCGACGACGTTCAGGCCATTGATCGTGACAGTGATGGCTGGGTTGCCGGGTGCGGGACAGGGCTGCGGCGCCGGCGAGAGTTCGCTGTAGTAATTTCCCGCATTGGCCTTGAATGCTCCGCACGCCGCCATTTCCGCGTCCTTGATCATCGTATTCGGGTCGGAGACGCCACCATTGTTGGCGTAATCGGCTTCCGTCGCGCTGAGCGCCGCCAGGACGGCGGCGTCGGCGGCGGATTTCAGGACGCCTTTGGCCCGGAGCGCCCGGCTGTAATCCAGGGTCAATCCGACGGCCAGGGCGATGCCGATCAGGGCCAGCGCGAACATGATCGCCACCACGCCCCGTTTGTCCTGCCTGAAGCGGTCAACATTCCGCTGGAAATGCTCGAGTCGCACAGGCTTGTCTCCGTCTGCCGCCGCGCACGCCGGATGTGGCGCTGGTTCTCAGTCGAGAACTACGGGAATTTTGTTGAAATTTATCGAAATCGATCGTTCGCATTTTATCGAAATCCCGCTTGCGCGAGGCTGTTGGCCGGAGTCGACAAGGGCTTCGTCAAGGCCCACATTGCGGGCGACGATTCGATTGCGTTCGCGTGGGGCCGCCGTTGAGGAAACCGCTGCAGCCATATGATGACGAACCCGCCCATCCCGGGCCGGGAGGCATTTCCGCGCGCGCCCTCGCGGCGGCGCGCGCGCCGGACTGGCTCGCCGCCCTCAACCCGGAACAGCGCGAGGCGGTGGAGGCGCTCGATGGCCCGGTGCTGGTGCTGGCCGGCGCGGGCACCGGAAAGACGCGGGTGCTGACCTCGCGCATCGCCCATATTCTCGCGCTGCGGCGCGCCCGGCCGCATGAAATCCTCGCCGTGACCTTCACCAACAAGGCCGCGCGCGAGATGCGCGAGCGCATTGCGCTGCTGATCGGCCCGGCCGCCGAAGGCATGGCCTGGCTTGGCACCTTCCACGCCATTTCCGCGAAAATCCTGCGCCGCCACGCCGAACTGGTCGATCTCAAGTCCAATTTCACCATTCTCGATGCCGACGACCAGATCCGCCTGCTGAAACAGGTGCTGAAGGCCGAAAACATCGACGAAAAACGCTGGACCGCCCGCGCGCTCGCCTTTCTGATCGACAGCTGGAAGAATCGCGGCCTCGACCCGAAACATGTTCCGGCGGGCGAGGCGCAGGCCTTCGCCAACGGCAAAGGCGCGGCGCTTTACGCGCTTTATCAGGAGCGGCTGAAGACGCTGAACGCGGTCGATTTCGGCGATCTTCTGCTCGAAACCCTGCGGCTGTTGCGCGAGAACCAGGACGTTCTGCGCGAGTATCAGCAGCGCTTCAGATATATATTGGTGGACGAATATCAGGACACCAACGCCGCGCAATATCTCTGGCTGCGGCTTTTGACCCAGCGCGCCGATCCGGGCCAGCCGAGGAACCTGTGCTGCGTCGGCGACGACGATCAGTCGATCTATGGCTGGCGCGGCGCGGACGTCGACAACATCCTGCGTTTCGAAAAGGATTTCGCAAGCGCCAAGGTGGTGCGGCTGGAGCGTAACTACCGCTCCACCGGCCATATCCTCGCCGCCGCCTCCCATCTCATCGCCCGCAACCGCGACCGGCTCGGGAAAACCTTGTTCACCGACGGCGAATGGGGCGAGAGGGTCAAGGTCGCCGGCGTCTGGGATTCCGAGGAGGAGGCGCGCGTCGTCGGCGAGGAGATCGAACTTTTGCAGCGCCAGGGGGCTTCGCTCGACGACATGGCCATATTGGTGCGCGCCTCGTTCCAGATGCGCGAATTCGAGGAGCGATTCATCAGCCTCGGGCTGCCCTACAAGGTGATCGGGGGCCCGCGCTTCTATGAGCGACTGGAGGTCCGCGACGCCTTGGCCTATCTGCGCTGCATCGCCCAGCCCGCCGACGACCTCGCTTTCGAGCGCATCGTCAACACGCCCAAGAGGGGCCTGGGCGAAAGCACGCTCCAGACCGTACACGGATTGGCGCGGGCGCGAAAAATTCCGCTGATGCAGGCGGCGCGCGCTCTGGTCGAGACCGAGGAGCTCAAGCCCAAACCGCGCGGGGCGCTGCGGGCGCTGCTCGCCGATTTCGCGCGCTGGTCGGCTTTGGCCGGCGAGAAGCCGCATGATGAACTGGCCGAGCAGGTTCTGGAGGAATCGGGCTATACCGATTTCTGGAAACAGGAGCGCACGGTCGAGGCCGAGGGCCGGCTAGAAAATCTGAAAGAGCTGATCCGCTCGATGGAGGAGTTCCCCGACCTCGGCGCCTTCCTCGAACATGTCTCGCTGGTGATGGACGCCGACAGCCAGGAGGGCGGCCCGCGGGTCTCGATCATGACCCTGCACGGGGCCAAGGGGCTCGAATTCGACACGGTCTTTCTGCCCGGCTGGGAGGAGGGGCTGTTTCCCCACCAGCGCGCGCTCGACGAGAACGGCCGCGCCGGGCTGGAGGAAGAGCGCCGCCTCGCCTATGTCGGCCTGACGCGGGCGCGGCGGCGGGCAAAAATCCTGTTCGCCGGCAACCGCCGCATCCATGGCCTGTGGCAGAGCACGGCTCCATCGCGTTTCATCGACGATCTGCCGGCCGATCATGTCGAAGTGGTGGACGAGGCGAAGAGCGGCGGCTCCTATGGCGCCTACGCCCGGTCGCGCTTCGCCAATCTCGACTCCTTCGGCTCGACCTACGAGACTCCGGGCTGGAAGCGGGCGCGGGCGCGGGCGCAAGATCAGCGCGCAAACGAGCCGCGCGGGCCGAAAACAATCGAAGGCGAAATCGTGTCCCGCGCGGCGCCTCCGGGAAAATTCGCGCCCGGCGCGCGGATTTTTCACCAGAAATTCGGCCCGGGCTCGGTCGCCGCCGTCGACGGAGCGAAGCTGACGATTGACTTCGACAAGGCGGGCCGCAAACTGGTGCTCGATGCTTTTGTCGAGTTGCGGGGCTGAGGCGAACCGATCGGGCGATGCGCGATTTCCTGACCTATTTCGGCGTCGCCCTGATCGCCCTTCTCAGCGCGATCTTCGCCGCGCCCTATGTCGTCGATTTCAACGCCTTGCGCCCGAACATGGCCGCCGAACTGTCGCGGATGACCGGCGCGACTGCGCGGCTTGACGGCACAATAGCGCTGCATTTCCTTCCCACCCCGCGTTTCAGCGCCGAAGACATCGACATTTCCGGCGATTTCGGGCGGATTCACGCGAAAAACGCGGTTTTCATGCTCGCGGCGCCCGGTCTGCTGAAGGGCAAGCTGCAATTCATCCGGGCCGAGTTCGACGACGCTGATGTCGCGCTCGACGCCGACCGGCCCGGCGCGCCGGCGCTGGCGGGCGACATGCAGTTCGACGATTTCGCCCTGCGCCGCGCCGACGTGACCATCTGGCGCGGCGGCGTCGCGGCGGCTCGGATCGAGGGACTCGACCTCGACGCGCGGATTCCTGGCCCGCGGGGGCCGTTCGAAGGGCGCGGGGCCTTCGACTGGCAGGGGCGGCGGCTGGCTTTCGTTCTGGCCACCGACGTGCGGACGAACAACGTCCTGCCGCTCAAGGCCAGCCTGATCTGGCCGGAGGACATGGGGCGCGTCGATTTCGACGGCCGCGTCGATTTTTCCGCATCGGCCTTCGAAGGCGACGCCAGGGCCGAGGGCAAGGCGGCGCCGGGGCCGTGGACGGCGCAGGCCTCGGCGCGTTTGTCGCTCGGCGGCGCCGAGGCGCGCGATGTCTCGGCGCGGCTCGGCGACGGGCCGCTGGCGGACCGCCTGTCCGGCGGTTTCGGCTATGAAACGGGCGCCGGAAAAATCGCCGTGGCGCTGGAGTCGCCGCATCTTTCCCAAGACTGGGCGGAATTTTTCGCCGCGCGCTTGGCCCGCTTGGCGCTTGCGGCGAAAGGCGGGGCGCCCGTCGACCTGCGCCTGAGCGCGGCGGACCTGACCTGGCGCGGCGCGTCCTGGTCGGGCGCGCGGCTGAACTGGAAAGCGGGCGCGCCCGCCGAATTCCAGGCGACGGGCCCGGGCGAGGCGCGGATCGACATTTCGGCGGCGCCGGAAAATGGCGTCTGGCGCGGCAAGGCGCGCCTCCAGGCCAAGGATTTCGAGGCTTTCGCGGCGGCTTTGCGGGCCTCCGCGCCCGCGGCGAGCGCGGCGCTCGGCCAGGGCGTTCACGCGGTCGAGGCCAGCGGCGATTTCGTCGCCTCGCCCCAGGAATGGGCGCTGAACCGCGGCGATTTCCTGTTCGGACGCAATCGTTTTTCCGGCGGGCTCTGGCTCCATCCGGCGGCGGCGGGCAAGGCGCCGGAAGTGATCGCCAATCTGTCGTCGGAAGCGCTCGATCTCGACTCCGCGCCGGATCTCGCCTTCGGGGGATTCGGCGGGCTCGATCTCGACCTTTCGCTGCACGCGCGGACCCTGAAATCGGCGCGGGCGGGCGTCCTGTCGGGCGAGGGCGGACGGATCGACGCCCATCTGCTGCGCCGGGGCGACTCGGTGCGGCTGGAGCGGCTGGACATGAGCCATATCGGCGGCGCCGATCTCTTCGCCGCCGCCGCCTGGAGCGGAAATTTCGCCGGACTGCGCGGCGAAGCGCGGCTCAGGGCCGGCGATCTCCGCCCGCTCGCCAGGGCGCTGGCCCGGCTGTGGCCCGACAGCCTGACCCGGGCGCTCGCGGCGCGGGCGAGAATTCTCTCGCCCGCCGATCTCGCCGGCAAGGCGGCGGACGGCGGTTTTTTTGTCGACGGGACGCTCGGGGCGACGAAAATCGCGGTGACTTTTCCGCCCGCGGGCGGCGCGGGGGCGGTCGCCGTCGATCTGAGCGCGCCCGAAGGCGGGACGCTGCTCGGCCAGTTCGGCGCGCCGGTGGTGTGGACGCAGGACCTCGGCCCCGCGCGTCTCTCCGCGCGCGCCGAGCCCGATTCGGCGCGGAACGGCGCGAGACGTCTCTCCGCTTCGGCCGATCTCGCGAGACTCCATGGCGAATTTCGTGGCGATCTCGGCGAAGATTTCTCACTCGACGGAGAGGCGAAGCTTTCCGGCGACGCCGGCGCGGTCCTCGCCCTTTATTCCCTCGCGCCAAATTCCCTTGCGTCAAGTTCCGGCCCGCCGCCCGCGCCCTTGCGCCTGTCCGCCCACGCCGCGTGGCGCGACGGCGCCCTCGCGCTGAGCGATCTCGCCGGCGATTGGCAGGGCGTTCGGCTCGCGGGCGATTTCTCGGCCGATTCGTCTGGCCTGAAGGGGGCGTTGCGCTGTGGCCGCTTCCCGGGCGCCGCGCTTTTCGCGCTCGTGCTCGGCCCGCCGCCGCCAGCCAAGGCCGGCGCGCTCTGGTCGAGCCTGTCCTTCGCGCCGGTCCTGATCGACCCGCCGCCCGCGCAACTGTCGGTGACGACCGACGATCTCGAACCCTTCGGCGGCAAGGCCCGTTTCGATCTGGCGCTGACGCCCGGCGCGCTCTCGGTCGCGCGGGGCGAGGCCGCCGTGCTCGGCGGGATGGCGCGCGGCGGTTTCGATTTGCGCCGCGACGGGCGGCAGGTTTCGCTGAGCGGCGAAATCGAGGCCAGCGATCTCGCGCTCGACACGCCGGCTTTGTCCGCTCGCCTCGACGGCCAGCTGAAATTCGCCGGCGGCGGCGTCAGCGCGGCGGCGCTCGCCGCATCGCTCTCGGGCGAGGGCGCCGTCACCTTGCGCGATCTCGCGATCCGGCAGGCCGCGCCCGACGCGGCCGACGCCGCGCTCCGGGCCAGCGAGGCCAATGCGGAGCCTTTCGACGCCACGGCGGTCGCCAAAAGCCTCGACGCCGCTTTCGCGCGCGGGCCGCTGCGCCGCCCGGAGGCCGGATTCAAAGCCCGGCTCGCCGACGGCCAATTGGCGCTGACGCCCACGGATGAAGGCGGACAGGGGATCGACGCCGGTTTCGACCTGCGCGACGCGGCCCTGTCGCTGGTTTTTTCCTCCTCGGCCCATGATCCGCCCGCCGGCTGGGCTGCTCCGGCCCCCAGCGGGTCGGTGACGTGGTTCGGACCATGGCGCGCGCCGGTGCGAAAAGTGGACGCCGCCGCCTTTGTCGACGCCGTCGCCACGCGCGCGCTGGAGCGCGAGCAGGCGCGAATCGAGAAGCAGAAAAAGGAAGACCAGGAGCGGCTGCGCGCCCTCTCGGCGCCGCCGGGCGCGAATCAGAGCGAAGAGGCCCTTCCCCGGTAATGGTCGAGCAGCCGCACCCGCAGGGCCGAGGAGAGATTGGCCTCGCCGCGCGCCGCGTCGACCTCCGCGACCAGGGCGGCGATGCTCATGTCGCGCTCCCGCGCCCATTCGCGCAAGGCGTCCCAGAACGCGGCTTCGAGCGAGACGCTGGTGCCGTGGCCGGCGATGACCAGGGAATGTTTGCGGACCTGGCTCGGCGCCGGGGTCATGACTCGACGCCGTCGCCGGGGGCCTCATCCAGCCGATGGCCTTCGAGCCGGCGTTCCGCGAGCGACCGGCCCTTTTCCGCCAGATTTCGCTCCGCCTTGCTCAGGCCGAAGCGCAGGCGGCTTTCCTGCGCCTTCTCCTCTTCCCTGGCGCGGGCGCGCGCCTTGCGGGCGCGACGGAGATTGACGATATCGCCCAAGGCCAAGGTCTTCTTTCAGGTTTTCTTGCGGAACGCGTCGATCGAGACGACTTTCGATTCGCCGCTTTCGGCGGCGGGACCCGGCGCGGCCGGCGTTTGGTTCGCGGCCTTGGCGTGTTTGTCGTCTTTGGTCTTGTCGCTCTGGGCCTTGTCGATCTGGGCCTTGTCGATCTGGGACTTGCCGCTCTGGGCCTTGCCGGCCTTGCCGCGCGCCAGCTCGGCGGGCGCCGTCTGGCCGGCAACCATGGCCGGCTCCGATCCGGCGCCGCGCGGCCTGGGCTTTCCGGCTTCCGGAGCCGGGGGGAGAAGGTTGGCGACGGGACCGGGCGCGGTTTCCTCGGCTTCTTCGGTCTCCTCGTCGATTCCGTCCTCGCCGTCCGTCGCCTCGAATTTCAGGCCGAACTGCACCGAGGGGTCGTAGAAACCGGTGATCGCCTCGAACGGAACATGAAGGCGCTCGGGAATGTTCTTGAAATGCAGGCCCACGTCGAAGGCGTCCTCTTCGACCTGCAGATCCCAGAACTGATATTGCAGGATGATGGTCATTTCATTGGGATATTGGTCGCGCAGCCGGGCCGAGAGTTTGACGCCGGGCGCCTGGGTGCGGAAGGTGATGTAGAAATGATGCTCGCCGGGCAGGCCTTCGCGGGCGGCGTCCGCCAGCACCTTGCGCACCACGCCGCGCAACGCGTCCTGAACTTGAAGATCGTAGCGTATCAAATCTGTCGGCATGGACCGCGTCGCACCGATTCTCGCCGCCGCCGCGCGCCGGCATGAAAGAAAGTGGAGGCTTCTGTTGCCAGGCGCCTCCGAGCCCCGCCTGAAGCGGCTAAGCCTCAGGGCTTTGATTTCGGTGCTAGCGCCGCATTACGCGGCGACGGCGACCGGAGCATAGTTGTCGTTGGCAACTATAAGGTTGACCCGATAACGGCGGTATCATGCCGGACAGCAAGCAAAACCCTTCAGCCCACGTCGATCCTATTTCGGGCCCCCGCAACCTTCCGCCGGAGAAATCTCTTGGGGGAGAAAGCTCTTGGGAAAGGCTGGGGTGGACCCGCCCGGCACCGCCCCGGGGTCCGTAAAACCTAGTAAGTTTAGCCGTCTACCGTCATAGTCATCCGAGGATGACAGAGGGAATATACGGATTCGCCGCGCCCGCGGCAAGATGACGGCGCCATCTTATCCGCGTCATTCGAATGTTTCGCGCCGCGCCCGCCCGGCCCGCAGACGGGCGACCACCGCGTTGGCGGCGCGGATGGCCCGGCCCTCGTCGCCGGTTTCCGCCAGAACCTTGTTGGCGACTTCCGCCCACACCTCGCAAAGGTCCTCGGTGTCGGCCTTGTGGGTGTGGCGCGGCGCGTCTTCGGGCGTCCAGGGCATTTTGTCTCTCCTGGCGTGAGATTGGACCGGCGCCGCCGCGGCGCAAGGGCGCGGCGAAGCGACTCGTCGGGCGCCAGGTCGTCATTGACAGCGCGCCTTGCCCAAGCCAAAGCCTTGCGATGGCGGCAGGCCGCGATTTCAAACGGAGAGGGGCTCCCCGAGATGGCTTCGTCGAGCGCCGCGCACGGCGGCGGGTGGAAAATCTGGGCCAGGACCGTCGCGCCGCCGGTCGCGGCGCTGGTTGTCGCGGGTTTGGAGCACGCGCATCTGCTCCAGGCGGAGAGCCTCGCCGTCGTTCTGGTCGCGGCGATTCTGCTGCTCGCCTCGGTTTTTGCCGCTGTGCATCACGCCGAAATGGTCGCGCTCAAAGTCGGCGAGCCGATGGGCTCGATCCTGCTCGCTTTGGCCGTGACCGCGATCGAAACCGCGCTGATCGTCGCCGCCATGGCCAGCTCGGCCTCCGGCGACAATGCGCTGGCGCGCGACACCGTGTTCTCGGCGGTGTCGATCGTGCTCAACGGGGTCGTGGGCTTGTGCCTGCTGGCCGGGGCCGCGCGCTATCGCGAACAGGGTTTTAACGTCCAGGGCGCGGTTTCCGCCCTGAGCGTGCTCGCCACTCTGGCGATCCTCACGCTCATCCTGCCCAATTTCGCGGTCGCCCGGCTCGGACCGCAATATTCCCCGACCCAGCTGGTCTTCGTCGGCGTCCTGTCGCTCGTGCTATACGGCGTGTTCGTCTTCGTGCAGTCGGTCAGCCACCGCGACTATTTTCTCGCCGACAACGGCGACGGCGAGGAGACGGCGCGTGCGCCGCCCTCGGCCGGCGTGACGGCTCTCAGCGCGCTCATGCTGGTCGTGTCGCTGGCGGGCGTGGTCCTGCTTGCCGAGACGCTGTCGCCGACGCTCGAACATGCGATCCGCGCCGCGGGCCTGCCGGTCTCTTTCCTCGGCGTGGTCATTGCGACGCTGGTCCTGCTGCCGGAGAGCGTCGCGGCGATCGCCGCCGCGCGGGCCGACAAGCTGCAAACCAGCCTCAATCTCGCGCTCGGCTCGGCCATCGCCAGCATCGGCCTGACCATTCCCGCCGTCGCCGCGGTGTCGCTTTACTACGGGAAGGAACTGACCCTGGGTCTCGACGCCGAGGGCATGACCCTGCTGATGCTGACGCTTTTCGTCAGCACGCTGACGCTGGCGACGGGCCGCGCCACCATCCTCCAGGGCGCGGTCCATCTGGTTCTTTTCGGCGTCTTTCTGCTGTTCTCCGCCGTGCCTTGAGCCGGCGCTTTCCTATCCGAAGATCTCAATCGGTCCGCCGGCGGCCTTCCATGCCTCGATCCCGCCGGCAAGGTTGAACACGCGCTCGAAATCGTAACCCATGTCCACCAGCATTTTGGCGGCGAAGGCCGAGCGGCCTCCGGTCGCGCAATAGAGGATGATTTTCTCCGCCCGCGACATTTCGGGCTTATGCATGGTCGATTCTGGGTCGGCGAAAAATTCCAGAAAGCCGCGTGCGGCGTGGAGGGCGCCTTCGATCTCGCCCTTTTCAAGCTCGAACGCCTCGCGCACGTCGAGGAAGAGCACGGATTTCTGGCCGACGAGCGGCAGGGCGTCATGGACGGAGATCGTCTCGATGAACGCATTGGCCTCGGCAAGCATCTGTTTGAAGCCCTTTTTCAACGGCTGCTGCAAGGTCATTCAGGCTTTCTTTCGTTGTCGTTCGGGCGGCGTGACGGCGCAGAAGGTTTCCGCCAGGGTCGAGACGAATTTCCCGACAGCCGCGCCGCTCAGGGAGTAGAATACGGTCTGCCGGGAGCGGCGGGTCTTGACGATCCGGTCCTTGCGCAGC
>JAJYCZ010000257.1 GCA_021777915.1 Pseudomonadota bacterium | reverse complement strand
CCTCCAGGGCGACAGCAGCGGCGCATTCTCATCACACTACCGCACAGCCCAAACCAAGCCATTCCTCACGCCGCCACGGGGTCGTTATTGGACGCGAAAAGGGGTCACGTTTGGACGCGATTTGACATCGCGGGCGCCGGGACGGCGGGCGAACGCTTGGCGGCGGGAGCGGCGCTGGAGCGGGTCAAAGCGCGGCTTGCGGAACTCGGCCAGCGCGACAGTGCGATCGAGGTGCAATATTCGATGCCCGATCAGTGGTCGCGTCAGTTGTTCATGGCCTTATGCAGACGGTACGGGTTGAAGCCGTTTCGATATCGCCGGCAACGACACAATACGGTCATGCTTCGTGTGCCGCAGGGGTTTTCGGAATCGGTGTTGTGGCCGGAGTTCACACAACTCAATCAGGCCCTGAGAACCTATCTGAATGAAGTGACGCTTCGGGTCATCCACGAGGAGATCCATTCGGACGCGAGTGAGGCGCAGGAAGTCCCTGACGCTCTGCTGCCGGCGAGTTGAACCCATCGAGCCTTCACGCGGCGGTTTTCAATTCCGCTGCCTTGCGTCCGCTCTTCCACGCCCAGGGCAGGAGTTCATGAAGCCGGTTGATCTTTGCGCTTCCGGCCACGATGCGCTCAAGAATATCGGTCAGATATTCCTGGGGGTCGATTTGCGTGAGTTTGGCGGTGTTGAGGAGCGAGGATAAGATTGACCAGGTCTCGCCGCCGCGGGGGCTGCCGGCGAAGAGATGATTCTTACGCCCGAGCCCAATCGGGCGCATGCTGCGCTCCACCACGTTGCTATCGATCTCGATGCGTCCGTCGTCGACAAAGCGCGTCAACCCCGCCCAATGAACAAGAGCATAGCGGATCGCCTTGGCCAATCCTGACTTGGCCGAGATTTCCGCCAGTCGGGCGTCGAGCCAGATTTTGAGCGCGTCGATCAGGGGTTTCGTTTTCGCCTGCCGCACGGCGCGCCGCTCCTCTGCGGATTTGCTCCGGATGCGTTCTTCGATCTCGTAAAGGGCGGCGATGCGCAACAAAGCCTGGGCCGCGATAGGCGATTTCGTCGCGACGTGGACGTCGTAGAATTTTCTGCGCACGTGAGCGAAGCAGAAGGCGAGCGTCGCCGGTCCGCCCACGCGTCCGGGCGCTACGAGCCCGTTGTAGCCGGCGTAACCGTCGACCTGCACGACACCCGTGTAGCCCTCGAATATGTCCCGGGCTTGCCGACCGGAACGGTCCTCGGCGAAGACGTAGACAACAGCCGGCGGAGCGGGGCCGCCCCACGGCCGATCGTCGGTGGCCACGGCCCAGAACTGGCAGGTTTTGGTTCTGCCTCGGCCTGGATCGAGCATCGGAACCGGCGTCTCGTCGGCAAAGACTTTGGGGTAGGAGAGTACCGTGTCGAGCAGCAACTCGTGCAAAGGCTTCAACCACCAGGCCACACGGCCCATCCACAGCGCCAGCGTCGATCGATCCAACGCAATCCCCTGTCCGGCGAGCATCTGCTCCATCCGGTAGAGCGGCACATGATAGGCGTATTTCATAGTTGCGACATAGGCGAGCAAGGCCTCGCTCGCCATGCCGCCGTCCACAGGCGACGAGGGCGCTGGCGCCTGGACGACCGAACTCTCGCAGGCTCGGCATCCATAGCGTGGCCGGATGATCCGTTTCACCCGGAACTGGATCGGCACGATGTCGAACATCTCTTTGCGCGCTTCGCCGATCTTGTGCAGGACGCCGCCGCAGCACGGGCACGCCTTGTCCTTGACGTCGATGACGACATCGATCCGCGGCAGATGGGCCGGCAGGCGGCCCCGATTGCGGTGAGGACGCGACGCCGTTGCAGGCGCGCTGCGCTTGTCGCCGCCAGAAGCTTCGGTGTTCTCAGAAGCTTCGGTGTTCTCGGCGTCGTTCTCGTTCGCCGCCTCGATGTCGGGCTGTTCGGATTGAGAAAGCAGGAGCTGCAATTGCGCGGGGTCGATCTTTTCCGAGCGGCGACCGAAGATGGCGCGCTTGTATTGTGACAGAATGAGCAGCAGCTTTTCATTCTCCTCCCGCGCGGCGTCACGCCCCGCGACAGCTTCGTCTCGCTCTTTCGATAGCGCCGCGATCTCGGCGTCGCGCTTCTCGATGAGGCGCGTCGCCTGCGCGAACTTCTGCTGTAGAAGCCGCGAATCAAATGGCGGTTCGTCACGAATGACCATAAGAAAGTCATAGCAAAAACCGCCGGAAACGCCATATATTTGTTGAGTTTCTTATAGAGTTTCAGCCTGCTCGCGACGGTGTTTTCACGACCGGCGCCGACACGCGACGCCAATCCGAACCGTCGATGAGCAGCGCCAATTGTGAGGGGCTCAGCGTGATGGAGCCGTCGCGGATCGGGGGCCATGTGAAGCCGCGATTTTCCAATCGTTTGGAATATAGACATAGGCCTGTTCCGTCCCATGCCAAAATCTTGATTCGGTCCGCACGCTTTGACCGGAAGACGAAGAACGATCCGCTGAAAGGATTGTCTCGCAGGGTCTCGCTCACCAACACCGCAAGGGAATCCATGCCGCGGCGAAAATCGACCGGCTGCGTCGCGACCAGGATGCGAAGCCCCGTGCCGAGCGCGATCACAGCCCGCTCCGAACAACCGATAGAACCGTGCGCAGGACGGCCTCGTCCACATCGCCGCGGACATGGATGCGCGCCCCGTGGACCTCAATCTCGATGGACGACGATTGCTGCCGGCTCGGCGACGCCGCCTCTGATATCGAGACCGGCACGAAAGCCGGCGTCGAAGCGGCGGGGCCCGAGCTGGTGGAAGCCTTCGCGGCTCGCCGCCACGTGAACAATTGCCCAGGGCTTACGCCGTTCCGGCGGGCGATCTGCGAAACGCTGGCGCCCGGCTCAAGACTCTCAGCGACAAGTCGCGCCTTTTCTCGTGAACTCCAGGCTCGCCGTCGGGCTGTTCCGGTGATAACCTCGACACGCCGAAACTCGCCAGCCTTCGTGCTAGCCGTAAAGCTAGAGTTAAGGCTATCATCATCGCTGTCCATCGCCGCGCTCCAAATCACTCGCGCGTCAATCATCGCCGATTCAGGGCCGCATTGTCAGTGTGGCAGCGCCGCGACGCTCACCAACATCTCGTATTTGACCTGGACCAGATCGTTCGGATCGAAGAATGCGCCGCCACCGCGGAAGAGCGGGTCCACTACCGTCTCGGGATGGGGGTGCGCTGCGCCCTGAGCCTCCAAGGCCTGCTGT
>JAJYCZ010000083.1 GCA_021777915.1 Pseudomonadota bacterium | reverse complement strand
CGAAGGTCTGGTGCGCGGCCAGCCGGTGCGCGACACCGGCGCTCCGATCGCCGTTCCCGTCGGCGCTGGCACCCTCGGCCGCATCATCAATGTGATCGGCGAACCGGTCGACGAGGCCGGCCCGGTGCCGAACGAAGGCCTGCGCGCCATCCACCAGCCGGCGCCGTCCTATGCCGAACAGGCGACCGAAGCCCAGATTCTCGAAACCGGCATCAAGGTCGTCGACCTGCTGGCGCCTTACGCGAAGGGCGGCAAGATCGGCCTGTTCGGCGGCGCGGGCGTCGGCAAGACCGTGCTGATCATGGAACTGATCAACAATATCGCCAAGGCGCACGGCGGCTATTCGGTCTTCGCCGGCGTTGGCGAGCGCACCCGCGAAGGCAACGACCTCTATCACGAGATGATCGAAGGCGGCGTCAACAAGGACCCGAAGGAAAACAACGGCTCGACCGCCGGCTCCAAATGCGCGCTGGTCTATGGCCAGATGAACGAGCCTCCGGGCGCCCGCGCCCGCGTCGCGCTCACCGGCCTCACCGTCGCCGAACATTTCCGCGACCAGGGCCAAGACGTGCTGTTCTTCGTCGACAATATCTTCCGCTTCACCCAGGCTGGCTCGGAAGTGTCGGCGCTGCTCGGCCGCATCCCCTCGGCGGTGGGCTATCAGCCGACGCTCGCCACCGACATGGGCGCGCTGCAGGAGCGCATCACCACCACCAACAAGGGGTCGATCACCTCGGTGCAGGCGATCTACGTCCCGGCGGACGATCTGACCGACCCGGCGCCGGCGACCTCCTTCGCCCATCTGGACGCCACCACCGTTCTGTCGCGCTCGATCGCGGAAAAGGGCATCTATCCGGCGGTCGACCCGCTCGACTCGACTTCGCGCATGCTTTCCCCGCTGATCGTCGGCGAAGAGCATTACGACATCGCCCGCAAGGTGCAATCCACCTTGCAGCGGTACAAGTCGCTGCAGGACATCATCGCGATTCTCGGCATGGACGAATTGTCCGAAGAGGACAAACTGGTCGTCGCTCGCGCGCGCAAAATCGAGCGGTTCCTGTCGCAGCCCTTCCATGTCGCGGAAGTCTTCACCGGCTCGCCGGGCAAGCTGGTCTCGCTCGCCGACACGATCAAGGGCTTCAAGGGCCTGGTCGAGGGTGAGTACGACCATCTGCCGGAAGCGGCCTTCTATATGGTCGGCTCGATCGAGGAAGCCGTCGACAAGGCGCAGAAGCTCGCGGCTCAGGCGGCCTGATAGCGGACCCTGAAAGACTCGCGTGGGCGCAAGCCCGGGTTGGAGATAGCGATGACGACTTTTCACTTCGAGCTGGTTTCGCCGGAAAGGCTGCTGTTTTCGGGCGAAGTCGAGTCCGTGGTCGTGCCGGGGGTCGAAGGCCTGTTCGAGGTCCTGAAGGACCATGCGCCGGTGATGTCCATCCTCAAGGCGGGAATCGTCGAAATTTTCGCGACCCTCACCAAGGCGCCGGAACGGCTGGTCGTGCGTGGCGGTTTCGCCGATGTCGCGGCGAGCGGGCTGACCCTTCTCGCGGATGGCGCGACGCCGCTGGAGCAGTTCGACATGGCGCAACTCGCCCAGGACATCAGGGACGCCGAGGACGATCTCGCCGACGCCAAGACGGACGAGGAGATGAAGGTCGCCTCGCAAAAGCTCGACCAGCTTAACGAGCTGAAGCTCGCGCTCGGGGCCTAAGGCTCAAAGCCGTCGCTTGGTTAAGGCGCCTGTCGCGGGACAGGCGCCATTTCATTTCAAAATCTCAAATAAGTTCCGGGCCTGGTTTTCCAGCCGAGTTCCAGCATGCAGGCGGCGTGTTCGGGCGTCGGACTTTGCGCATAGCCGTAAAGGGCGCCTTCGGGCAGGGTGGCGATCCTGTCCAGATAGGCGTTGCGGAACGGATCGTAGCGGGCGCAGTCGTAGAGCGCCATGCGCAGCGACCGCTCTGGCCTGCGCGCGTCCTCGGGCAGGAGAACCGCGGCGGGGACCGTGGCCGGCCCCACAAAACTGCATCCGCTCAAGGTCGCGCCGAGCAGCAGGGGCGCCAGCAGAATCATTTTCATTCCGGCGCCTGCTCCCGTCCTTTCGCGCGATCACCCCGGCGGACGCTCCAGCGCGATCATGTAATTCACGTCCATGTCGCCCGAGAGCCGCCACTCGTCGGCAATCGGGTGATAGACGAGTCCGGCGCGGTCGATTTCTTTCAAGCCCGCCTTTTCCAGCGGCTTCACCATTTCATATGGCCGCAAAAACTTGCGCCAATCATGCGTGCCGGGTTCGACCCAGCGCAGGACATATTCGGCGCCGACAATGGCGAGAGCGTAGCTCTTCAGGGTACGGTTGAGCGTGGCGCCGACGAACAGCCCGCCTGGCCGCACCAGCGCGGCGGCGGCGGCGAGAAATCCGTTCACATCGGCGACATGCTCCAGCACTTCCATGGCCAGCACGGCGTCGAATGTTTCGCCGGAACGGCCGAGCGCCTCGACGGTCACCGGCCGGTAGTCGATCGCGAGGCCCCCCGCCTCGGCGTGGCGGCGGGCGGCGGCGATATTCTCTTCCGCCGGATCGGCGCCCGTCACCTGCGCGCCCAAAACGGCGAGCGATTCGGACAGCAGGCCGCCGCCGCAGCCGAGGTCAGCGACCCGCAGACGGCCGAGCGGCTTTTCGGCCTTGCGGTCGCGCGGTTTGGTCCCGTCGGGGAAATGGGCGCAGAAAAGATTGCGCAGATAAAGCACGCGGGTGGGGTTGAGCTTGTGCAGGGCGCGCTGCGGTCCGTTGGGGTCCCACCAGTCGTCGCCGAGCCGGGCGAACCGCGCCAATTCGTCGCGATCGACGCTTGCCCCCGCTTCGCCATGAAATTCAGCCATGTCGCGCTCCAAACTTTTCCTTCGCACGTTGACACAATCCATGCGCCCCGTCATGTATAGCCGCCCCGCGCCGAAGGCGCGAGTTTTCCGGTCTTTTGCGCGCGAAAAGGCGAGGGAAAGGCCCGAAGGCCGAGGCGGCGCCTCCGCGTCGCGCGGCGGCGTGGACGAAAAATGATTAACGAGACGGTTTCAGGTTGATATGGCGCGTCTGGTGATGAAATTCGGCGGCACTTCGGTCGCCAATATCGAACGAATCCGCAATGTGGCGCGCCACGTGAAGCGCGAGATCGACGAGGGCCATGAGGTCGCGGTCGTCGTCTCGGCCATGTCCGGCAAGACCAACGAACTGGTCGGCTGGGTCAACGAAGCCAACAAGCATTACGACCCGCGCGAATATGACGCGGTGGTCGCCTCCGGCGAACAGGTCACGTCAGGGCTGCTCGCCATCGTCCTCCAGGAAATGGGAATCCCGGCGCGCTCCTGGCAGGGCTGGCAGATTCCGATCGAGACCAATGACGCCCATGGCTCGGCCCGCATCGCCCGCATCGACGGCGCCCGGGTGATCGAGGGCTTTGGGCGCCGGGAAGTCGCTGTGGTCGCCGGCTTCCAGGGCGTCGATCCTTTGAGCGGCCGGGTGTCCACGCTGGGGCGCGGCGGGTCCGACACCAGCGCGGTCGCGGTCGCGGCGGCGCTCCATGCGGATCGCTGCGACATTTACACCGATGTCGACGGGGTCTACACCACCGATCCGCGCATCGTTCCCAAGGCGCGGCGCCTTGACCGGATCGCCTTCGAGGAAATGCTGGAAATGGCGTCGCTCGGAGCCAAGGTGCTCCAGGTGCGCTCCGTCGAAATGGCGATGGTTCACGGGGTCCAGACCTTCGTGCGGTCGTCCTTCGACGATCCGGCCAACCCCCGGCCCGGCACGCTGATTTGCAATGAGGAGGATATTGTGGAAGAGCAGGTCGTCACCGGAATCGCCTTTTCCAAGGACGAGGCGCAGATCACCTTGCGCAAGGTGGCGGACAAGCCAGGCGTCGCGGCGGCGATCTTCCAGCCCCTCGCCCAGGCCAATATCAATGTCGACATGATCATCCAGGTGGCCTCCGACGACTCGACCACCGACATCACCTTCACCGTCCCCACCGCCGAATTCGATCGCGCCCGCGCCATCCTCGAAAAGGCCAAGGACGAGATCGGTTTTTCGACGCTCCAGGCCTCGACCGACGTGGTGAAGATTTCGGCGATCGGCGTGGGCATGCGCAGCCACACCGGCGTCGCCGCCGACGCCTTCCGCGCCTTGGCGCGGAAGGGCATCAATATCCGCGCGATCACCACGTCCGAGATCAAGTTCTCGGTCCTGATCGACGCGGCCTATACCGAGCTTGCGGTGCGCACGCTGCATTCGCTCTATGGCCTGGACAAGGCCTGACGCGATTTCCGGACAGATCGTTCGGAAACCGGATGAAACCGTGGATTGGCCGCGGCGCTTGACGGGAAGTCGTCGTCAGCGGGAAAATAGCGGCTAAACTCCGTTCGCGGTTCGAATCAATCCTGTCCGCGGCCCCTGTATCGCATCGCCTTGTGGATGCGAAAGCGGGCGGCGGGCGACTTGTTCAATTCATCGGCGGGGCGCGGGGCGCGCCGTCAAGGTCGGGGAAAAATCATGCGCGGCGCTCTGGGCGGACCTCGTCTGCTTCTTCGCCGGCTTCGCGAGGTCATGGCGGAGCCGGTGAACGCGCAGGCGCGTCTCGACCGGATCGTCATCCATATCGCCGCCAACATGGTCGCCGAAGTCTGTTCGGTCTATGTGGCGCGCTCCGACGGCAAGCTTGAACTTTACGCAACGGAAGGCCTCAACCGCGAGGCGGTCCACCTCACCACCATGACCACTGGCGAAGGCCTCGTCGGCCTCATCGCCGAAAAGGCCGAGCCCCTGGCGCTCGCCGACGCCCAGGCCCATCCGGCCTTCTCCTACCGGCCGGAAACCGGCGAGGAAATCTATCAATCCTTCCTCGGCGTGCCGATTTTACGCGGCGGCAACACGCTCGGCGTTCTGGTCGTGCAGAATCGGGCGCGAAGAACCTATTCCGAGGAAGAGGTCGAGGCGCTCCAGACCACGGCCATGCTGCTGGCCGAGATGATCGCCTCGGGCGAATTGCAGTCGCTCGCCCAGCCCGGCCAGAGTTTCACGCTGCAAAAGGCGATGGCGCTTTCGGGCGTCCCGCTTTGCGACGGCGTCGGCCTCGGCCATGTGGTGCTGCATGAGCCGCGCGTGGTCGTCAAACAGCTCGTCGCCGAGGATCCCCAGGCGGAAATGCGCCGTCTGGAACAGGCCATCCAGGCGATGCGCGAGCACATCGACCAACTGGTCGCGCGCGGCGACCGCTATGGCGTGGGCGAACATCGCGAAGTGCTGGAAACCGTGCGCATGTTCGCCAACGACCGCGGCTGGATGCGCCGGCTGCGCGAGGCGCTGGAATCTGGCCTGACGGCCGAAGCCGCGGTCGAGCGGGTCCAGAACGACGCGCGCGCGAAATTGCAGCGCCAGACCGATCCTTACCTGCGCGAGCGCCTGCACGACCTCGACGACATCGCCAATCGCCTGCTCCGCCAGCTGACCGGCCAGGGGCCTGCCCATGGCGGCGCGCTGCCGCCCAACGCGATTCTGGTCGCGCGCAACATGGGGCCGGCGGCCCTGCTCGAATATGAGCGCAACAATCTGCGCGGCCTGGTGCTCGAGGACGGCGGGCCGACCAGCCATGTCGCGATCATCGCCCGCGCGCTGGGCCTGCCGGCGATCGGCGAGGTTCCGAACGTCACCGATCTGGTCGAGACCGGCGACGCCATCATCGTCGATGGCGGCTCCGGCGAAGTGCAATTGCGCCCGCCGCCCGATGTCGAGGTGGCCTATGGCGAAAAGGCGCGGCTGCGCGCGCGCCGGCAGGAGCAGTACCACAAGCTGCGCGACACGCCGATGGTGACCCGCGACGGGGTCGAGATCGGCCTGCACATGAACGCCGGCCTGCTGATCGACTGCGAGCACGCCGCGGAAGTCGGCGCCAGATCGATCGGCCTGTTCCGCACCGAACTGCAGTTCATGGTGGCGCAGAGCTTTCCGCGCCTGTCCGAGCAATACAACCTTTATCGCAAGGTCCTGGAGGCCGCCGGCGGGCGCCCGGTGACCTTCCGCACGCTCGACATCGGCTCGGACAAGGTCCTGCCCTATATGGCCAAGGTCGAGGAAGAAAATCCCGCGCTCGGCTGGCGCGCCATCAGGATCGGGCTCGACCGCCCGGGCTTGTTGCGGATGCAGCTGCGCGCGATGCTGCGCGCCGGCGCCGGGCGGGAGATGCGCATCATGTTCCCGATGATCGCCAGCACCTGCGAATTCACCCAGGCCAAGACCATTGTCGAGCGCGAACTCGAATTTCTGGGCCGCCATGGCTATGAATTGCCGGCCGCGCTCCATCTGGGGGCGATGGTGGAAGTTCCGTCGCTCCTCTGGCAGCTCGACGAAATCTGCGCGGCCGCGGATTTTCTCTCGGTCGGCTCGAACGATCTCACCCAGTATCTTTTCGCCGCGGATCGCGACAACAAGCGCGTTTCCTCGCGATTCGACACTTTGTCGCCGGCAAACCTGCGGGCGCTGAAGGCGATCGTCGACGCGGGCGGCCGCAACGGCAGACCGGTCAGCCTGTGCGGCGAAATGGGCGGCAGGCCCCTGGAGGCGCTGGCGCTGGCGGCGATCGGCTACCGTCACCTTTCGATGAACGCCTCGGCCATCGGCCCGGTGCGGGCGGCCCTGCTGGCGGTCGATCTCGAGGCGACGCGCGACGTCCTCATGCCGATGATCGACAAGCCCGACGACTGCCGCTCGATCCGGCAGGAGCTGCAAAACTTTGCGGAGACCAACGGCGTCCCGCTTTAGCTTTTTGTTTTTGCGCATATTCTTTTCCGAAAACCGGAGCCACTTTTCGGGAATATGCTCTAGCCTGGCGTCCTCGCCGCCTTCCGCCGCCGTCTTTCCCTGGGCGTTCATCGTCATGGTTCCCGCCGAAAAACTCGATCTCATCCTGCGCCGCCATGAGGAAATCGGCCATCGCCTGGCCGAAGGCGTCGGACCTTCCGTTTTTTCCGCCCTTTCCCGCGAACTGGCCGAACTCGATCCGGTGGCGCGGGCGATCCGCGCCTTTCGCGCGCTGGAGACGGAAATCGCCGATCTCGAAAAAATGGCGGACGACCCGCAAAACGACGCCGAAATGCGGGCGCTCGCCGAGGAAGAGCTGCCGGGCCTGAAAAGCCGCCGCATTCAGGCCGAACACGATCTGCGGCTCGCTTTGCTGCCCCGCGACGCCGCGGACGAGAAAAGCGCGATCCTGGAAATCCGGGCCGGGACCGGCGGCGACGAGGCGGCCTTGTTCGCCGGCGACCTTTTCCGCATGTATCAACGTTACGCCGAGCGGCGGGGCTGGACCATGGAGCTGATTTCGGCGAGCGAGGGAACGGCCGGCGGGTTCAAGGAAATCATCGCCCATGTGCGCGGCAAGGGCGTGTTCGCGCGGCTGAAATTCGAGAGCGGAGCCCATCGCGTCCAGCGCGTGCCGGCCACCGAGACGCAAGGCCGCATCCATACGTCGGCGGCGACCGTGGCGGTGCTGCCCGAGGCCGAGGAGGTCGATCTGGCGCTCAACGAGGCCGATCTGCGCATCGACACGATGCGCGCCGGCGGCGCCGGCGGCCAGCATGTCAACAAGACGGAATCGGCCATCCGCGTCACCCATATTCCCTCAGGCATCGTGGTGATGATGCAGGAGGAACGCTCGCAGCACCGCAACAAGGCCAAGGCCATGGACCTGCTGCGGTCGCGGCTTTACGAGATGGAGCGGCGCAAGCTCGCCGACGCGCGCGCGGCGGACCGCAAGGCCCAGGTCGGCTCCGGCGACCGCTCCGAGCGCATCCGCACCTATAATTTTCCGCAGGGACGCGTCAGCGACCACCGGATCAACCTGACGCTCTACAAGATCGACAAGGTGATGGAGGGCGAGGCGCTGGACGAGATTCTCGATCCGCTGATCGCCGATCACCAGGCCAGGCTGCTGGCGGAAAACGACGAGGGCGCGGCATGAGGGGCGAAAATGGCGCGTTTTTTGGCGCATTTCTGGGCTCTTTTCTGGGCTCTTGGACCGGCTGGGCCTTGCTGTCGGCGGTTTTCGCCGCCTTGACCGCGATCTTCGCCAAGGTAGGGGTCGAGGGCGTCGATTCCGATCTCGCCACTTTGGCGCGCACTCTGGTCGTGGTTGTGGCGCTGACGCTGCTGCTCGTCGCGACCGGCCGCCTCCATCCAGCGGCGTTGCCGCCTAAGACCTGGGCCTTCCTCGTTCTGTCCGGGCTGGCGACGGGGGCGTCCTGGCTGTGCTATTTCCGGGCGCTGAAGCTCGGCGAGGCGAGTCAGGTCGCGCCGATCGACAAGCTCAGCGTGGTGCTGGTCGCTCTGTTCGGCGCGGCTTTCCTCGGCGAAAGGCTCTCCGCCGTAAACTGGATCGGCGTCGCGCTGATCGCGTCGGGCGCGGTGCTGGTGGCGGTCCGCTAGGAAATGAACGATGAAATCGTTTTTTCAGGCCTTTATGGTCGGATGACAGCGGGCGGCGACGGTCGTCGTTCCCGAGGGTCGCGCCAAATGGCGGGGGACAGATGAACAGGATTATTCCGGTGATCATGTGCGGCGGCGCGGGCACGCGGGTCTGGCCGGCCTCGCGCGAGACCATGCCGAAACAATTCATTCCCCTGCTCGGGAGCTCCTCGACGTTCCAGGAGACCCTGCTTCGGCTCGATCCGGAGATTTTCGCCGAGTCCGCGATCGTCACCAATCACGATTACCGTTTCCTGGTGCAGGAACAGATGAGGGAGATCGGGGTTTCCGGCGAGATCGTGCTGGAGCCGGAGCGCCGCGATTCCGCGGCGGCCGTGGCGGTCGCCTGCGAACTGGCCAGCAAACGTTCGCCCGACGCGGTGGTCGCGGTCTTCGCCGCCGATCACGCCGTGCGCGATGTCGAGGCGTTCCGCGCCCTTTGCCGCCAGGCCGGCGAAGCGGCGGCCAGGGGTTTCATCGTCACGCTCGGGATCAAGCCCACCCATCCGGCGACCGGCTATGGCTACATCCGCCCCGGCGCGCTGGTCGTTCCCGAAACCGGCGTGGCCAAGGTCGAGGCTTTTGTCGAAAAGCCCGACGCCAGGACTGCCGAACGCTATATCGCCGAGGGCTATTTGTGGAACTCGGGCAATTTCTTCTTCCGCGCCGATGTCATGCGCGGCGAATTACAGGCTTTCGAGCCGGAAATCGCGGCGGCCGCCGAAGAGGCTTTTTTCAAGGCCGAGCGCGATCTCGGCTTTTTGGCGCTGGATCGCGAGGCCTTCAGTCACGCGCCAAAAACCTCGATCGACTATGCGGTGATGGAGCGGACGAAACACGCCGCCGTCATTCCCGCAGATATCGGCTGGTCCGACGTGGGCAACTGGCAGGCGGTGTGGGAGCTGTCGGAACGCGACGAGCGCGGCGTTTCGGTGCGCGGCCAGGGCGTGGCGATGGACGCGAAAAATGTCCACATCCGCTCGGATCATGGCTTCACCGCGGTGCTGGGCGTCGATGACGTGATCGTGGTCACGACCGACGACGCCGTCCTGGTGCTGGGCGCGCAACATGGCGACAAGGTCAAGCAGCTGGTGGACGAGCTGAAGCGCCGCAAGCTCAAGCAGGCGCGGGAACATCGTCGGCTCTATCGCCCGTGGGGCTATTACCAGTCGATCGACGGCGGCGAGCGCTATCAAGTGAAGAGAATCGTGGTCAAGCCCGGCCAAAAATTGTCGTTGCAGAAACATTATCACCGCGCCGAACATTGGATCGTGGTGCGCGGCTCGGCCGAAGTCACCCGCGACCATGACGTCAGGATGATCCATGAAAACGAGTCGATCTATCTGCCGATCGGTTCGGTCCATCGCCTCGTCAATCCGGGCAAGATCGACCTCGAACTGATCGAGGTCCAGACCGGCTCCTATCTCGGCGAGGACGACATCGTGCGGCTTGAAGACGTCTATCACCGCTCCTGATTCCGCCTCCCTCCCGCGAGCCGCCCCATGTTTCCGAAACCCGTCGCCTCCCTCACCCCCAACACCTTCGAATATGAGCGCCTGCCGCTGGTGAAGCCGACCGGCTTTCGCGAATATGACGCGCGCTGGCTGTTCGGTTCCGAGCTCAATCTGATGGGCGTGCAGGCGCTGGGCCTCGGGCTCGCGACCCTGATCCACGAGATGGGCGTCAGGCCGCGTCTCGCTGCCGGCCACGATTACCGGTCCTATTCGGCCTCGATCAAACAGGCTTTGATCTGCGGGTTGATGGCGGGCGGCGTCGAGGTGGTGGACATCGGCCTCGCTCTGTCGCCGATGGCCTATTTCGCGCAATTCGCCCTGGATTGCCCGGCGGTCGCCATGGTCACCGCCTCGCACAACGACAATGGCTGGACCGGGGTGAAAATGGGCGCCCAGCGCCCGGTGACTTTTGGGCCGGATGAAATGGCGCAGTTGCGCGACATCGTGCTCGAAGGCCGGTTCATGCCCCGTTCCGGCGGCGGTTACCAGTTCGTCGAGGATTTTGGAACAACCTATCTCGATGATCTCGTGAGCCACACCCGTCTGACGCGCAAGCTGAAAGTGGTCGCGGCCTGCGGCAATGGCACGGCGGGGGCCTTCGCGCCGGCGCTCTTAGAGCGGCTGGGCTGCGAGGTGATCCCGCTCGACGTGACGCCGGACTATGATTTCCCGCGCTACAATCCCAATCCCGAAGATCTCGAAATGCTGCACGCCATGGCCGACAAGGTGCGCGAGACAGGCGCCGACGTCGGTCTCGGTTTCGACGGCGACGGCGACCGCTGCGGCGTGGTGGACAATCGCGGCGACGAGATTTTTGCCGACAAGATCGGCGTCATGCTCGCCCGCGACCTCTCGAAGCGCCACGCGAACGCGACTTTCGTGGTCGATGTCAAATCGACGGGGCTTTTCGCAACCGACCCGGTGCTGAAGGCCCGGGGCGTCACCGTCGATTACTGGAAGACCGGCCATTCCTACATCAAGCGCCGCGTCAGCGATCTGAACGCTTTGGCGGGTTTCGAGAAGTCCGGCCATTTCTTCTTCAACGCGCCGGTCGGGCGCGGCTACGACGACGGTCTGCTGACGGCGGTCCATGTGCTGGAAATGCTCGACCGCAACCCGGCCATGTCGATGGCCGAGCTTTACGCCGACCTGCCCAAAACCTGGGGCTCGCCGACCATGTCGCCGCATTGCGCGGATGAGGTGAAATATGACGTGGTCGAAAGGGTCGTCGCGCATTTCCAGACGATGCAGGAGCGGGGCGAAAAAATCATCGGCCAGCACATCTGCAGCCTCGTCACCGTCAATGGCGTGCGGGTGACGCTGGAGGATGGCACCTGGGGGCTGGTGCGCGCCTCGTCCAACAAGCCGGAACTGGTGGTGGTGGTCGAAAGCCCGGCCTCGAAGGAAAATCTCCACGCCATGTTCGAGGCGGTGGACGCCATCCTGCGCGAAAACCCGGAAGTCGGCGCCTATAATCAGACGATCTGATGCGCAGGCCTAAGCCTTTTCACCCCTCCGCCTTCGGCTCCGGCGTCAGCCGCAGCAGCGTGATCCGGTTGCGCTGCTTGCGCAGCACCTCGAACCGGAAACCGTGAAAAGCAAATTTCTGGCCCTGCTCGGGAATGGTTCGGGCTTCGTGGATGACGAGGCCGGCGATGGTCGTGGCTTCCTCGTCCGGCAGATCCCAGGCCATGACCCGGTTGAGGTCGCGGATCGGGGCCGAGCCGTCCACGATCACCGAGCCGTCGGCCTGCCGGCGCACGCCGACAAAGGCGACATCGTGCTCGTCGCGGATGTCGCCGACGATTTCCTCCAGAATATCTTCGAGCGTCACCAGGCCCTGCACGTCGCCATATTCATCGACGACCAGGGCGGAATGGGTCTTGCGCTTGCGAAAGGCCTGAAGCTGGGCTTCGAGCGTGGTGGTTTCCGGAACGAACCACGGCTCGTGCAGGATCGGCTGAAGCTGGATTTTCGACGCGTCGCCATTGGCGTCGCTCCACGCGCGCAGCAGGTCCTTGGCGTGCAGCACGCCGACGATATTGTCGGGGGACTCGCGCCACAGGGGCACGCGGGTGAAGGGCAAGGCGACGACTTCGCGCACGAGTTGGGCGACCGGCGCCTCGGCGTCGAGCGCGGTCATTTTGGTGCGATGGACCATTACGTCGGAGACGGTCAGTTCCTTCAGGTCGAGCAGGCCGCCAAACATGTCGCGGTCGGAGCGGGCGACGCCGCCTTCCCGGTGCATCAGATCAACCGCGCTTTTCAGCTCTTCTTCCGGGGAGAGCAGCGGATGTTTCTGGTCGAGCCGCAGGCCGAACAAAAACAGCGTCCCGCGCACGATCCGCTCGACCACGAACAGGAACGGGCCGAAAATCGCGACAAAAAAGGCGACGATCCGCGCCACGATCAGCGACATCCGGTCGGGATAATTGAGCGCCACGGTCTTGGGCAGGACTTCCGCGACGATCAGGAGGACGACAGTCATGGCGGCGGTGGCGTAGAGCGCGCCTCTTTCGCCGACCATCGCCACCAGAACCGCGGTGAGCAAGGCTGAGGCGCCGATATTGAACAAGGTGTTGCCGAGCAGCATGGCGCCGATCAGCCGGTCGCGCCCCGCGAGCAGCCGATTGACGATGGCCGCGCGCGGATCGCCCTGTCTTTCCAGCGCGTGCATGCGGGCGCGCGAGGCGGCGGTCATCGCGGTTTCGGAGCCGGAAAACAGCGCCGAAAGCAGGATGAACACCACCAGGGCCGCGCCGGCGGCCCAGGGATTGATGGACGAAGCTCCGCCCGCGCCGTGCATGGATTTCAGACTCCGGCGCGCAACTCGTCTTCGAGGAAGGCGCGCACCGCCTCCGGCTCGACATTCCTGGCGATGAAGCTCGCGCCGATGTCGCGGGCGAGGATGAAAGCGAGGGCGCCGCGCCGCACCTTCTTGTCCTGGCGCATGGCGTCGACAATGTCGTCGGCGCTCGCGCTCCAGCCCGAGATGTCGCGGATGCGGCTCGGCAGGCCGACGGCGCGCAGATGCGCCTCGACCCGCTCGGCGGCCGAGATCGGGCACAGGCCGGCGCGAACCGAATAGCGGAAAGCGCAGGCCATGCCGATGGCGACGCCCTCGCCATGGACGAGGCGCTTGCTGTCGTACGCGACCAGCTTTTCCAGGGCGTGGCCGAAGGTGTGGCCGAGATTGAGAAGGGCGCGGTCGCCCTGTTCGGTTTCGTCGCGGGCGACCACGGCGGCCTTGGATTCGCAGCTCACCGCAATCGCATGGCTCAACTCGGGGCCGCGTGCGAAAACCGCCTGCCAGTGCTTTTCCAGCCAGGCGAAGAAATCCGGCCGGTCGATCAGGCCATATTTGACGACCTCCGCATAGCCGGCGGCGAATTCGCGCTTGGGCAAAGTGCCGAGGCTGTCGGTGTCGGCGAGAACCAGCGCCGGCTGGTGGAAGGCGCCGATCAGATTTTTGCCCTGGCGGGAATTGACGCCGGTCTTGCCGCCGACGCTCGAATCGACCTGCGACAGCAGGGTGGTCGGAATCTGGACGAAGCCCATGCCCCGGCGCAGGCTGGCGGCGGCGAAGCCGGTGAGGTCGCCGATGACGCCGCCCCCGAGCGCGATCAGGAAATCGCCGCGCTCCATCTTCGCCGCCAGCGCCGCCTCGCAGAGCTGCTCGTAATGGGCGTAATCCTTGGTGGTTTCGCCGGCCGGCAGCACGATATGGCCGTGGCGGATGTTCGCCGCGTCGAGACTGGCCTGAAGGGCGCCGAGCCACAGAGGCGCGACATTGGCGTCGGTGACGATGAAGGCGCTCGCGCCGGGAGCGAGCCGGGCGATTCTTTCGCCGGCATGGGCGATGAGCGCGGGGCCGATCAGAATGTCATAGGAGCGGGCGCCGAGGGCGACATGGACGCCGGTGGAGGCGGGAGGCAGGACGGGAGCGGTCATTTCGGGCGAAAAATCTCCTTGTTTGGCCAAAAAACCTTCGAGCGCGGCGAGGACCTCCTCGATGATGACCTCGTGCGGCGCGTCGCGGGAAAGAATGGAAAGATCGGCTTGCGCATAGACGGGATAACGCTCGTCGATCAGGCGGCGCATCACGCCTTCCGGGTCGGGGCCCTGGAGCAGCGGACGGGTCGGCCTCTTGCGCACCCGGCGCATCAGCACGTCGAAATCGGCCTTGAGCCAGATCGAGACGGCGCGGTCGCGGATCAGCGCGCGGGTCTGGGGCTTGATGAAGGCGCCGCCGCCGGTGGCGATGACCCGCTCGCCTTCGCCGATGAGCCGGGCGAGCACGCGGCGCTCGCCGTCACGGAAATAGGCCTCGCCATGATGAGCGAAAATTTCGGTGATGGTCAGGCGATGCGCGGCCTCGATTTCGTGATCCGAATCGACGAAGGGCAGGCCGAGCCGGTGCGCCAGCCTCTTGCCGATGGCGGTCTTGCCCGAGCCCATCATGCCGACGAGGACCAGCGGGCGCCCGGCCAGACGATCGACGATCGCCTGCGCGCGCGGGTCGCGCGTCGCGGGCGCCTCCTCCGGCTGGTGAGCGATGGCTTGATCCCACATGATCGCCATGTACTATCACGTCGCGCGCGCAAATTGTATCTGGCTTTCGGCGCGAAAGAATCAGTCCGGCGGCGCGGAGAAACCTATGCCCAGCCTGTTGCGCTTTCTCGTTGTCATCGGCCTGCTGGCAGGCGCGGCTTTCGTCGGCATGGCGGCGCTGGTCGCCTTCGTCGAGCCGCAACCGCGCGAAATGAGCCAGCCCCTTCCAGCGGACGTTCTCAACAAATGACCGTGGGCGCCGGCAGATGACGGGCTCCGCCGGCTCGGCCTCGCACGCCGCGGTGAAGGATTTTCTCGCCATGCTCGCCGCCGAGCGCGGCGCGGCGAAAAACACCCTCGACGCCTATGCACGCGACCTCGGCGATTATCTGCTGGCGCTCGCCCGGCGCCAACGCGATCCTTTCCGCGCCACGACGGACGACATTCGCGATCACCTCGCCGATCTTGCCGCGGCGGGGCTCAAGCCGTCCTCCACCGCGCGCAAAACGTCGGCGATCCGCCAGTTTCATCGCTTCCTGTCCACCGAGGAGCGCCGGCCGGACGATCCGGCGCTGCTGCTCGAAGGCCCGCGCCAGGGCCGGCGCCTGCCGAAAATCCTTACTGTCGATGAAGTGGACGCGATTCTGCGGGTCTGCCGCGAGGGGCTCGACGATCCGGCGCGGCCGCCCGAGGAACGGCTGAAGGCGCGCCGCGCCGCCTGTCTGGCCGAAGTGCTCTACGCTTCGGGTCTGCGCGTCTCGGAACTGGTGGCTTTGCCCCTTGCCGCCGCGAAACAGGCCGAAAGAACGCCCGAACAGGGCGGCGGCTTCCTGACCATCAAGGGCAAGGGCGGGCGCGAGCGGCTGGCGCCCCTGACCGGCCCGGCCCGCGAGGCGATCGCGGCCTATCGCCGCCAATTGCTTGAGCTTCATCCCGAGACGGCGAAACAGAAATGGCTGTTTCCCTCGATCGGCGAGAGCGGCCATCTGACCCGCCAGGTTTTCGCGCGCGAGTTGAAATTCCTGGCCGCGGCCGCTGGCGTTTCGCCGCAAAAAGTCAGCCCGCATGTCCTGCGCCACGCCTTCGCCAGCCATCTGCTGCAGAACGGCGCCGATCTTCGCATTGTCCAGGAGCTTTTGGG
>JAJYCZ010000082.1 GCA_021777915.1 Pseudomonadota bacterium | reverse complement strand
ACGCGACTTCGGTCGGGCTTCGCCCTCCCTGCGTCACGCCCAACGCGCGAAACCAAGCAAAGTGAAATCCGGCAGATTCCACTTATCCTTCGCGGGAAACTGTTCAGACAACCGCGACCAGCTCTGTTCGCGCCAGGGAACTCCGCGCCAGCGCCGAGGTGATGCGCATCGCGCGCGTCTCGGTTTATTCGCCGTCGTCGTCCTCCTCGTCCGCCGCCTTTGCCTTGACCGATTCTGCGCGCAGGAATGTGATAATTGCCCAGATATCATCGGGGGAAAGGCTTGTGCCCCAGGCGCCCATTTCGGTGCCAGCTCTTCCCGCGTTGATCGTATTGAACATATACGCGTCCGAATTTGCGCCGCCCGGCCCCCACGCTCCACGGATCAATTGCGGCGCTTTTCCACCCTTTCCTCGCGAGTTGTGACATTGCTGGCAATTGCGGCCAAAAAGTTCTCCGCCGCGGGCAATGGCGGCCTTATCGTTGGTGGCGTAAGGATTGACGAGAAAATCTTCTAGTTTCTCAGCGAGGCAGGGCGCGCTCGCGACTCCAAGCGCGCCACATATGACGCCCATTCTCCACATATGGCGCAGGAACCAAATTTGGGAGATCCTTTGTCCGACAGCGCGTATGTGCTTGATGAAGGAGATTTTCATCACTCGGCTTCCAAACCGTTAAATGCTGATTTGAATGTTACCGAAGAGCCATGCGCCGCACGGCGCATGGCTCAACCGATCAGTCAGCGAGTCCGAAGACCATCATGCCGCCGCCGCGCGACTGATGCTTGAACAGCTGGTCATAAACCAGGGGCCACAAGCTGCCGCCGCCGGGGCCATAAACGATCGCAACATATTGCTTGCCGTCCACGGTAAACGTCGTTGGGTTGCCGTGAATGCCGGTTCCGACATTGAAGTGCCATAAGGTCTCGCCGGTGCGATCGTTGAGCGCGTGAAAATCACCCTCGGCGTCGCCAGCGAATACAAGACCGCCGGCGGTAGTCATGAGTCCGCTCGTCGCGGGAGTGCTTTGCGGACGGGTCCAGATCAGTTCGCCAGTCGTGGCGTCAAATGCCTTCACGCCGCCGCTGTACGGATGCGCGCGCAACACCTTGGACGCAAGGAACCATTGGCCGCTCTTGAGTTGCTGTTTTCGCGCCTGAATATCCATCGAACTATCGATGAAGGGAACGTAGACCATCTTGGTCAGAGGGCTGTAGGCCGCGGGGTGCCATTCCTTGCCGCCGTCCAGGATGGGCGCAATGTCCTTGGCTTCCTTGTCATATCCAGGGATCTTGTCGGGATTCGGAATCGGGCGGCAGTTTTCTCCGAAGCTCTTTACCCAGTTCACGCGAGCGATCGGAACGACCCAGTTGCATTTTGCCGTCGCCTGATCAATGGAGTACAGATGGCCATTGCGGTCGGCATGCAACCACACCTTCCTGTCCTTCGCGTCGGTAATCAGAATGGCTTCGTTGTTGCCATCATAATCCCAGGAATCATTGGGCGTGTATTGGAAATAATTCTTGATTTTTCCCGTATCTGGGTCGAGCGCTAGCGTGGAGTCTGAGTAAAGATTGTCACCTTTTCTGACACTAGGATCGAAGTCCGGAGTTGGATTACCGGCGCCCCAGAACAAAGTATCAGACTTCGCGTCGTAAGTGCCTGTCAGCCACGCGGTGACGCCGCCGGTCTTCCAGGAACCGTTCGCCCAGGTTTTCGCCGCCGGATCGTCCGCGCGGGTGGGGCGCGTGTAGGTCTGCCAGACGACCTTCCCGTCATTGGCGTCGAGGGCGATGATCCGTCCGGCGTTACCTCCGACGTCGCTGCCGGAATTGCCGACGATGACGTTGCCCTTCACGATCAAGGGTGCCGCGGTGAACATTTCGCCTGTTGAATAATCCCCGAGCTTGACGTCGAAGACGACCTTGCCGTTGGCGTTGTTCAGGGCGACCACATGGGTGTCCAAGGTCGCGAGGTAGACACGGTCCTTGTAAATGGCCACGCCGCGGTTCACCGCCTCGCAGCAGAGATGCGGCCCGAGATCGCCGGGCAGCGAGCGTTCATACTTCCACTTGACCCGGCCGGTCGCTCCATCGACAGCGAAAACCTTGTCTTGGCTAGATGTTACATAAAGCGTCCCATTGACGGCGATGGCCTGGCTGTCCTGCGCCTCCGTCACGCCGAAGCTGAGGTTCCATTTCGGCGCCAACTTCTTGACATTGGCCTGATTGATTTGCGACAGCTGGCTGAAGCGCTGTCCGTTATAGCCCTTGCCGTAATTGAGCCAGTTATTGGCGTCCTTGTCGGCGTTGATGAGCATGTCATCCGAAACATAATTCGGAGTCCACTTGAAGCCCGCCTCGAGCGTGTCGATTCCAAGCGGCGGATCGTCGGCGGCCTGAACATGGGTGACGGCCGTCGCGCTGATGGCGACGGCAGCGGCGATTGCAAAACTCATGCGCGGCAACTTGCTTCTGCGCGCCCTCACGGGGGTCATTCGAGACACAGCGCTCCTCCTCGATTTGAGATTTTTTACAGTCTGCGACTGGGTGCATGATTCGCCGGGCAGTCCGTGCGCCGAACGCGTTTCTGCTCGGTCCAAGGAAGGCCCTGCAGAAGCAGAGCAAGGACGGCGCCAGCTCGAGCGCACCCGATAACTCCAGGAAACACAACGGGTTCACGGGGTCTGGCGGGCCAATACTGTTGCGGTCCGCGCCACAGTGTGGCGAACGCGGCGACAAGGTGCCGGTTCGCCGACGCCGCCCTGGGGAAGCCCTACCCGACTGCGACAAAGCCCGGCGGACACCCGCAACGCATTTGGATCAGAAGTTCTGGAGCGCCGCCTCCGGCAAGAGCAAATGCTCGTGATCAGTTTCCACGCGGGAAATTGACGAAAAAAAGCCGACGATGGCGGACCATCGTCGGCGATTGGATCGACTGAGCCTTAAAGTCGGGAGGGCATGTCGGCTCAGTACTTGGCTGCGACGACCTTCGGAGCCTCCGGGCTCCACAGCGGGATGATCACGCGGGTCCACAAGCGCGTTTCTTGGCCGCCGTAGTTCTGCTCGTACACGTCGTGGGTGAGATAGAGCTGGGTGATGACCGGACCAAAGTTGTAGCCGACCAAGCCACCCATCGCGAACTGGGACTGGTGGAGATAAGCCGGGGTCGGGCCGTTGCCGACGTCCGTGGAGCCAAAGGTGACCATGCCGACTTCCCACTTGCCGATCGTCTTGGTCAAAGACACTTCGTAGTTGAAGTAATCGGGATTGGCGAGGTGGGTGGTCTGGTTGTCTCCAACGATACCGAAGCGCAGGTTGCTGACCAGGTTCCAGCCGTTGTTGTGGTAAGCGAAGGACAGGTCCTGGCGGAACGTGTTCTGGTCGAACGCATCGCCGAAGTCGCCGCCGGCGATTCCGATGTAGACGCCGGCGAGATAGCTGAAGCTGAAGCCGTTACCGAGGTTCCAACCGATCCAGGCGGCGAGGAACGGATTATACATGCCGGCGGCAAAAGCACCTTGAGCATGATTGCCGAGATCGAGTTCGGGAGCAGCGAAAAGCGCCTGGACGCGGCCGCCAAGGATGGTCCAGGGAGTCGACCAGGCGATGACCGGAATATTGACGCCTTCATAATTCGTGCCGCCGCCAAAATTGTAGGACAGGGGACGGCTGCCATAGGAACCGGTGTCAACGAAATACACGCCTTCCGGCAGCGGGGTGGCGAGATCGACGCCGGCGGTTTCGCCGGGTTGCGAGACCGAGCCGGCCAGGGCGGCGCCCGACGTCAGCGTGAGGGCGGCGGCAGCGCCGAGAAGCATTGAGCTGAGTTTCATTTGATCGCCCCTCCTAAGGGCTTTGGCTCATTGGCCCGTAGTGAACCAATAATTAACTTTCATCCCGCGTTCTTCAGCCTCAATGAAAACATTGTCTAACCGAAGAATCCGAGAAGATCAATTTAGTCGAATCACGAAACGACCTAAAGTCGGCTTAACTGTAAAAAGATCAAATATTCCAGCTAGTTGTATAATTGTTACAATAAATATTTATAACAGCAGTTTAAGCCCCACTGCTTACGCAGTGGGGCTATTAGCGTCCTTTTGTCTCTCGGGAGGGGAACAATACAAGGAACGCTAATTCTAGAATATACTCTTTGTCATGGGCCACCCCGCGGTAGCTGTCATATTTTCGCTTGTTGATGCCGCTCGAAGCGGACAACGGCTAGATCAGTTCGTCTGGCTTGGTTTCTCGTGGGCCAGAAATTCCAGATAGGCGACAAGTTCCCAGATCTCTTCCGGCGAGTAGGCGCCACCCCACCGCGGCATGATCGCCCGGCGGCCCTTGCGCCCGTTGGTGATGGTTTCGAAGGCGTATTGCGGATCGAGATCGTCCCCGCGAGCCTTGAAGGCGGGCGCGACCCCGCCCACGCCGTCGAAGCCGTGGCAATAGCTGGCGCAAGAGGTTTCAAAGCGCAGTTTGCCCATCTCGATCCGCCTGGGGTCGTTCAGGTCGAACGGCGGCTTGTTTTCGGCGCGCGCCGCGCCCGATAGCGTCGTCAGACAGACAAAGACGGGCAGGATTTTCGTGCGAACCATTTTTCGCTCTTCGATTATGCGGGGCGGCGATGGCCGCCGCCCCCGAGATTTTCATCGGACCGGCTTACGGCAGGGCGAAGACGACGAGCGCAGCGCCTGCGGGCAAGGTGTTCACCTTAGGAAAGGCGCTGGCCATGAAGCCGACGGCGGCTGAGCCGAGACCGGTGGGAACCGCGATATATTGCTTGCCCTTAACCGAGTAGCTGATCAGGCCGCCGCGGATGCCGGAGCCGGCGTTGAAGTTCCAAACCTCTTTCCCGGATTTTGCGGAATAGAAATGGATGACGCCTTCGACGTCGCCATTGACGACCAAGCCGCCGGCCGTCGCGAGCACCGTGCCGAGAGCCGGGATGTCGTAATCGACGCTCCATTTCTTGGCGCCGGTCAGAGGATCGACCGCGACAAGCCGGCCGAGCGGCTTGCCGCCGGGCGGCGCCTTGGTCACCAAGTCAGCGGCGCCAAGCGACAACGCGCTCATCGCCTTCAGAGAGCTCGGATCGTCCTTTTTGGAGGTGACCGTATTGCACGCCTCCATGGTGTTCGTATACCAGTAGCCGGTCTGGGGGCTGTAGGCGCCGTGGTTCCAGCTGCGTCCGCCGAGCAGCCACGGACAAAGCAATTTGGTCTCGCCGACCACCGGCTCGTTGCGACCGATCAACTCGCCGGTCTTAGGATCGATCGCCTTGATCGTGTTCTGTGCATCGACGAGCTTCCAGACATTTTCGAGCTTGCCGTTGTCCTTGTTCATCACGAAGACGAAGCCGGCCTTGTTGAGGTGGACCAGCGTCTTCTGGTCGCCCGTCGGCAGCAGCACCGCCTCGTAGGGCGCGCCGTAATCCCACACGTCATGCGGAATTTCCTGGCGGGCCCATTTCAGCTTGCCGGTCTTGGGGTCGATCGCCAGCACGCTGCTGGTATATTTGTTGTCGCCCTCGCGATCTGCGCCATAAAAATCCGGCGAGGCGTTGCCGATGCCTATATAGATCGTGTCGGTTGTTTCGTCATAGGTGCCGGGAAGCCACGCGGCGCCGCCGCCGACATCGCCAGACTTGCCTGGCCAGCTCTTCGGATCATCCTTGATCGTGTCGAAGGTCCAAACCGGTACGCCGGTGTCGGCGTTGACCGCGTAGATCTTCTGGCGCGTGGGCTGGTCGCCGCCGGTCGTCCCCCCGAACAGGACATCGCCGGCAAGCTGCGGAGGCGAGGAGAACACCGATCCATAGGTCGTCTTCAGATCGACGAGCTGGCGCGACCACAATTCCTTGCCGGTCTTCTGGTCGAGGGCGATGAAGCGGCCGTCGAGCGAGCCGATGAAGACCTTGCCACGCCCGACCGTTATGCCGCGGCTTGTCGCGGAATAGAAGGACTGGTCCGAAATCGGATCGAGCTTCGGCTGGTACTGCCAGATGATTTGGCCGGTCGCGCCATCAAGGGCGAAAACGCGATTGTACGGGCCGATATAGTACAGCACGCCGTCGACCTCGATCGGCGTCGCTTGCAAGCCCTTGGAGATGTCGCCCGGCTGCGCGATCCAGGCAACCTTAAGGTTCTTCACATTGCTCTGGTTGATCTGGTCGAGCGGGCTATAGCGCCAGGCCGCTCCGGTGCGGTGATATTGCGGCCAGTCATTGGGCTGCGCCATCCCCATGTCTTTGACGGTTTCCGCGCGCGTCGCAGATGCGACGCCAAGACCCGCGCTCACCGTTAGAAGGGCCAATGCAATCCGACGGCGTCTCGAAGTAAACTCGATCATCATTTGGCGTTTCCTCTCTGCGAATTTTCATTTTCGACATGACAGCCGCCCGCTACGCCAAGACGGCGTACCGCTCGTGCCATCAGCCAGTTTGTGCGCTTTAAAAGAGATCAATCCGGTGCCGCTACAGACCGAGACTCAGTTCCTGGCTCGCGGCGTCAGCGGGGTCTCGGCGTAAATCTAACCGTCCTGCGAACAGTACTTTAGTCCTACCGCCATTGAAGACCTCCCGAATGCATCATTACTTGGCCCTAGGCTTAGGCCTAGACGCGCTAGAGAGCATGCAAGGGGAGTGCCAACTCGGAATTCAATTCTAAATCAACGTGGTACAAAAAACGACGCCTGCGCTCCCATTGCAACAACGCCACACCTGTGGTGCGGCCGCCACACCTTGTGGCTACATAGGAAGCATGCGAAACTGTCCAATAAATAAAAAGCTAGAAATGGGAGGAGCTAACATGAGCCAAGGGCACTCGGCCCACATCGACGAGCTCGTGCGCGCCGCCGCGCAGGGTAGCTCGCAACGCGACTCTGTCATTCACGAGTCCTGGATGCGATGTGTCGTCGATCACAAACTCGATCCGTGCGTGCAGCGCGAAGCACACATTGTTTCTCAAAGCCGCTTGCGCGAGCATCGTGACGCCGTCGATGAATTTCTCCACACGGTGCGCTTTGGCGTGGAAACGCTCTACCGGCAGGTTTCCGGCTTGGGCTACGTGCTGCTTCTGACCGACGCGAATGGCGTCACCGTCGACTATATTGGCGACCCAACGTTCGACAACAATTGCCGCCGCGCGGGACTGTTTCTCGGCGCCGATTGGAACGAGACGCATGCCGGAACTTGCGCAGTGGGCACCTGCCTGATGACCGGCGAGGCTTTGACTGTTCATCAAACGGACCATTTCGACGCCACGCATATTTCTCTGACATGCACAGCCGCGCCGATCTACGATCCTTACGGCAACATCGCGGCGGTGTTGGACATCTCAGCCCTGCGGTCTCCCGAACCCAAGGAAAGCCAATACCTCGCCAACCTGCTGGTGACCTCCTTCGCCAATAAAATTGAAACTGCAACTCTTCTGAACCGTTTCCGGAACGAATGGATTTTGCGCCTTTCGTGCAGCCCGGAATTCGCTGACGTCGATCCTGAAATTGTCATTGCCGTGGATGGATCAGGCCGGATCGTAGGCGTCAACAACCGGGCGCGGAAATTGCTGCAGCGAGAGCTGTCGACGAAGTTCGATGGAAAATCGGGGGCGACGCCGAACATCGCCGATGTGTTCGAATGTTCCGTCGACGAGTTTCCGAATTACATCCATTCCAGACCTCACGAGCAACGTGGCCTGCGCTTGCACATGAGCGGGCGATCGCTATTCGGGCAGGCCGTGCCGCCGCCTCCGAAGAAGAAATCCGCCAGCGACGGGTCCCGGGAACGTGTGTTGCCGTCCCAACTCGCCTCGATCGCCGGCGAGGATGAAACCATGCGCAATGTGCTGTCCCGCGCCGCCAAGCTGGTCAACACCCAGATGGGCCTCTTGATCCACGGCGAGACTGGAACCGGAAAAGAGCACCTGACCAAGGCGCTGCACAGCGTCAGCCCGCGCGCGAGCAAGCCTTTCATCCCGGTCAATTGTGCGGCTTTGCCGGAAGGACTTATCGAGAGCGAATTGTTTGGTCACGAAGCCGGCGCTTTTACCGGCGCCAAGTCCAAGGGCAAGCGCGGTCTTGTTCTGGAAGCCAACGGAGGAACGTTATTTCTCGATGAAATCGGCGACATGCCATTGACCTCACAGACGCGCCTGCTCCGCGTTTTGTCGGAGCGCGAGCTGACGCCGGTCGGCGCCACCCGGTCCATACCGGTGGACGTTCGCGTCATTGCGGCGACCCACCGAGATCTTGTCGGCCTGATCAAGGAAGGCAAATTCCGCGAGGACCTTTATTTCCGCTTGAACGGCGCCGTCCTGACGCTTCCGCCATTGCGCGAACGTCTCGATTTCGATTGGCTGGTGGAGAAAATCCTCTCCGAACGCAGTCGGAAGCGCGACAAATGCTTGTCGCTGTCGTCGGCTGCCTTCGCGAAAATGCGGCAATACGACTGGCCCGGCAACTTCAGGGAACTGATCAACACCCTCGATTACGCCTGCGCAATGGCCGAAGGTAACGTGATTCAGCTCGAAGACTTGCCCGAGCAACTTCTGAACGGGAAAGGACGGGCGCAGAAAATCTCCGATGTGGCGGACGATTTGCTCGCTGATCTCCGCAGACACCGCTGGAATGTTTCGCTCGTCGCTCGCCTTCGGGGTGTCGACCGCACGACGATCCATCGTCAGATCCGACGCTACGGCTTGACGGCGCGCAAGACCCCGTCGTGAGGCGAGCCCGCCTGTGGCACCGGGCGCCGCAGCTGTGGCGCCCAACACACCTTTTTCCCGACGTTAAATACTAACGAACTGATTCCACTATGATTTTTATGGCGGAGCGCGTTGGCGCTAACCTTGCTATGTCCTCGGAAAGAAAAGACCAAACGAGGAAACCATGCCGCCCAAGGTCGGTGTCATCGCCAATCCGATATCCGGTCGCGACATTCGCCGGATCGTCGCCAAAGCCAATAGTCTACAGATCGCCGATCGCGCCAACATGTTGGCGCGCGCTCTCGCTGGCCTTTCCGCCTGGGGGATCACAGACGTCCTCATGATGCCAGAGCGCGGCGGCATCACGGGGCACATCATGCGTCACCTTTCGCATGCGGCCAGGCGCGGCGACTCGGGCGCGATCGACCTCACGTTGCTGAAGATGCCGGTGACGGGCAGCGCGGAAGACTCCCGCCGCGCCGCCAGGATCATGGCTGAGGAGGGCGTCGCCGCAATTATCGTCCTCGGCGGCGACGGTACGCATCGCATCGTCGCCTCGACGTGTGGCGACATTCCAATCGCCAGCATGTCGACTGGCACGAACAACGCCTTCGCCGACATGCGCGAGCCTACCGTCACCGGCTATGCGACCGGTCTTGTCGCGACAGGGGTCGTTCCGCGCGCTGTCGGCGTCAAGGCGAACAAATGGCTCGAGGTGCGGATCGATGACGAACCGCCCGAAGTCGCGCTTGTCGATGTCGCGGTCGTCACCCAGCAAAACATTGGGGCGCGGGCGCTTTGGCGGACGGACACTTTTCGCGAGCTGTATGTCGCATTCGCCGATCCGCAATTGATCGGAATGTCCGCGATCGCCGGACTCGTTGAGCCGGTCGGGCGACGCGAAGCGAGCGGCTTGATGTTGCAACTGGCCCCGGCCGACAAGGCGCCGACGGTCGTCGCCGCGCCGATCGCGCCTGGGCTGATCGAGAAAATCGGCATCGATAATTGGCGGCGGCTGCGTCCCGGGGAGCCCGTCTTTTCAAGCGTCGAAGCCGGTTCGGTCGCGCTCGATGGCGAGCGAGAGCTCTGTTTCGATTCGCGGCAAAAGGTTTCGGTCAGACTCGTCGAGCGCGCATTCAACACGATCGATGTCGCTGCCGCAGTGCATTTCGCTGCACAAAACGACGCGCTTCGCAAAGGAGCGCGCCTAGCCGTCTAAAGCTTTATAAACGGAGGAAACCAAATATGTCCGATAATCCCTTCCCCTTGTCTCTCGAAGACTTGATGCGCGCCTACAGAACGATGCGCACAATTCGTGACTTCGAGGAACGGCTTCATATCGAATTCGCCAAAGGAGACATTCCCGGCTTCGTTCACCTCTATGCAGGCGAGGAAGCGGTCGCAACCGGCGTCCAGATGCACCTCACGGACATCGACCGGATCGCTTCCACCCATCGTGGTCATGGTCACTGCATCGCCAAAGGCGTCGACGTGCATGAGATGATGGCGGAGATTTATGGAAAGGCTACCGGCTCCTGCAGGGGCAAGGGCGGATCGATGCATATCGCAGATCTGTCCAAAGGCATGATGGGCGCGAACGGGATTCTCGGCGCCGGAGCGCCCCTGATCTGCGGGGCCGCTCTTGCCTCGAAGTTCCGTGGCGACCGTGGCGTCGGCATCACTTATTTCGGCGACGGCGCCGCGAACCAGGGGACCGTGCTGGAAAGCATGAACCTCGCCGCGGCCTGGGATCTTCCTGTTGTTTTCGTCGTGGAAAACAACGGTTACGCGGAGTCGACCTCGGTGGAGTTCGCGACCGGTGTCGATTCCTATGTCGACCGTGCTTCCGGCTTCGGGATGCCCGGCGTCACCGTCGATGGAATGGACTTTTTCGCGGTCTACGAAGCTGCGGGCGAAATCATCCGGCGGGCGCGCGACGGCGGCGGGCCGGCGCTCCTCGAATGCAGCGTGGCGCGGTTCTACGGCCATTTTGAGGGCGATGCCCAAACCTACAAGGCCAAGGGCGAGAACGAGTACAACCGCGAGAACCGTGACTGCTTGAAGTCCTTCCGCAAGCGCGTCTGCGACGCCGGCCTGGCCACCGATCGGGACTTCGACCAGATCGACCTCGAAGTCGCGAGGCTTATCGACGACGCCGTCGCTTCTGCGAAAGCGGCGCCTCTGCCCAAGCCGAGCGAATTGCTCACTGACGTTTACGTCTCCTACTGACGCCAGAAACTGACGGAGGAAAATAATATGACCCGCAAGATCAGCTACAAAACAGCTATCAATGAAGCGCTCGACCAGGAAATGACGCGCGATCCGAGTGTGATCCTGCTTGGAGAGGACATCGTCGGCGGCGCTGGCGCGCCCGGTGAGGCCGACGCATGGGGCGGCGTCCTGGGCGTCACCAAAGGTCTTTACGCAAAACACGGTGACCGCCTGCTCGATACGCCGCTTTCCGAATCAGCCTACGTAGGCGCGGCCATCGGTGCGGCCGCATGCGGCATGCGTCCTGTCGCGGAATTGATGTTTATCGACTTCATGGGCGTCTGTTTCGACCAGATTTTCAACCAAGCCGCGAAATTCAGATATATGTTCGGCGGTAAGGCGAAAACGCCAGTAGTCATCCGGACGATGGTGGGAGCCGGCTTCCGCGCGGCGGCGCAGCACTCCCAAATGTTGACCCCGATCTTCACCCATATCCCCGGCCTGAAGGTCATTTGTCCTTCCAATGCCTATGACGCAAAGGGCCTTTTGATCCAATCGATTCGCGACGACGACCCTGTGATCTTCTGTGAACACAAAAATCTCTATGGTTCGGAATGCGCCGTTCCCACGGAGTCCTATACGATACCGTTCGGCGAAGCCAATATCGTCCGCGAGGGCAAAGACGTGACGATCGTGAGCTACGGACTGACCGTCCATCGCGCACTCGACGCGGCGGAAAGCCTAGCCAGGAAGGATCGGATCGAAGCCGAAGTCATCGATCTGCGGACCCTGTCCCCGATCGACTGGGATACGGTGATGGAGAGCGTCGAGAAGACCGGCCGTCTTGTTGTGGTGGACGAAGCCCATCCGCGTTGCTCGCTCGCCTGCGACATCGCCGCGTACGCTGCCCAGCATGTGTTTGAGGCCCTGAAGGCCGCGCCGCAAATGGTGACGGCGCCTCACACGCCGACGCCTTTCTCGCCCTCTCTGGAAGACATTTACATCCCGAGCGCAGACGCAATCGTCGCCGCGGTCGGCAAAACCATCGCGCGCGTGAAAGCCGCCTGAGGGAGAAAATTATGAACCCCAATATTGAAGCGATCGTCATGCCCAAATGGGGCTTGTCGATGTCGGAGGGAAAGCTGACTGGCTGGTTGAAGCAGGTCGGCGCCAAGGTCGCCATGGGCGATGAGATTCTCGAGGTTGAAACTGACAAGATCGTCAATGTGCTCGAAGCCAGCGCGACCGGCACCCTCCGCCGCGTCGTCGGCGAAATTGGCGTGATCTATCCGGTGAAAACGTTGCTTGGAGTCGTCGCGAATGATGACGTTCCTGACGCTGAAATCGACGCTTTCGTTGCAAACTACGCAACTCCAGTGAGCGATGAGGGCGAAGGCGCGGTTGAAGCCGCCCCACGCTATGAATTCATCGAAACGCCTTACGGGCGTCTGCGCTATGCGAAGAGGGGCGAGGGCGACAACGCCATCATCCTCATCCACGGCTTCGGTGGCGACCTCGACAATTGGCTTTTCAATATCGAAACACTGGCGGGCGCGGGCACGGTCTATGCCCTCGATCTGCCTGGACATGGCCAATCCGACAAAAGGATCGCGGAGCCAAGCATCGACTGGCTGGCGTCGTCGGTCGTCGCCTTCATGGACGCGATCGGTGTGAAATCTGCTCATCTCATCGGCCATTCGATGGGCGGCGCGATCGCCATGCGGGCGGCTCTGGATCAGCCGTCACGCGTTAAATCGCTGACCCTGATTGCGTCGGCCGGACTGGGACAGGAAATCAACATCGATTATCTGCAAGGGTTCGCCGCGGCGGGGTCTCGAAAAGAGCTCAAACCGCTGCTTGAGCAATTGTTCAATGATCCTTCCCTGGTCAATCGTCAGCTTTTGGACGACGTGCTCAAATATAAGCGAATTGACGGGGTTGAGACGGCGCTCCGAGGTCTGGCCGATGGCCTGTTCCATGGCGGCTGGCAAAGCGCGGTGTTCGCTGAGGAAGTCAAGGCGTCCAAAATTCCTGCCTTGGTCATCTGGGGCGAAGCCGACCGCATCATTCCATCGGCACACGCTGCTTCACTCGGACCGAACGCCAAGTCCGAGGTGCTCGCGGACGCCGGACATATGGTGCAGATGGAGAAAGCAAATCGCGTGAATGAGTTGCTGCTCGGCCAGGTCAAGAGCTGACTTTTCGGCAACTCCGAAAACGCGAAGGTCCGGGCTTACCTCCCGACCTCCGCCAAACTTATGGGAGCCCCTGGCGAAAGTTAGGGTCTCCTTCCTCAAAGCGAACGCCGGGCATGGGCAGACCGCAAAACGCGAAGGCCCTGACTTTTTGAAGCTCACTAACGCGTATTCGTGACGCGTTTTTATCCCTGATCGGAAGCCGGAATGGCCGCTGCGCTTGACACTCCGAACGCGGACTCCGCGAAGAGATCCGAACCCGCGAGCGCCGCTGCGCGACCGCGCCATCCGGAAAAAGCGAACAGGCCTGACAGCCCGGTCCAGCCCAAGCCCGGCTGGATGCGCGTCAAGGCGCCGGGCTCCAAAGGTTGGGCGCAAACGGCGGCAATCGTGCGCGCCAACAAACTCGTGACGGTCTGCGAGGAGGCCAACTGTCCCAATCAAGGCGAATGCTGGGAGAGGAAGCACGCAACCTTCATGATCATGGGCGATACGTGTACGCGAGCCTGCGCCTTTTGCAACGTCAAGACGGGCCTGCCGGCGTCCCTTGATCCGGCCGAGCCAGAGCGCATCGGCGCCGCCACGGCAAAACTGATGCTTGAACATGTGGTGGTGACCTCGGTCGATCGCGACGATCTGCCAGACGGCGGCGCGGCGCATTTCGCAGCGACCATCGCAGCTGTTCGGCGGCTCAGCCCGAACACCACCATCGAAATCTTGACGCCGGATTTCTTGCGCAAGCCCGGCGCCTTAGAAGTGGTGGTCGCGGCGAAGCCCGACGTGTTTAACCACAATCTCGAAACAGTGCCGTCGAATTATCTCTCAGTTCGGCCAGGCGCGCGCTACTTCCATTCCTTACGCCTGCTCCAGCGCGTGAAGGAGATCGACCCGGTCATCTTCACGAAGTCCGGAATTATGTTGGGCCTAGGCGAAGAGCGAAACGAAGTGCTTCAGCTCATGGACGATCTGCGCGCGGCGGACGTCGATTTCCTGACGATCGGCCAATATCTGCAGCCGACGCGCAAACATCATCCGGTCATCACCTTTGTGCCGCCTGAAATGTTCAAAGCCTACGAATCCATCGCCTACGCCAAAGGGTTCGCGCTGGTGTCGTCCTCGCCGCTGACCCGTTCGTCGCATCACGCCGGCGAAGATTTCAAGAAGCTGCAGGCCCAACGCCAGAAGCGAGACAGGGATGGGCTTTGAGCGCCCGTAACAATCACGAGGGACAGCGCGAAATTAAGGACGCCGTCCAGTCGGTCGCCCGCGGAGGAGGAAGTTTGAATGCGCGCAAGAATCATCGGCGCCGGCGTGGCAGGCCTGACTGTCGCTTATGAACTGGCGTCGCGTGGCGTCGAGGTGGAACTCGTCGAGCGCGAGGATGGGCCAGGCCGCGGCTGCTCCTGGTACGCCGGCGGCATGATCGCGCCATGGTGCGAGCTCGAGTCTGCCGAACCCCTGGTTTGCCGTCTGGGGGTCGAGGCGCTCAATTTTTGGACGAGAAGAATTCCCGTTGCGCAAACGCGCGGAAGCCTCGTTGTCGCAACGCCGCGTGACCTCGCCGAACTGCGCATTTTTGCGCGCCGCGCGGAGGCGTTCGAAGAGATTGGAAGCAATCGCATCGCGGAACTCGAACCGGATCTCGCCGGACGCTTTTCTCAAGCCCTTTTCTTTCCGAGGGAAGCGCACCTCGACCCGCGCATCGCGTTGGAGACGACGGCGTGCCGCCTCGCCTCCATGTCGAACGTGCGCCTTCGATTCGGAACCGAGGCCGAGGAGATCAACGGCGATCTGGATTGGACCATCGACTGCACTGGATATTCCGCTAAGGCGAAATTGCCCGGGCTGCGGGGCGTGAAAGGCGAGATGATGGTTCTCACCGCGCCGGACCTGAATTTCTCACGCCCCATCCGCCTCCTGCATCCACGCCATCCCGTCTATGTCGTTCCCCGCGAGGCAAATCGCTACATGCTGGGCGCGACGCAAATCGAGAACGAGGAAAGGGCGCGCGTCACGGCCCGATCGGTCGTCGAACTCATCAACTCGGCCTATGCCGTTCATCCGGCCTTCGCTGAGGCTGAAATCTCTGAAACGGGATCGGATCTCCGCCCTACTTTTTCCGACAACCTGCCCCGCATCGTCGTTCAGGGGCGCACCATTTTCGTGAACGGCCTGTTTCGTCACGGCTTCCTGCTCGCCCCGTCGTTGGCTCGCCAGACAGCGGACTTTATATGCAAGGGCATCGCAGCGCCGGACACCATGCGTGACTTCGACGCTCCACAACTTGCGGCCCAGTGACGACTTGTGGCCGCAAAAGAAGCCGATGGCGCTTGCTGCGGATGCGTCGGCGCCAGAAACTGGCGAACTGCAGGGCAATCGGGCCGCCCCGGTCCGCGCCCGCTTCACTCTCCTGCGAATGCGCGCGTCGCCGCGAGCCATTCCCGCGTCCTCGCGTGGGGGTCCGGGTTGAGGGTCACGTCGGTGACCACCGCCGCGCTCTGGGCGCCGGCTTCCAGGGCCTCGGTCGCGCGCGCGGGCGTCAGGCCGCCGATGGCGACCAGCGGCAAGGCCCCGATCATCCGCTTCCACCGCCCGATCTTTTCCACGCCCTGCGGCGCCCAGGGCATTTTCTTCAGGATC
>JAJYCZ010000081.1 GCA_021777915.1 Pseudomonadota bacterium | reverse complement strand
GATAGCGCAGCAGCGACGGCAGGAACCATTGGAAGCCGAAAGTGTTGGGATCGGCGCCGGCGCCGCCCAGGCGGCGGGTGACCAGAACGATCTCGCCGGAGGACACGGCCGCGACTTCTTCCGCGCTCCCCTCCCGAACCACATGATTGATCGGGTCGATCAGGCGCAGCCGCTCCTTGCTCGCCCCCGCCGCGAGCACGGCGAAGCCGCCGTCCGCGAGGCCGATGATCGCCGGCAACGGCAAAGCGGAGAAACGCTCCGCCTTCGCGTCGCGCACGACCCGCGATCTCAGCCCCAGCATATGGGAGGCGCGCACCAGATCCTCCGCAACTGCGCCCCGCCCCGTCAGCGCCAGCTGATGCCGCAATTGCGCGGGCTCGGCGGCGAGGCGGTAATAGCCGGAAATCAGCGCCAGCGCGTTAAGTCCGGAATCCTGCGCTGGCGGCGGGGCCGCTTGCTGCGGGGCCGAAGTCTGCAAAATCGTGGTCATGGCCCCCTGTCGGCTCCCGTGAAACATCGACGCGACGGCTCCGGCGACGTCGGCGTGGCCTCGGCCGCGTCCGCGCGTCCAACGGAACCGCGCGCCCTGACGCCATTCGATAAGGTTAAAATCCTGAGGAAAATCCGCAAACCGGGACGCGTTTCGCTTCGAACGCCCGCCAGCCCGAAACGGCCGCGGCTTCGAGGGCGGCGGCCAGCCCATCCGCGGAAGCGACCTGGTCGTCCCCGGCGAACATGTCGCGGGAGCGCGCGCCCCACGCCAACCATGCGCTGGTTCCTGTGATCGGCCTCATGGCCCCGCCGATCATCGGCGAGTTCTTTCCGACAAGGCGCGGGAATGGACTGATCGATAACTTTCATTGCGAATCTTTAAATCATGCGGAGCCTTGACGGTCGCGACTCGTCGCGACCGTCAAGGCTCCTCGCGTCAATTCGGTTGCCGCCCGCCATTCGCCGGGGCGTCTTTCGATGTCCTGTGGCATTCCCCCCTGGCGGGCCCTTATCCGCGCGGCCCCGTATCAGGTCGGGCTTCGGCCGCGCGGCTGACGCAAATCTACGTCAAGAAATCAGAAAAGCGAACCATCTTTTCGCGCGGAAAGCCGCGCATGACCGTCCCCGACGCCTGATCCAACGCGTCGTCACTGGTTGGAACGCCAAATTTCATGCCTTTCCCCTCAAATCGGACAGACCGCTTCATCGGCGGCTTCGGCTCTAGCCTGCGGGGATTTCAGCGGGGGATTCCGGCGGCAAGGCGATGACGCCCAGGGCGCCATCCGGCTTCTCGAAGATTCGCCGCCTTCAATCCTCGGTCCACAGCCGATAGCCGACGCCCGGCTCGGTCAGGATCAGTTTGGGCTGTTCGGGTTTCGCTTCGATCTTGGCGCGCAACTGGCCGACGAAGACGCGCAGATAGGGCGTGTCCTGGGCGTGGGCCGGGCCCCAGACGTTCAGAAGTATCTGGCGGTGGGTGGCCACGCGCCCGGCGTGATGGACGAGGAAGGCGAGCAGGTCATATTCCTTTGGCGTCAGCTTCACCGGAGCGCCCTCGCGGGTGACGAGGCGGCGCTCCAGGTCGATGCGCAGACCGTCCGCCTCGAAGACAGTGGGCTTCGGCTGTTCCTGGCCCGCGAGCCGCGCCGCCACGCGCAACCGCGCTAGAAGCTCGCCGATCTTGAACGGCTTTTCGACATAATCATTGGCGCCGAGATCGAGCGCCTCGATTTTCTCCGCCTCGCGGTCGCGGGCGGACAGCACGATGATCGGGCGGTTCGAAAAGGCGCGCGCCCTGACCAGAACCTCCTTGCCGTCCATGTCGGGCAGGCCGAGGTCGAGGATCACGAGGTCGGGCGCGGCGGTGGCGATCAGGTGCAGCGCCTCGCGGCCGGTCCGCGCCTGAATCACCGCATAGTCCGACGCCTCCAGCGCCGTGGTGAGGAACTTCAAAATCTGCTCCTCGTCGTCGACGATCAGGACGCGCTGTTTCATGCGGGCAGGCTTTTTGTCATCTCGGCCACGGGGAAGCGCAGCACGATCCGGGTTCCGCGCCGGCGCGCCGCCGGGCTCTGCGCTTCGATCGTTCCGCCCATCGCCTCGACCAGCCCCTTGCAGATGGAAAGCCCCAGACCCGTCCCGGCCTTGCGCCCGTCCGCCCTGCCGCCGCGATAGAATTTCTCGAACACGCGGGTGAGGTCCGCCTGCTTGATTCCCGGCCCGTCGTCGGTGACGGTGATGACGGCCGCGCCGCCCTCGCGGCGGGCATGGACGACGGCCCTGGAGCCGCCGCCGTATTTATGGGCGTTGTCGAGAAGGTTGAACAGGACCTGTTCGAGCAATTGGGCGTCGCCGCGAATAGAGGGGAGGTCCGGCGCCAGCGAGGTTTCGATGCTTTCGGCGCCAAAGGCTTTTCGGCCGCGCTCGACCGCGTTGCGGATGCAGTCGGCGGCGTCGAGATAATCGCGCCGCGCCTTCAGCGCGCCGGATTCGATGCGCGACATGTCGAGCAGATTGGCGATGAAGCGGGTCAGGCGCTCGGTCTCCTCCTCGGCGGAAGCCAGCAATTCCTCTCTTTTGCCCGGCGGCAGCCGGTCGTGCAATTGCCGCAGCGTCGAAATGGCGCCTGAAATCGTCGCCAGCGGCGTGCGCAGGTCGTGCGACAGCGAGGAGAGCAAGGTGGTGCGCAGCCGTTCATTGTCTTCGAGCGCCGCCGCGCGCACCGCCTCGCCGATCAGCAGCGAGCGATCGACGGCGAGCGCCGTCTGTTCGAGGATCGCGGTCAGGGCGCGTTCGAATTCGGGTGTTGGCGCGTCGCCGCGCGCCATCGGCTCGAAACCGAACACGCCGACCGGCCCGCGCGGCGTGACGAGAGGCCGGAACTGCTTGGCGAGCGTCGGAAGCGTGTCCGTTCGCCAGCCGGCGACTTCATTCTTGGAAAAAGCCCAGCGCGCCGCGCTGATCTCGCCCGCATCGAGTTCGGCGTCGGGAGGCCAGGCGATGCGCACCTGCAAATCTCCCTCTTCCGGGATCAGCACGACCACGGCGCCGCCGACGATTTTCTGAAGATGGGCCGCCACCGCCCAGAGCACGTCGTCGAGCTTTGCGGCCCCCGCGAGCTTGCGCGAGAAATCATAGAGCGACTCCGAATTCTGGGCGCGTTGCCGCACCGCTTCGGCCTGATCATGCACGCGTCCGGCCAAAGTGCCGGTGAAAACCGCGACCATGAGAAAAACCAGCAGGGACAGAAGCTCCTGCGGCGACGCCACGGTGAAAGTGTAGATCGGCGGGATAAAAAAGAAATTATAGCACAGAAAAGACAGGATCGAGGCGGCGACCCCGGACCACAGGCCGTAGGAGACCGCGCAGCCGAGCACCGCCAGCAGGAAGACCATCGACAGGTTCGGCAGCTTGATGACAAGCGAGAGCGCTTCGCCGATCCCCACCGCGACGGCGACGGCGACGACCGCGGCGATCAGACCGGGAAGCAAACCCTTTGGCGTCGGACGCCTCCATCGGAACGCCGCGCGCGGCGCTTCGCCCTCCGGCGTCGTGATCACCTGGACGGCGATGTCGTGCGTGCGGCGGACCATTTCATCGGAAAAGGAATGGCCCAGACGCCGACGCAGCCAGCCCGCGCGCGAGCGTCCCACGACGATCTGGGTGACGTTTTCACGGCGCGCATAACGCAGAACTTCGGCAACGATGTCGCTGGCGCTCAGACGCTGGGTCTGCGCGCCAAGCCGCTCCGCCAGCCGCAGAGCGTCGTCGATTCTTTTGAGCCGGGTCGGATCCGTCTCTTCATGGCCAGGACGCTCGACATGGACCACGACCCAGGTGGCGTTGAGCTTGGTCGCCATGCGGCCGGCGGTGCGCACCAGGATTTCGGCGCGGTCGTCCGGGCCGATGCAGGCCAGCAGATAATCCGACGTCTCCCACGGCCCTTCGATGGCGCCCTGCCGCAGAAAGGCGACCATCTGGTCGTCTACCCGGTCGGCGGTGCGCCGCAAGGCGAGTTCGCGCAGCGCCGTCAAATTGCGGGGCGTGAAAAAATTCTGCGTGGCGCGGCGCGCGGTCTGCGGCAGATAGACCTTGCCCTCGTGCAGACGCTGAATCAGCTCCTCCGGCGTGATGTCGACAAGAATCACGTCCTGGGCGTTCTTGAGCACGCTGTCGGGCACGGTCTCGCGCACGGCGATGCCGGTAACCCGGCTCACCACATCGGCGAGGCTTTCGAGATGCTGGATGTTGAGCGCCGTCCAGACGTCAATGCCGGCGTCGAGCAGTTCCTCGACGTCCTGCCAGCGCTTGGGGTGGCGGCTTTCCGGCGCATTGGTGTGGGCGAGTTCATCCACCACTATCAGCGCCGGGCGGCGCCGGAGCGCAGCGTCGAGGTCGAATTCCTCGATGGTCCGGCCGCGATAATCGACGCCGCGGCGGGGCAGGACCTCCTGCCCGTCGAGCAGGACCGCGGTCTCCGACCGGCCATGGGTTTCGACCAGCCCGATCACGACATCGATCCCGTCGGCCCTCAGCCGGCGCGCGCCTTGCAGCATGGCGAAGGTCTTCCCCACGCCGGGCGCGGCGCCGAGGAAGACTTTCAACTTGCCGCGCTTGTCGTTCCCCGTCAGCGCCAGCAGGGCGTCGGGGTCGGGCCGGCGATCAAGTTCGCGCTCCGTCGCCATGGCTTATTCTAGCGCTTCATTTGAGCCCGTCGAGCGCCAGATTCAGCTTGAGCACATTGACCCGCGGCTCGCCGAAAAACCCCATCCAGGGCTTCTGGATCTGGGCGAGGACGAGATTGCGCACCGTTCCCGCGACGAGGCCGCGCGCCCTGGCGACGTCCGACGCCTGAAGCAGGGCGTTCTCCGGCGAAATGTCCGGATCAAGCCCGGAGGCCGAAGTGGTCAGGGCGTCGGCGGGCAGCGGCCCGGTCCAGCCTTCCGCGCGCCTGGCCGCGACGCCCGTCTTCACCCGGTCGATCAGCGCCTTGCTGGTCGGCCCGAGATTGGAGCCGCTGGAATTGTCGGCGTTATAGGGGGCGTCCACGGTCTTGCTGGGGTCTTTCGGGTCTGGCGCGCCGGTCGCCGAGGGGCGCGGATGGAAATATCTCGCCGAGGCGAAATTCTGTCCGATCAGCGCCGAGCCGACGACCTTGCCGTCGCGCAGGATCAGCGAGCCGCCGGCCTGCCACGGGAACAGGACGGAGGCGATTCCGGTCATCGCCAACGGATAAGCCAGGCCGGTGAGCAGGGTGAACAGCGCCAGCAGGACGACGGCGGGACGGAAATGAGCGAGCATGGCCTTCTCCTCAGGCGAGATGCAGCGCGGCGACGACGAGGTCGATCGCCTTGATGCCGACGAAGGGCGCGACCAGACCGCCGAGGCCATAGAGCAGCAGGTTGCGGCGCAGCAGCGCCGCGGCGCCGATCGGACGATAGGCCACGCCCTTGAGCGCCAGCGGGATGAGCAGCACGATGATCACGGCGTTGAAGATCACCGCCGACAGGATCGCCGATTGCGGCGACGACAGCCGCATCACATTGAGCGCGCCGAGTTCCGGATAAGTCGCCAGGAACAGGGCCGGAAGAATGGCGAAATATTTCGCCACGTCATTGGCGATCGAGAAAGTGGTCAGCGAGCCGCGCGTCATCAGGAGCTGCTTGCCGATCTCCACGATTTCGATCAGCTTGGTCGGGTCGCTGTCGAGATCGACCATATTGCCGGCCTCGCGCGCGGCCTGGGTGCCGGTCTGCATGGCGACGCCGACATCGGCCTGGGCAAGCGCCGGCGCGTCGTTGGTGCCGTCGCCGCACATGGCGACGAGCCGCCCGCCGGTCTGCTCCTTGCGGATGAATTTGAGCTTGTCCTCCGGGGTCGCCTGGGCGAGGAAATCGTCGACGCCAGCCTCGGTGGCGATGGCCGCCGCGGTCAGCGGATTGTCGCCGGTGATCATCACCGTCTTGATCCCCATGGCGCGCAGGGCGGCGAATCGCTCCTTGATGCCGGGCTTGACCACGTCCTTGAGATGGATGAGGCCGAGCAGCGAATTGTCGATCGCCACCGCCAGCGGCGTGCCGCCGGTGCGGCTGATGCGATCGACGCCCTGGCGAAACTCCAGCGGCGCCTCAACCCGGCCGAGGCCGACGAAATTCAGCACCGAATCGACCGCGCCCTTGCGCAGGCGGCTTTCGCCGAGATCGACGCCCGAGAGCCGGGTCTGGGCGGCGAAGGGAATGACCACCGGCGACCTGGCCGACAGGTCCGGTTCGGCGAGGCCGAAATCGCTCCTGGCCAGCGCGACGATCGAACGGCCCTCGGGCGTCTCGTCGGCAAGGCTGGAGATCAGGGCGGCCTCCGCCAGCTTGCGCGGCTCGACGCCCGGCAGCGCGATGAATTCGCTCGCCATGCGGTTGCCGAAGGTGACGGTGCCGGTCTTGTCGAGCAACAGCGTGTCCACGTCGCCGGCGGCCTCGACGGCGCGGCCGGAAGTCGCCAGCACGTTGAAGCGCACCAGACGGTCCATGCCGGCTATGCCGATGGCCGAAAGCAGGCCGCCGATGGTGGTCGGAATGAGCGTCACCAGCAGCGCCACCAGCACGGTCACGCTGACTTTGGTGTTGGAATAGGTCGCGAAGCTCCACAGCGTGACCACCGCGATCAGGAACATGATCGTGAGCCCGGCGAGCAGCACCGACAAAGCGAGTTCGTTGGGAGTCTTCTGGCGCTCGGCGCCCTCGACCAGCGCGATCATGCGGTCAATGAAGGTGTTGCCGGGCTGGGCGGTGATGCGCACCTTGATCCAATCGGACAGAACGGTGGTGCCGCCGGTGACCGCGCAGCGGTCGCCGCCCGCCTCGCGGATCACCGGCGCCGATTCGCCGGTGATCGCGCTTTCATTGACCGAGGCCACGCCTTCGATGATGTCGCCGTCAGACGGGATCAGATCGCCAGCCTCGACCAGGACGATGTCGCCGACGCGCAGGTCGGGCGCCGGGACGGTCGAATAGACCATGTCGAGATGGCCGCGCCCACCCGGGTCGAGCAGCCTCTTGGCCAGAGTGTCGCTGCGGGTGGCGCGCAGCGTCGCCGCCTGGGCCTTGCCGCGCCCCTCGGCCACGGCTTCGGCGAAAGTGGCGAACAGCACGGTGAACCACAGCCACAGCGCAATCTGGCCGGAAAAGAACGGCGAGTCGCCGCGGCCGAGGAAAAGCGAGCGCAGCCACAGGAAAGTGACGAGGGTGGCGACGATTTCGGTGACGAAGATCACCGGATTGGCGGCCAGTTTGTGGGGGCTGAGCTTTTTCACCGAGTCGATGGCGGCGGCGCGCATGATCGCCGGATCGAACAGGGAGAGCTGGTGTTTGGTTTGGGATTTCCTGGACATTTGAGCTGACCTCAGAAAGTCTTGCCGGCGAACATCAAAAAGTGTTCGACGATGGGACCGAGGGCGAGGGCGGGAAAGAATTGCAGGCCGCCGACAATCAGGATGACGCCGATCATCAGGCCGACGAACAGTCCGCCGTCGGTCGGGAAGGCGCCAAGCGAGCCCGGGTGCTTCTTTTTGGCGGCGATCGAGCCGGCCATGGCCATCAAGGGCGCGACATAGCCGAAACGGCCCAGGATCATGGCGATGCCGAGGGTGACGTTATACCAAGGCGTATTGGCGTTGAGGCCGGCGAAGGCCGAGCCGTTGTTGCCGGTCGCCGAAGTATAGGCGTAGAGGATTTCCGACAATCCGTGCGGACCGTTGTTGGCGAGGCTCGACAAGGACGAGGGCAGCACCGCCGCCACGGCCGAGAAGCCGAGGATCGAGAGCGGCAGGATCAGCACCGCCAGCATGGCGAGCTTGACCTCGCGCGATTCGATCTTCTTGCCCAAAAATTCCGGGGTGCGGCCCACCATCAGCCCGGCGATGAACACGGTAATGACCGCAAAGACCACGAGCCCGTAAAGGCCCGAGCCGACGCCGCCGGGCGTGATCACCCCGAGCTGCATCAGGAACATCGGAACAAGGCCGCCGATCGGGGTGAAGGAATCCATCATGGCGTTGACGCCGCCGCACGACGTGCCGGTCGTGGCCACCGCGTAAAGCGACGACAGAGCGAGGCCGAAGCGCGTCTCCTTGCCTTCCAAATTGCCGCCCGCGGGGTCGAGGCCGAGCTGGGTCAGCAGCGGATTGCCGATGCTTTCCGCCGCATAGACAATGACGACCGCGCCCACGAGCACCAGGCCGGCGATCTTGAACAAGGCCCAGCCCTGTTTCTCCGAGCCGACCATTTTGCCGAAGGTGACGAGCAGGCCGAAGGCGACCGCGAGCAGCGCCCAGATCTGCAGCAGATTGGCCCAGGCGTTGGGATTCTCGAAGGGATGGGCGGCGTTGGCGTTGAAAAAGCCGCCGCCATTGGTGCCGAACTGCTTGATCGCCTCCTGGCTGGCCATCGGGCCGAGCGCGATGGTCTGCTTGGCGCCTTCGAGCGTGGTCGCGTCAACGGAGCCGGCCAGGGTCTGCGGAACGCCGGTCGCGATGAAGGCGAGGGCGATCAATATGCTGACGGGCAGGAAGACATAGAGCGTCGCCCGGGTCATATCGACCCAGAAATTGCCGAGCGTCGTCGCGCTGTGGCGGGCGAAGGCGCGGGTCACCGCTATGGCGAGGGCGACGCCGGTCGCGGCCGACAGGAAATTATGCACCGCGAGGCCGGCCATTTGCGAGAAATTGCTCATGGTCGTCTCGCCGCTATAGGCCTGCCAGTTGGTATTGGTCAAAAAGCTGATCGCGGTGTTGAAGGCGAGATCGGGCGGCACATTGTCGAAATGCTGCGGGTTGAACGGCAGAAAGGCCTGCAGCCGCAGGATCGCGTAAAGCGAGGCGAAGCCCGCCGCCGAAAAGACCAGCATGGCGATCGTGTAGGAAAGCCAGTTCTGCTCACGCTCCGGCGCAACCCCGGCGAGCCGGTAGAAGGCGCGCTCGACCGGGCCGAGGACCGGCGAAAGGAAATTGCGCTCGCCGGAAAAGACGCGCGCCATATAAAGGCCGAGCGGCCGCGTGGTGAGCGCGACCAGGCCGAGGATCAGGCCGATTTGCAGCCAGCCGGCAAGGGTCATGGCGAACTCCGGAAAATTTCAGAAGCGCTCGGGATTGAGCAGGGCGAAAACGAGATAAATCCCGAGCAGGACGGCCACGATCAGGCCGAGGACCGGTTCGAACATCCTTGCCTCCCTCAGGCGCGCGTCAGCGCTTTGGCGTAAAGGATCATCGCGCCGATCAGGCCGAGGCCCGCGGCGAGGAAAATGACATCCGACATATGCTCGCTCCTTTGCGGCTTGTCGGGCCTATCTGGCGCCGAACGGGATAAGGACGCCATCCCGGAGGGGCCCGCGGGGCATAAAGCCGCCATAAGGATTTTGCGCCGGCCGGGTTCAGCCGGCTGAAAACGTCAACGCCGCGCCGCGCGCCGCCTCGCGCATGCGCTCCAATTGCCCCGGACGCGGCGCGCTCCAGCCGATCTGGCGCGCCAGCGCGGCAAGGGGGCGGTTTTCCTCCCGCGCGCTGGCGATCCGCGCGCTCAGAAAATCGTGGTCCTCGGCGCGGACGAAATCGCCGGTCCGCCGCACGCATATGCCAAGGCAGTCGCGCGGCGCCTCGACCATGCCGCAGACGGCGCAGAGCCAGATTTCCGCGCGCTCGTCGTCCGGAACGGCCTGCGGCGCTTTTTCGCGCGGCGCCCGCGCCAACAGTTTTTTTGCGCGCTGGCGCAGATCCGGAAGCGCGCGCTCAAAACTTTCGGCGGTCGCGGTCACCGCCGCGACCTCGCGCGCGAATTCCCGGAGGTTCTCGTTAAATTCGTTGAGGTTCAGGAAATATTCGAGCAGGTCGGCGTGGCTGACGGCGTCCACGACGAAGGCGCGCTTGAAATCGCACGCCCCGACGCATTCCCTGGCGTTTCCCATCGCGCCGCAGCCGATGCACCGCCACAGGGTCAAACTTTCGGGCGATGTTTCATCGACCTCGGCCATGGTCCGTCCCGCAGGCAAGCCGCTCGATCGCCTCGTCGAGCGCCGGCCCGGAAAAGGCGAAGGCAAGCAGGGCGTCGTTTCCCTGGATCGAGAGCACTTCGGCGTCGAGAAAGGCCAGCAGGCAGGCCATGCTTTCCGAACTTTCGCCAAAGCGCAAGCGGTCGCCCGCGTGGACCCTTTCCGCCGGCTCGATTCGCGCGCGCCATTGGCTGGCGTCCAGTCTTTCGACCAGCGCCGCCTCGATCCGCGCTCTTTCCTCGCCGCGAAACCGCAGGCCGCGCAATCTGGCGTGTTCATCCATTCGGTTTCTCCCCGCCTTGCTGACCATGAAGGCGCGGGCCCGTCAATGGCTTCGCGCCGTAAAGGGCTTGAGTCAAAGGCGGGCGCGAAACAGCGACGGCCCATAGACCAGAGCGAAGCCGAGGAACGCGCCGAGCCAGGCGAGGGCGGCGACATGGAGCAGAATGAAACTCCATTGCGGCGCCAAGGCGGCGGCGATCCGCGCCAGAGCGGCCAGCACGACCGAGGCGTAGAGCAGCTTCGTCCCCTGCCCCGCCCGCAGGGCGTAGCCAGTGTGGCCGAGGCTCGCCCGGGTCATCACGGCGATGGTCATGCCGCCGACCCCGCCCACCGCCCAGGCATGCATCCCGGCGCTCAGAGCGATCTCCGGACTCCAGGCCGCCAGCCCGCTCAGGATGAAGCCGATCGGAATGAAGGCGAAAGCGAGATGGAGGATCAGCACCAGCGGCTCGGCGTAAGTCCTTTCGCCGGCCCAGCGCGCCAGACGCGCGACATTGAGCAGGCCGGCGCCGATGAGGGCGAGGCCGACCGTCTTGTTGTCGGGGGCGGCCACCCAGCCGGCGAGCGCCGCCGCCGAAGCCGCCATGCACAGAACGTCGAAGCGGCCGAATTTCCGCGGCAACCGGCCGGCGACACGACGCTGCAGGAGATAAGTATGGGTGAAGCTCGGAATGATCCGGCCGCCGATCAGCATGATCAGCGCGACGAAGACGGCGAGCGCGAAACGCCGGCTGTAGGCCGCGTCGCCCCGAAAATGCGCCTCGACATGGAAGGCGACATTGGCCGTCGCCAGCAGGACGACGACGATCGCCACCCGAAGATTGCGCCAGTTCTTTCCGGCGACGATTTCGCGGCCGATGAAAAAGGAGAAGGCGAACAGGAAGGCGCAATCGACCACCGCCGCCGCCAGCCAGCCGATTTGCCCGGACAGGGCCACGGCGAGGCGGCCAGCGAGCCAGACCAGAAACAGGAAAAGCAGCCCCCTGCCGCGCAGGGGAAACCTTCCGGTCCAGTTGGGAACCGCCGTCAGCAGGAAGCCGGCGACCACGGCGCCGCCATAGCCGAACAAAGCCTCGTGCGCATGCCAGTCCATGGGCTGGAAGGCGTTGGACAGCGTGAGTTCGCCGAAATATTGCGGCAGCCAGAGCAGGACGGCGACGACCGCCCACAAGGCCCCGGACAGGAAAAACGGCCGGAAGCCGTAACTCAAAATGGCTGGACCTTCGTCCCTGCGCCGGATTCCGAGGTCGGACATGATGGCTCCCTGTTCCCCCAGTCCGTCTCGGCTACACCCCGCGCGAGGCGGCGACTTTGCCCAAGAGCAACAACGAGCGTGAACAGGCAAGGACGCGAATCGATCCGCGGTCTGTTTGCACGGGCTGCCGCGCGCCCTTCGCAAAGCCGGCCCGGCGATCGCGGACGCACCGGGCCGGCGGCGGCTCCCGACCGGCTAATATTCGTCAGAAATGAGGCTGTCGGCGAATTCCTTGACTGTCGCCTGCTTCTCATCCTCGTCCAGGTCGGCGTCGCCTTTCACGACCGGACAATAGGCGGCGGCGAGAAAGTCGATCAACTGCTGCTTCGAGGCGCCGGGAAACTGCTGATGAAGCGCGCCGAGAATGCCGGGAGCCTGCTCGAGAACGTCGTCCGACGCGAGTTGACGGGTCAGGTCGGGCGGGACCGTCGCGCTGTCGCCGAGCTGTTGCGGCGCCGGGCATTCGAGCGCCCACGCGCCGGTCGGGGCGAGCCCCAGCGAAACGCCCAGAACCAGCATCGAGCGCAAACCGAACTGATGAAGCGATTTCATGGTCATGTCTCCTCTCTCCAACTTAATCGACTGACGCCGGGCTCGATGCTTCGGCTCCGTTTCGCTCGCTGCGGGCCAGGGCCGCCCCGCGAGCCTAAATCCGGATCTTCTCCCCTTCCGCCTGATGGAATTTGCGGCGGATCTCGCCGAGATCGACCCGCACGGGCGGCGTCTTCAATTTCATGTCTTCCAGCGTCCGCGCGATGATCCGCGAGATCGCCAGATTGCGGAACCATTTGTGATTTGAGGGAATGACGAACCACGGCGCGTGTTCCGTGCTGGTCTCCTCCATCGCCTGCTCGAAGGCGGCTATATATTGCGGCCACAACTCGCGCTCGGAATAGTCCGATTCGCTGATCTTCCATTGGCGCGCGGGATCGTCGAGCCGCTCCTTGAAGCGGGACAGTTGTTCCTCCGGGCTGATGTGGAGATAGAATTTGAGGATGCGCGTTCCGTTGACCGCGAGCAGTTTCTCGAATTCGTTGATGAGCTTGTAGCGCTTCGACCACACCGATTCCGCGACCAGATTGTGGACGCGCGCCACGAGCACGTCTTCGTAATGCGAGCGGTTGAAGATCACCACCTCGCCCTTGGCCGGCGTTTTCAGATGCGCCCGCCAGAGAAAGTCGTGCGCCGCCTCCTCCTTGCTCGGCTGCTTGAAACAGACGGAGGTCGTCCCCTGCGGATTCATTCCGCTGAACAGGTGACGGACGACGCCGTCCTTGCCGGCGGCGTCGAGCGCCTGAAGAACCACGAGCAGCGACTGGCTTGCGTCGGCGTAGAGAAGCGCCTGCAACTCATCCATGCGCGCGACATATTTCGCGATATGCGGCAGAGCCTGCTCATGCGAGCCGTGCTCGCCCGAGTAGGCCGGATCGATCTTCGCCAGATGGACCTTGGCGCCGGGCGCAACAACGAACTGTTTGTCATAGTCCATGCCAGCCTCCTACGACCGCCGGGCGCCCCGAGCCTTTCGTGGGTGAAAAAATCGCGTCTCGCCGGATAAAAAATGCTGGATAAAACCCTCGCCAGGACGCGCAAACCTCCCCATGAGCAAATTAGCAATACCTGGCCCCCGCCTGCCATGATCCAGGTCACGCTCCCGCGGCGCGCGGCGTTTGTCGCCGCCGGAAGCGTTCAGGAAAAGCTCTCGCGCCTTTGCGCCGCGACCGGAATCGAGGCGCGCACCCTGGCGATGAGCGCGGGGTCGAGCCGCGCCGTGGCGAACCCCGGCGCGTCGGAGACCATGGCGATTTTCTGTCCCCACGGGTCGCAGATCAGCGAATGGCCATAGGTCAGCCGGGTTTCGTCCTTGATCGGATGCGGGCCGATCTGCGCGGGGGCGAGGAAATAACATTGCGTCTCGATGGCCCGCGCCCGGCACAGGACTTCCCAATGGTCCTTGCCGGTCTGGAGGGTAAAGGCCGAGGGCAGGACGAGCGCTTGCGCGCCGCGCGCCGCAAGAGCCTGAAACAGCGCGGGAAAGCGCAGATCGTAGCAGATGGCGCAGCCGAAGGTCAGGCCCTCGGCCTCGTAAGTCACGACCTCGGTTCCCGGCCGGAACGTGGCGCTTTCGCGGTAAGATGCGCCGTCCGGCGTGGTGACGTCGAACATGTGAATCTTGCGATAGACCGCGATTTCACGACCCTCGCGGCCGAACACGACAGAGGTGTTGGACAGGCGGTCGCCGTCGGCGTTTTTTTCCAGCAGCGAGCCGGCGTGGAGGAAAACGCCATGCTTTGCCGCCAGTTCGGCGCCAAGCGCATAGGCCGGGCCTTGGCGCAAGATTTCGGCGGCCTCGAATTTTTCGTCTCTGGAGCCGCCGAGGAAATCGAACACCTCCGGCAAGCCGATCCAATCCGGCTTTTCCTGCGCCACGGCCTCCTCGACCAGCCGCCGCGCCTGCGCCAGATTCTTCGCCTTGTCGGCGGTCGAATTCATCTGGATCACGCAAGTTTTCATGACGCCCCGGCTGTTTCAGCGCAGCAGAGCAAGTTTTGCGCGCCGAAACAAGCGGGACGGGCGCGGGGCCTGTCCCGCTTGTTTCTATTGCGCCGCGACCGACGGCAGGCCGGCAAGCGCCATGGCGAGTTCGCCTTCGTCGTAATTCTGATCGACCAGTTTGCCGGCGAAGAAACTGATATAGGCGCCCATGTCGAAATGGCCGTGGCCGGACAGGTTGAAGACGATGGTTTCCGCCTTGCCCTCGGCCTTGCAGCGCAAGGCTTCGTCGATGGCGCAGCGCACGGCGTGGGTCGATTCCGGCGCGGGCACGATTCCCTCCGCCCGGGCGAATTGCACGCCCGCCTCGAAACAGGGAATCTGCTGATAGGCGCGGGCCTCGATCAGGCCGAGGTCGTAGAGGTGAGACACCAGCGGCCCCATGCCGTGATAGCGCAGGCCCCCGGCATGGAATCCGGGCGGAATGAAGGTTGAACCCAGCGTGTGCATCTTGACCAGCGGCGTCAGATGCGAGGTGTCGCCGAAATCATAGGCGAATTTGCCGCGCGTCAGCGAGGGACAGGCCGCCGGCTCGACCGCGATGACGCGGCGCTTGCGCCCGCCGCGCAGTTGCAGGCCGAGGAAGGGAAAGGAGAGGCCGGCGAAATTCGAGCCGCCGCCGGCGCAGGCGATCACCACGTCGGGATCGTCGCCCGCCAGTTCGAACTGCTGGATCGCCTCCTGACCGATGATGGTCTGGTGCAGCATGACATGATTGAGCACCGATCCGAGGGCGTATTTCACGTCCGGATTCTTGGCCGCGACTTCCACCGCCTCGGAAATGGCGATGCCGAGCGAACCGGGACTGTCGGGATGTTGCGCCAGCACCGCGCGGCCGGACTCCGTTTGATCGGAGGGCGAAGGAATGCAGCGCGCGCCATAGGTCTCCATCAAGGCGCGGCGATAAGGTTTCTGGTCATAGGAGACGCGCACCTGAAAAACGGTCACGTCGATGTCGAACAGCGAACCGGCGAAGGCGAGCGAGGAGCCCCATTGGCCGGCCCCGGTCTCGGTCGTCAGCTTTTTGACTCCGGCCTCCTTGTTGTACCAGGCCTGCGGCACCGCGGTATTGGGCTTGTGCGAGCCGGCGGGCGAAACGCCCTCGTATTTGAAGTAAATCTTCGCCGGCGTGTCGAGCGCCTGTTCGAGCCGGCGGGCGCGAACCAGCGGCGAAGGCCGCCACATGCGGAAAATGTCGCGCACGGGCTCCGGGATTTCGATCTGCCGCTCGGTGGCGACCTCCTGAAGGATCAGCTCCATCGGGAAAAGCGGCTCCAGGTCCGACGGCCCGACCGGCTGCTTGGTGCCGGGGTGCAGAACCGGATGCGGCCCCACCGGCAGGTCCGCGACAATATTGTACCAGAATTTGGGAATCTGGTTTTCATCGAGCATATATTTGACCTGGCCGGACATGGCTCCCCCCTTCGTTTTTTCCAGACAAGAGCAAAGACGCTTTGCGGTCCTTGATCTGCGTCAGCAGCGGAACGCGAAACCGCCGCGACCGAGATGATTGCATGTTGACCGAAAATCGCGGCCGATCAAAGCTGGAAACCTCCAAGAACCTCAAACGGCGCCGTCATTGCGAGCGAAGCGAAGCAATCCACTCCTGCGACGCGCTTATTGTGGCAAGGTTTTCTGGATTGCTTCGTCGCTGCG
>JAJYCZ010000080.1 GCA_021777915.1 Pseudomonadota bacterium | reverse complement strand
AGGACCGACGTCGAACAGGCGAAAACGGCGCTGGCTACGGGTCGCGCCGACGTCGCCTTGGCGCGCGCCCGTCTCGACGCCGGCGTCGCCGCTTTTCGTCGCGTGATCGGCGTCGAACCAAGCCGGTTGCAGCCGGCCCGGCCGATCGAAAGACTTCTCCCGCCCGGCCTCGATGGCGCGATCGCCGTCGCTCTGGCGAAAAACCCGACGATTCTCGGGGCGCTGCATCAGGTCGATAGCGACGAGGCGGCGGTCAAGGCCGCCGAGAGCGCCCTTTCGCCGACAGTGACCGCTGCGGCCAATGTCCAGCAGCAATATGACGTGGACGGGATCCCCGGCTACAGGCAGATGATAGCCGACGTCGGCGGCCAGATCGATATTCCGATCTACCAGGGCGGCGCGGAATACGCCGCCATCCGCGCCGCCAAGGAGCGGCTGAACAATACGCGCCTCGCCGTGGAATCGCAGAGGCGCGCCATCCGCGCCAATGTCGCGGTCGCCTGGGGCCAGCTGGCGGCGGCGCGCGCGTCGATCCCTGCCTATGAGGCGAATGTCAAGGCGGCGGAATTCGCGCTCGACGGCGTGCGGGAAGAAGCCAAGGACGGTCTGCGCACGACGCAGGACATCCTGAACGCCCAGCAGGACCTCCTCACCGCGCGCGTGCGCCTGGTGACGGCCCAGCGCGATCGCGTCGTCGCGTCCTATGCGGTGACGTCGGCGATGGGGCTGCTTTCGGCGCGCCGGCTTGGCCTTTCCGTCGCGATTTACAATCCCGCGGCCCATTACCGCCAGACCAGGGATCGTTTTTTCGGCATAGACACTCCGGACGGCCGCTGACGGCGCGGCGAAGCCCCTTTGGGTCCGGCCATCCCATGGCGATCAGGCCGGGGACAGGCGAACCTGCAATCCGCCGAGAGGCGAACGGGCGAAATCCATGCGCCAGCCATAAGCATCGAGGATGTCCTGGGTGATGGCGAGGCCGAGACCCGCGCCGCCGCCGGAATCGAGCCGGCCGCCACGGCGGCGCGCGATCTCTTCATCACGCGGATCGAGGCCGGGACCGTCGTCGTCGATCAGCACGGCGCCGGCGTCGCAGGAAACGCGAACATGCGAAAGCGCGTGCCGGGCGGCGTTGTCGAGCAGATTGCCGAGCGCTTCGGTCAGGTCGACGCGCTCGATCGGCAGGCGAAAATCCCCCGGCGCGGCGTTCACGAAGTCGAGCGACTCGCCTTTTTCCGTCTTTCGCAAGGTGCGGATCAGAGCGTCGGCGACGTCCTTCAGCGCCACCGCCTCCGCCCCGCGCCGGCTCCCGGCGGCCTGGACACGCGCGCGCGCCAGTTCGCGTTCGACATGGCGGCGCATGGTTTCGCCGATGGAGTCGAGCGAACCGGCGATTTCCGCCTGGCCGGCGGCGCGCAGCAGCCGGGCGTCTCCGGCGAGCGCCGCCAGCGGGGTCTTCAATCCGTGAGCGAGGTCGGCCGCCCGCCCGCGCGCGCGCTCCAGCGCGCGCTCCTGCGAATCCAGAAGCTCGTTGACCTCCCGCACCAGAGGAAGAACCTCGCTGGGGGCGTCTTCCGACAGGCGCCGCCGCTGACCGCCGGCCGTCTCGGCGATTTCCCGGCGCAAGCGGCCGAGCGGCTTGAGTCCGAGGCTGAGTTGCAGCCAGGTGGCGAGCGCGAGAACCAGCGCCAGAAGGCCGAGGCCGGGCGCGAGATCGGCGACGAAGGCGTCGCGCGCCTGGCGCAGGCGGGTGAGGTCGCTGCCGACCACCACGCGGGCGGTCAGCCTTTTGCCGCGCGCCGGGAAGGAGACGAACCTTTCGGCGGCGAGAAGCAATTTTCCGCCCGGCCCCACGATCTGGTGATAATGGGTCTGGCCCTCGCTCAGCCGATCGTCGGGCAGGACGAGCCGGACGTCCCAGAGCGAACGCGAGCGCAATTGCGTCTCCGGCCCCGAGATCTGCCAGTAGAGCCCGGACAAGGGCTGATCGAAACGGGCGTTCTGTGGCGGGCGCGCCAGAACGATCCGGCCCGCCGGATCGATTTCGAGTCCGCCGACGACCTGCCTGATTTCCACGTCGAGGTCGTCGGCGAGGGTGCGATAGACGTGACGCTCGAAGAGAAAGGTCAGGCCGACGCCGGCCAGGGCCAGAGCGAGACAGATGGCCAGCGCCCCGGCCAAGGCCAGGCGCAGCCGAAGCGATCTCGCCTTCACGCCACGCGCTCCGGCATCAGATAGCCGAAGCCGCGCCGGGTTTCGATCCATTTGCTCCCGAGCTTGCGGCGCACGCGCGCGATCAGGACCTCGATGGCGTTGGACGATTGCTCGTCCTGGCCATAGACATTTTCCACCAGTTCCTGCTGTGAAACGACCTTGCCGCGCCGAAGCATGAGATAAGCGACAAGGCGATATTCGAGCGGCGAGAGATCGACCGGCGCGCCGCCGAGCGTCACTTTCATCGCCCTTTCGTCCAGCGCCAGTTCGCCGATCGTCGCGAGCGAAGAAGCATGGCCCGCGGAACGGCGGATGATCGAGCGCAGGCGCGCCAGCAACTCTTCCATCTGGAAGGGCTTGGCGAGATAATCGTCGGCGCCGGCGTCGATGCCCTCGACCCTCTCGCTCCATGACCCGCGCGCGGTCAGCACCAGAACCGGGGTCGCGCGCCCGCTTCCGCGCCATCGTTTCAGCACGGCGAGCCCGTCCATTCCCGGCAGTCCGAGATCGAGCACGATGGCGGTGAAATCCTCGGTGTCGCCAAGAAACCAGGCGTCCTCGCCATTTTTCGCCCGCGCGACGACATAGCCGGCGGCGTCGAGCGCGCGCGCGACGTCCCCGGCGATGCGGTCGTCGTCCTCGACCAGAAGAATGCGCATCAATCCTCTCCGGCGTCCGTCACGGCTCCGCTGGCGGCGTCCACCTCGACCCGCCGCACATGGCCATTGCGGTCGATCAGTCGAAATTCATAAAGCCAGACGCCGTGCTCGCGCGCCAATTTCACCTTGATGATTTCGCCGGGCGCCTTGTCGCTCAGACGGGCGACAATTTCGTCAAGCGGACGGATGTCATGCCGTTCGACGGCTTCGCGCGCCTCGTCCTGATCGCTGCGCGCGCCCGCCATCGCGCCGGCCGAAGAGCCGGACACCAGGAGGGCCGAGACGAAGAGAACGAAACGAATGCGCATCATCAGGTTAAAGACCGCCTTTTCAACTTTGTAATTATCGCGCGCTTCGGCTGACGTGTCGCTGACATGGATCATCAGCCCGCCGTCATCGCGCCTGCGTCATAAGCCTGTCAATGGCTGCGCCTGGCGACCGGGCGCCGAATGAAAGGAAAAATATGATAAACAAGATGGTCAGAGCCGGCCCCGCTGGTGGCGCGAAGCCTTCGTTCCGCCCGCCCGCCTGGACGCCACTGCTGCCTCCGCTCTTCTGGGGAGTCCTCGCCGCCTTCTTGGCAATCGTTCTCGCCGGCGATAGATTTGCCTGGCTGACGACCGGCGCCGCCTATGGCCTCGCGGTTCTGGCGATCCTGCGGATTGTCTGGGCTTTCGTCGGGCCTCGCCATGGCGCCTTCGCCAAGGCCTTGCGCACGCCGCAAAGACTGGTCGTCAAGGCGCGACAAAGCCTGCGCCGTCGGGCGCCGCTTTTCCCGAGCAGCCTCCTAACGGATAGGACGACGGCGGCGGCCGTCGTCGGACTGCTGACCTATGTTTCGGTCGCCGGCATGTTGGCGTCGGCTTCGCATCTGTCCGGCTCGCATAAATTCCTGGCGGCGCTTGACGCAGGCGTCCTCGCCCTGGTCGGCCTGGTCTTCCTGCGCCTTGCCGGCGCCGTTTTCACAAGCATCGCGTCGGGCGAGCGGCTCGTCCAAGCGGCGCTCAAACGCGGCCGGCGCTCTTGAAGCGCGTCCGTCAAGACCCGCCACGGCGAGGCGACATGCGCGCCATTAGATCGTCGTGGCGGATATGCTGATGATAGAGCGCCGCCAGGACATGGGCCGCCGCCAGCCCGATCAGCGCATAGGAGGCGACCTCATGCGCTTCCGTCAGCGGGCGGAAAATTTCCGGCGTCCTGGCGAAGGGCGAAGCGATCTGGAAAAGGCCGAAGTCGAGGCTGCGTCCACGATAGAGCAAAGTCGGGACGCCAATGATCGGAACAGCGATCATCAGGACATAGAGTCCGACATGGCCGATTTTCGCGGCGCTGCGCGCCAGCGGCGACATGGTGAGCGGAAGTTCGGGGGCCGGATGCGCCAGACGCCAAAAGAGGCGAATGAACGACAGGACGAGAACCGTCAGCCCGGTCAGGGCGTGCAGATTGATCACGGGTCTCTCCCAGGCCTTTGGAAATTCGTCGACCGTGAGGCCGAGGCCGAAGGCCGCGACAATGAGAAACGCGATCGACCAATGGAGCGCGATCGCAACTGCGTCATATCGTTCCTGGGTCTTCATGGCCAACTTCCTTTTTGCGAGTCACGAATCGGAAGGGTCCCCGCTTCGCGCTGGTCGATGATCGGCGGCGGGAAAATCCAGGGCGAGAACCGAAATGCCCAAGCGAACCATCCCTATCCCCACCACCGGCAGGAACCGGAAAACGCCGCCAAGAATCAGCAAGACGCCGAGCAGAACACGCGGCCCTCGCCATCCCCGATCGCGAAGCCTTTCGATGTGAGAGGCGGACCTTTCGCGACGCATGCCGCTCGACTGTGAATTTTGCACAAAGACTCGCCGGTCGTCGCATCCGGCAGCGTCTCTCCTTTCGTCTGCCCGATTACCATTATGGCGAGGCGAAACTGACGTGTCGCTGACATGGATCATCAGCCGCGCGTCATCGCGCCTGCGCCATAAGCCCGCCATCGCCCGCGATGTTGTCGGGCTTTCTGGAAAGGGAAAATCATGCGCAAACTGATCATTCTCGCAAGCCTCGCCGTTCTCGCCGCCGCCGGCGCCGCCCATGCCGACAGCCTCGGCCGGCCCTGCACGACCAAGCCGGAAAAGGACTATCTCACCCTCGACGCCCTGAAAGCCAAGGTCGTCGAACAGGGATACAGGATCCGCGGCGGCGAGATCAAAAAGGCCTGCGGCGAATTCTACGTCATCGACAAGAACGGCAAGAAGGCGGAGCTTTTCGTCGATCCGACCTCCGGCGTCATCGTCGCCGGCGGCGGGAAGGGCAAGGAATGATGTCCGCTCCGGCCGCAGCCGGAACAGCCGGCGGCGCGACGCCGCCGGCCCCTCCGGGGTGGGTCGCCGTGTGGGACCCGTTCGTGCGCCTGTTCCACTGGAGCCTCGTCGCGCTTTTCGTCGCGGCCTATGCGACCGGCGACGAAATCGGCTGGCTGCATGTCAGGGCGGGTTACGCCGTTGTGGCGCTTGTGGCGCTGCGCGTCGTCTGGGGCTTTGTCGGGCCGCGCAACGCCCGCTTCGCCTCCTTCCTGCGCAGCCCGGTCGAGGCGCTTGCCTTCCTGCGCGACAGCCTGCGCCTGAGGGCGCCCCGCCATCTTGGCCACAATCCCGCTGGCGGCGCGATGATCCTCGCCATGTTCGCCACGCTCGCCTATGTCTCCGTCACCGGCATCCTGCTGACCACCGACGCCTTCTGGGGTTCGCATGCGATGAAGGAGGCGCACGAGGCGGGAGTCGACGCCATGATCGGCCTGGTTTTCCTGCATCTCGCGGGCGTCGCCCTCGCCAGCTTCGAACATGGCGAAAATCTCGTCCGCGCCATGATCACGGGCAGGAAGCGCGCGTGATCCCGGCGTCTCACGCCGTCGCCAGGTCGTAAAGGTCCTCCTCCTGGGCGCTGTGGAGCCGCACCAGGGATTCGATGGTCTCGATCAGGCGTTGGGCGTCGCGGATCAGAGTGGGGTCGGCCTCCGCGCCGGGTTCCGACATTTCGCGCTCCAGCCGCGACAACAGCCGCGCGAGATGGAGGATTTCCCGGTGCGCGCGCCCCATCGCGGCCAGTCCGTGGGAAAGGCTCTCCGCCTGAGCCAGGCTGGGATAGACTTCGCGCTCGTCGGCGCGCTCATGGGCGACGATTTCTTCGGCGACAAGGACGCTGGCTTCGCCGATGAGCTTGCGCGCCGCCGAGCCCACGGAATCGTCGAGAGCGTCGGCGATCGACCGGAGCCGGTCGAGACTCCGGCCAAGCCGTTCGTGCTCGCCGTGCAGCCGGGTCGCCGCGCCGGCGTCGAGCGGCCGGACGGCGCGCGGCGCGCCGGAGCCGAGCGCGCGCAAGGCGTTCAGGATCACCGCCACGTCGATCAGCTCCTGCGCGACGGCGCCGGCGACCGGCGACAGAAACCCGAGCGCCGCCGCCGCCATGGCGACGCCGGACAGGCCCATGCCGACGACGATGCTCTGGCGGGCGATGCGCCGCGTCCGCTGGCCGATCGAGATCGCCTCGGCGACGCGATCGAGACGCTCGACGAGAATGACCACATCGGCCGCTTCCGAAGACGCGCTCGCGCCGCGCGCCCCCAGCGCGACGCCGACATGGGCCGCCGCGAGGGCCGGCGCGTCGTTGACGCCGTCGCCCACCATCATGGTCATGTGCTGCTGGCGCTCCAGCACGACGGCGGCGACTTTCTCGTCCGGGGTCCGCTCAGCGAGCACGGCGTCGATGTTCAGGGCCGCGGCGATCGTTTCCGCCGTTTCCGCCCGGTCGCCCGTCGCCATGACGATGCGGCGAACCCCCGCCGCCCTCAACAGGTCGAGCGCGCGCGGGGTTTCGCGCCGCATTTCGTCGGCAAGAAGCAAAGCCCCGGCTGGCGCGCCGTCGATCGAGACGAAGACGCTGAGCGCCGAACGCCAGGCGGCGCGCCGCTGGGCCCGGACCGCCCAGGGCGGCGGCGGCGCCGCCCCAAAGACAAAAGAGCACGAACCCGCGCGGACGGCGTGGCCCTCGACCGTTCCCTCCAACCCCGAGCCGACCTGCTCCCGGACGTCGCGCGGCGGACCAAGGGCAAGGCCCCTGGCCCGCGCGGCGTTGACGACGGCGCCGGCGACCGCATGGGCGGAGGCCTGCTCCAGCGACGCGGTCATCCGCAGGATTTCGTCGCCTGTCCGCTCCGGCGCGGCTTCGACCGCGGTGAGCCTGGCGCCGCCGATTGTCAGCGTTCCGGTCTTGTCGAACAGAACCGTATGGATCTTCGCCAGCGCCTCCAAGGGCCCGCCGCCCTTGACCAGGACGCCCCGGCGCGCGGCCCGCGCCACGCCCGAGACAAAGGCGACGGGCGCGGCGAGGATCAGCGGGCATGGCGTTGCCGCGACCAGCACGGCGAGCGCCCGCAAGGGGTCGTGGGACCACAGCCACGCCGCGCCGGCGACCGCGAGGGTCAACGGGGTCAGGGCCGCCGCGTAACGATCGGCCATGCGGACGAAAGGCGCCTTGGCCTGCTGGGCCGATGCGGCCAGCTTCACGATCGCGGCATAGGTGCTGTCGCGCGCGAGCGCCGTGGTCTGCATTTCGAAAGCGTCGCCGGCGTTGATCGCGCCGCTGCGGACAGCCTCGCCGGCTTGCCGCGTGACGGGGAGCGATTCGCCAGTGAGCGCCGATTCGTCGAGCAGAACCTTGGAGTCGAACGCGATTCCGTCGATCGGCGCGATTTCCCCGGCGCGCACGACGAGCCGGTCGCCGACCGCGACCTCGTCCACGGCGACGTCCGTCAATGTGTCGCCGAGGCGGCGGTGGGCGATGCGCGGGGCGCGGTCGACGAGGCCCTTCAGGCTGCGCTCCGCCCGCGAAACCGCGTAATCCTCGAGAACGCCGCCGCCGGCGTACATCACGGCGATGACGATCGCCGCCAAAGGCTGGTCGAGCGCCAGCGCCCCGCCCATCGACAGCAGCGCGATCGCATCGACGCCGAACCGCTTTTCCCAAAGATCGCGAACGATGGAAACCAGCAGGGAAAGGGCAATCGGGACGGTTCCCCCGAACCACAGCCACCCTCCGATCCATGGGTCGCCGAACCATGCAACGCCGGCGCCCGCCGCCAATGCGACAACGGCCAACAAGAAAAGCGCGGCTCGGAGCGCGGCGGAGTTCATGTTCGCTCCCTCGTGAATTGAGGTGACTTTAGCTGAACAGATCTTGCTTTTCGCTGACGCCGATCATTGCGCGGATCGGATTTTGGCGGCGCGTGGCATGACGCGGGGCGCTTGCGGTCCGCGTTGAGGGCTTCGCCACCTAGGGCTCCTCGCCAGGCGGTTTGCGCGGGCGTCCGTTTGCACGGACTCCCACCCTTCATCGCCCTGTCGTCGAACCGGCGTAAAAATTGCTTGGTGTCGTGGCCGTCACGGAGGGTGACGTCATGAGCAAGGTTGTTTTTTATGCGAAGCCCGGCGCGGCCAGGAGCCTCGAGCAGAAAGCCGCGCTCGCCGCCGCCGGATTTGACGTCGAAGCGCGCGATCTGATCGCGGAAAACTGGACTTCCGCCAGCTTGCGCGCGTTTTTCGATGAAAGGCCGATCGTGGAATGGTTCGATCCGGCCGAGCCGCGGGTGGTTTCAGGCGAAATCGACCCCGGCAGGCTGAACGCCCAGGAGGCGCTGGTGACGCTCGCGCTCGATCCGCGCCTGATCAACGGGCCTTTGGTCCGTTATAACGGAAGCTGCGCGGCCGGGCTCGACACCGAGCAATTGCGCGAATTCATGGACATACGCCCGCGCGCCGGCGGCTCCACGCCGGTCAGGCGCCTGCCGCGAACCTGGGGCGAGGCCTGGTCAGGGAACTGATCGCTTGTTGAGCTTATTGCTCAACAAACGCCTTTTCGATCACATAAGTGGCGGGATCGCCGCTCGACCCTTCACGAAATCCGCGATCCTGCAGCATCTTGACCAGATCGCGCAGCAGGCCGGGGCTGCCGCAGATCATCACGCGGTCCTCGGCCGGGTTGAGCGGCGGCTGGCCGATGTCGGCGAACAGTTTGCCATTTTCGATCAGGTCGGTGGCGCGGCCCTGATATTTGAAGGGCTCGCGCGTCACGGTCGGGTAGTGGATGAGCTTTTCGGTCACGACATCGCCGAAAAACTCGTTCTCCCTGGCCGCCTTCACGATGTCGAAGCCATATTGCAGTTCGGCGATCTGGCGGCAGCCGTGCACCAGGATCAGGTGATCGTAGAGGTCGTAGACCTCGGGGTCCTTGATCACGCTGGAGAAGGGCGCGATGCCGGTGCCGGTCGAGAACATGTAGAGCCTCTTGCCGGGGAGCAGGCTCGACTGGACCAGCGTGCCGGTGGGCTTGCGGCCGACGAGCACTATGTCGCCGACCTTGAGATGCTGGAGCCGCGAGGTCAGCGGGCCGTTGGGCGCCTTGATCGAGAAGAACTCCAGATCGTCCTCGTAATTGGCGCTGGCCATGGAATAGGCGCGCAGCAAAGGCTTGCCCTCGACTTCGAGGCCGATCATCGCGAACTGGCCGTTGATGAAGCGGAAGGCCGGATCGCGGGTGGTGCGGAAACGGAACAGCCGGTCGGTATAGTGCTGGACTTCCAGCACGGTCTCGCGGTTGAAGGCGCCGCCGCTCTTCCTGGGCGCCGCGGCTTCCGCGGGCTGGGCGGTCATCGTGGTGTTGGCGGCGTCGGTCATCTGCCCTGTCTCCGTGCGATCCCTGCGCCCTACGGCCATTCGCTCGCGCGAGAGGCGCCGGTTTTCGAATTCACCTGATCGTGGCGGAGCGAAACGACGCCCCGCGCGTCCCCTTTGGGCGCAGGCCCCGCGAGGCTCGACGGCCGCCGAGCGGACTCCAACGCTCCGCGCCCGGCAAACCCTGCCGGACCGCGCTGCGTGGCCCGTTCCTATCGCGGCGCGGCATGGTTGGCAATGGCGATTCGCACGCCGCGCCCCGGCTGCGGCGAAACATCGCAACAAAATATAAGTTTTAACCCACGCAGGCCGCCGCCGCCGCCGCGACCTGGTGAAACTGTCCAGCTTTGTCGAGCTGGCGCACCGCCAGCATCATCTTGCGGGCCGAGGGGTCGATGTCGATCAGATAATAGGCGGCGCGGCGGCGCGGGTTGCGGCCGATCGACGAGGCCGAGCAGATGCCCAGCACCGGGATCGGCCCGCGCGGGCCCCCTAAGCATTTGCGCGAGATGGAATGGCTGTGGCCGTGGAGCACCAGCTCGGCGCCTTGCTCCCGCACGATTTGGGCCAAGGCGCGATGGTCGCGCAGGTTGCGGATGTCGCCGCCGCCGTCGACCGGCGGGTGATGGATGAGCAGCACCCGCATGTCATCGCGCGTGGCGCGTAACATGGCGGCGAGACGGGCCAGTTGCTCCGACCCCAGCTTGCCGGCGGCGACGAAGGGCAAAGTGGGAACGCCGCTGCTCAGGCCGATGATCGCGACCCCCTCGCGGCGGCGCAGGAAGGGAAAGCCCTGTTCGCCGTCGTCGCCGCTCGTCCAGGGTCCGAAGTCGCGCATCATGTGCGGCAGGCTCGAACGCATATAGGCGTCGTGGTTGCCGGGGGCGACGCTCACCTCCTTCGGCGGGCCGAGCGTCGCCAGCCATTGCGCGGCGAGCGGATATTCGGCCGGCAGGCCGATGTTGCAGATGTCGCCGGTCATGGCGACATGATCGGGCCGGTGCTCGCGCATGTCGGCGACAAGCGCGGCGAGGGCGTCCATGTCATGGGCGCGGGAACGGCCGCGCCGCCAGTTGAGGTAGCCGGTCGCGCGCTTGCCGAGCAGGTCGCGCCATCTGGGCCGGGGCAGCGGGCCGATATGGGGATCGGAGAGATGGGCGATGCGGAACATTGAGCGCCTCACGCCCCCCCGATGAGAATGCCGACGGCGAGCACGATCGCGCCGCCCAGAACGATCTGGGCGACGGCCTTGAGAAAGGGCGTGTCCATATAGCGCGCGCGGATATAGGCGATGGCCCACAGCTCGAAGAAAACCACGATTCCGGCGATGCTGGTCGCGGTCCAGAAGGCGTGAGGCCAGGAATCGGGCACGAGATAAGGCAGGCTGTGGCCGAGGCCTCCGGCGGTGGTCATGAGGCCGGTGACCGCGCCGCGGATGACTGGCGCGCCGCGCCCGGTCAGCGAGCCGTCGTCGGACAAGGCTTCGGCAATGGCCATGCTGATCCCGGCGCCGATCGAGGCGGCGAGGCCGACCAGGAACGTGCTCCAGTTGTTCTGGGTGGCGAAGGCGGCGGCGAAAAGTGGCGCAAGCGTCGAGACCGAGCCGTCCATCAGGCCGGCGAGGCCGGGCTGGACGTATTGCAGAACGAAAAGCCGGTGCGCGGTATGGCTTTCGGCCTCGCGCGCGCTTTCCGTCAGGATCGCCTCGGACAGGGCGTTGGCCCTCTCGCCATGGCTCTTTTCGACCATGGCGAGATCGCCGAGCAGTTTGCGCACGCCGACATCCTGCGCGGTTTCCGCGGCCCTTGCATAAAAGCGCTGCGAATCGGTTTCCATCGCCTCGGCCTGGCGGCGGATCGTCTCCAAAGGCAGGTTCTTGATCAGCCAGGTCGGGCGGCGGCTCAAAAAACCCTTGACATCCTCGCGCCGGATCGCCGGCAGGTTGGCGCCGAATCGCGACCGGTACATTTCCAGCAGCTGGCGGCGATGCCCGTCCTCTTCGGCGGCCATTTCCCGAAACACCTGCGCCGTCGCGGGATAGCGCTCGGACAGCTCCTCGGCGAAACCGGTGTAGATTCGGCTGTCCTCTTCCTCGGAAGCAATGGCGATGGCGAGGATTTCACGCTGGGTCAGATCGGAAAAGTTTTTCAAACTCATGGCTTTCTCCGCTACCCGGGCAACCGCGATTCATAAACCGAAAAAGCGCTCCGCGCCCGTTCGCAAAGCCGTCGCGGCAAAGCTATAATTTGGATTGAACGTCAAATCCAGCCGCGAGTCTTTCATGTCCGAAATCGCCTTCTGGCAAAAATGGGTCCGCCAGGGGCAGCGCGTCGCCGGCCTGCTCATGCGGCCGATGACCCTCGGCGTCCGGGCGATCGCGCTGGATGAGGCGGACCGGGTGTTCATGGTGCGCCATGGCTATATTCCCGGCTTCCACCTGCCCGGCGGCGGAGTCGAAAGCGGCGAGACCGCGGTCATCTCCCTGCTGCGCGAATTGCGCGAGGAAGGCGGGCTGGAGACACTGGAGCCGCCGCGCCTCATCGGCTTCTATCATAATCCGCGCCATTCGAGGCGCGATCATGTCGCGCTCTTCCTGGCGCGGGTGCGACAGGACGCGCCGCGCCGGCCGGACTGGGAAATCGTCGAATCCGGTTTTTTCCCGCTCGACGCCCTTCCCGAGGGCGCGACGCCCTCGACAAGGGCGCGCATCGACGAATATTTACGCAAGGCTGAACCTGCGACTTTATGGTAACACCTCGGGGCGACAAGCAGGACGAGGCGTCCGACGCCGGCCGGCCAGAGGATCGTCTTGCCGGCGGTCGCGGGAATGCGCGTGGAACGCGGCGGAGCAGGAAATGACGGCGGAGCAGGACGAAGCGGAAAAGCAGAAGCCCCTTTTCGAGGACATCAGGCTGCTCGGCCAGATTCTCGGCGACACGGTGCGCGAACAGGAAGGCGAGGAAATCTTCGAGCGGATCGAAAAGATCCGCCGCCTCTCGGTCGCGGGCAAGGGCAAGGCCGATTCGGAGGCCGGCCGCGAACTGGAAGCCCTGCTGCAAAGCCTGTCGCCGGCGGAGACCGCGTCGGTCATCCGCGCCTTCGCCTATTTCTCCCATCTCGCCAATATCGCCGAGGACCGCCATTTCCTGCGCCGCCGCGCGGCCCATGAGCCGCAGACCCAGCCGGGCGGGCTCGCCTATAGTTTCGAGCGGCTTCGCGCCGCCGGCGTCTCTCCCGAGCGCATCGAGCAGACCCTCGCGGAGTCCTATGTCTCGCCGGTGCTGACCGCCCATCCGACCGAAGTGCAGCGCCGCAGCACGCTCGACGCCGAGCGCGCCATCGCCGACCTGCTCGCCGCGCGCGAAAATTGCCGGACCCCGGCGGAATCGCGCGAAAACGAGGCGCGGCTCTATGCCCGCGTGGCCCAGCTCTGGCAGACCCGCATCCTGCGCACGGCGAAACTTTCCGTGCGCGACGAAATCGACAATGCGCTGCTCTATTACCATTCGACCTTCATCCGCGCCATTCCGGCGCTTTACGCCGATCTCGAACAAAGGCTGGGCCGCCCGGTGGCGCCGTTCTTCCGCATGGGCAACTGGATCGGCGGCGACCGCGACGGCAATCCGAACGTCAATGCGGAGACGCTCGACATTTCCGTCAAGGCCCATGCCGAAACGATTCTGCGCCATTACCTGCTCGAGGTTCATCTGCTCGGCGGGGAATTGTCGATGTCGCGCGTGCTGGTCGATTGCTCGCCGGAACTCGACGCCCTGGCCGAGGCCTCCGGCGACGCCAATCCGCATCGCGCCGACGAGACGTATCGCCGCGCCCTGATCGGGGTCTATGCGCGGCTCGCCGGAACGCTGAAGGCGCTGACCGGCGGCGAGGCCCTGCGTCACGCGGTCGGTTCGGGCAAGCTCTATGGCTCGCCCGACGAATTCCGCCGCGACCTTGTCGTCGTGCGCGAGTCCCTGCTCGCCCATCACGGCGCCACGCTGGCGCGCGGCCGGCTGGCGGAGCTGATCCGGGCGGTCGATGTCTTCGGCTTCCACATGGCGACCACGGATCTGCGCCAGAACTCCGACCAGCACGAGGCGGTGCTGAAGGAGCTTTTGGCGGCGGTGCGCATCGTTCCCGATTATTCGGCCCTGGATGAGCCCGACCGCATCGCGCTTCTCCTGCGACTGCTTGCGGACCGGCGTGTGCTGCGGGCGCCGGACGTCGACTATTCGGCCAATGCGCGCGGCGAACTGGGAGTTTTCGAGACGGCGCGAGTCGCGCGGCAGAAATTCGGCGAAGCGGCCATCAGGCATTACATCATCAGCCATACCGAAAGCGTCAGCGACCTTCTGGAAGTCATGGTGCTGCAGAAGGAATGCGGCCTGATGCACGGCACGCTGCACGAGGCCGACCGCAACACGGCGCGGCTCGACCTCATCGTGACGCCGCTGTTCGAAACAATAGAGGATTTGCGCGCCGCCGAACCGATCATGCGCGCCTTTTACGCGCTGCCGGGGATCGCCGATCTGATCCGACGCTCCAGCGGCGTGCAGGACGTGATGCTCGGCTATTCCGATTCCAACAAGGACGGCGGCTATTTCACCTCGACCTGGGAGCTCTACCGGGGCTCGACGGCGCTCGCCGCCTTCTTCGATTCGCTGCCCGGCGTGAAGCTGCGGCTGTTCCATGGGCGCGGCGGCGCGGTGGGGCGCGGCGGCGGCCCGTCCTATCAGGCGATTCTCGCCCAGCCGCCGGGCACGGTGCGCGGCCAGTTCCGCCTCACCGAACAGGGCGAGGTGATCGCCGCCAAATACGCCAATCCGATGATCGGCAAGCGCAATCTCGAAACCTTGATGGCGGCCAATCTCGAAGCGAGCCTTCTGATCGAGGGCAAGGCGCCGCCGGCGGAGTTTCTGGACGCGGCGGAGGCCCTGTCGCACCTGTCGATGAAGGCCTATCGCGGCCTGGTCTATGAGACGCCGGGCTTTGTCGATTATTTCTACGCCGCCACCCCGATCGCCGAAATCGCCGAACTGAACATCGGCTCGCGTCCTGCCTCGCGCAAGGCGACGCGCCGGATCGAGGATTTGCGCGCGATTCCCTGGAGCTTTTCCTGGGGCCAGAGCCGCGTCGCGCTGCCAGGCTGGTTCGGCTTCGGCGCGGCGGTCGAAGGTTTTCTGCACGAGGACAGAGCGGGACGGCAGGCGTTGTTGCGCCGGATGTTCAAGGAATGGCCGTTCTTCGCCGCGCTTCTGTCCAACATGGACATGGTTCTGGCCAAGGCCGATCTCGAAATCGCCCGGCGTTATGCCGAACTGGCGCCGGACCGCGCGGCGGCCCAGCGCATCTTCTCGGCGATCGAGGCGGAATGGGGCCGCACCGTGAGGGCGCTGGAGCTCGCGACCGGACAGGCGGACAGGCTGGCGGACAATCCGGCGCTCGCCCGCTCGATCGCCCACCGCTTCCCCTATATCGCGCCGCTCAACCATCTCCAGGCGGAACTGCTGCGCCGCTGGCGCGCGGGCCAGATCGACCACAAGGCGCGGGTCGGCATCCTGATCGCCATCAACGGCATTGCCGCCGGTCTGCGCAATACGGGGTGACGCGCTCATGAAAAAGCCCCCGCGGCGGCGCCGAGGGGGCTCGAAAGCGCAGCGGCGTTTTGGCGCCGCCGAGGCTTTTTTATTTCGCGTTCTTGGCGACCGCGTCCATCAGCGTGGCGCGAGGGTTCTTCTTGCAATATTTCCCGATGACCTCGTGATTGCGCTGCACATAGCGCATGTCGACGTCGAGCAGGTTCTTGGACGACATGAAATAGCCGCTCATCCAGGACGAGATCATGGCCCTGTCGGCTTCCGGCGACTTGAGGTACTGGCCGCAGGTGATGAGGGACATGTCGAGGACGACCTGGGCCTTGGCCGCCGGCGCGGCGAAAGCAAACATCACGGCCGCGAGAATCAATTTGGTCTTCATGCTTTATTCTCCCGATGGCTGGCTAAGGATCACTGCTTTTTCTGCATCTGGTTGACGGCGGTCTGAATGACGCCCATCAACTGATCCTTCGGGTTGCTGGCGCAATATTTCATGATGTTCGCCTTATTCTGGCGGAATGCCATCAGGTCGACGTGTGTGTAGCCGAGCTTCTGATTATACCAGCCACTCATCCAGGCCGCGACCATGTCCTGGTCCCCGGGCGTCATGGCGGTGATGTCGCCACAAGAGAGCTTTTCCATCTGGATCGTGACCTGAGCGGAGCCGATCGTCGGCGCCAGACCCAGTCCTAACCCACATTTCTCACGCGGCTGAGGCGCAACGGGGCCTCTGACGGTGTAAACTTGTTTTGCGAGAACGAGTTACGCCGATTCGAGGGGGCTCCCCGATGCAGACGGAGTGTAGCGCGAGCGAGATGGA
>JAJYCZ010000256.1 GCA_021777915.1 Pseudomonadota bacterium | reverse complement strand
CCATCGTTCGGTCGGCAACTTCCGGCGGATTGTGTTGAAAAACTCAGCCGTTGATCGGGCGCCGACGCCATGATTCACTTCTCTTGCTGATTTGGCGGGGGATTGGGCGATGATGGGCGTTCAAGCGGTGGCGGCCCGGTTGTTTTACGATTTCTGCCTCGACGACCACGTGCCCGCCGACCATCAACTCCGAGGCATCGACCGGCATCTGAACCTTGATGAGGTTCGCAACGGGCTGAAGCCGTTTTACAGCAGCACCGGCCGGCCCTCGGTCGATCCCGAACTGATGATCCGCATGCTGCTTGTCGGCTATTGCATGGGCATCCGGTCGGAGCGGCGGTTGTGCGAGGAAGTCCATCTCAATCTCGCCTATCGGTGGTTCTGCCGACTCGGTCTCGATGGCAAAGTCCCGGATCATTCGACCTTTTCGAAGAACCGGCATGGGCGCTTTCGCGAGAGCAACGTCCTGCGGCATCTGTTCGAAACCGTGGTCGCGCGCTGCATGGCCGAAGGGCTGGTCAGCGCCGAGGGGTTCGCCGTCGACGCCAGCCTGATTCCTGCCGACGCCAACAAGCAACGCTCGGTTCGCAGCGGCGACTGGAAGCCCGAAGAGATCACAGACGAGGCCAGCCGCGCCACACGGGAATATCTCGCAACACTCGATGATGCGGCATTTGGCGCCGCTTCTCCAGTTACGCCGAAGTTCATCGCGCTGTCCGATCCGGCGGCCCAATGGACGGCGCAGCGCAAGGGACACGCCTTCTTCGCTTACTCGACCAATTATCTGATCGACACCGATCACGGCGTAATTGTCGATGTCGAAGCCACCCGCTCCATTCGACAGGCCGAAGTCGGCGCGGCCCAAACGATGCTGGATCGAACCGAGGATCGCTTTGGCCTCAAGCCCGGCTATCTGACCGCGGACACGGCTTACGGCACGGCGCAAAACCTGGCCTGGCTCGTCAAGAAAATGAACATCACGCCACACATTCCGGTCTTCGACAAATCGACACGGACGGACGGCACGTTCTCGCGTTCGGACTTCACATGGCATGCAGACGCTGATCGCTACACCTGTCCGGCAGGCAAAGACCTGGTCCAATTCCGACGCACCTACGCCACGCAGCGCACCGGCATCGACGCCGACGGCATACGCCGATATCGCGCCAGCAAGAAAAATTGCGACATCTGCGATCTCAAAGCGCGGTGCTGCCCGAATGATGTCGCACGCAAGATTCCCCGGCACGTCGACGAAGACGCGCGCGATGTGGCGCGGGCCGTTGCCACAACGCCTGAATTTGAAGTCGCTTGCCGCCGTCGGAAAAAGGTCGAGATGCTGTTCGCCCATCTCAAGCGCATCTTGCGGCTCGGGCGCTTGCGCCTGCGTGGACCATGCGGCGCCAAGGATGAGTTCCTGCTCGCCGCGACCGCGCAAAACCTGCGGCGACTGGCCCGACTGCGGCCGCATAGGCAGTCGATGGAGGTGGTGGCGGCATAGGCCGCCGAAGAGGCGGCCGCGCGGCCGCCCACGCGACAGCGCGTCAGCCCTCAAACCTTAAAAAATGCCTTCCAGCCGGAGCGCAGTCGCTGAACCGCAGAGTTTTTCAACACAATCGGCTCATTGCGGTCATTGGCTGAATGGAAACTATCGGCGCATTCCCGCCCTTCACGCGCGGTGAAAAATAGCGAACGGCTCGAATCTCGGTTTCCACACCGAGAATATCCGTTTTGATCAAGCGGGTTTCGGCGCCCATTTTCGATTGGCGGAGAGACGACATGCAGGCCTTTGGCGCCCGAGGCTTTCACGACCCGACGAAGTAATGACCGAGGCTTTACAAGACCGATAAGGCGGCAATACACTGAAGGGCGAGCTAGCCTATACAAGGGGGCAGCCATGACCGCTTATGTGTTTTCCGGGACCAAAATTGTTTCGGGCAACGGATACAATCTGGTGGCAGGCGACAGCCTGCACACACTCGCCGGGTCAGTGCTGCAGTCGACGGGCGGCAATGGCGTTTTCGCCAATGGCGGCGTCAACATCCAGGTGGACGGCGACGTCGAGGGAGCGGTATATGAGGGCTTTGCTGGCATTGACGATGTGGCTGGCGCCGGCGATTCCACAGGCATCACTGTTAACGGTTCTGTAGGGGGCTTGGTCGGCATTTCGGTGATGGCAGGACCGAATTCGCTCCCCGGGGCCGTGCACAACATCGTCAATTCTGGGACGATCACAGGGAGCAATGACCCCTTCGCGCGCGGATCAGCCATCGAGGTCGATGGCGGCGGCAGGATCGTCAATCAGGCCAGCGGCAAGCTTTCCGGAACGGACGCAATTGTCGACACCGACGCGTCGAGCGGCGACATCAACAGTTTCGTGAATTATGGTTTGGTTGAGGCGCAACCGGCATACTTTATACACTCCCCATTTCCACTTGGAGGTTATGCTTTCGTCGGCGGCTCCGACCGAGAGGCTGTTTACAACATAGGCGGGGCCATCTTCGGCAATGTGTCCATGAGCGGCGACAAAGCCGATGTGCTTTACAACGCTGCCTGGATGATCGGATTTTCTAAATCTCTTGTGAACTTAGGTTGTTTTAACGTCGAAAACAGCACCGTTGTCAACGTCAGTGGCGGCGGTATGTATGAGGGGGTCAATGACAGCCTGGTCGGCGTGGATATGATGACTTTTGGCGACGCCAACAAGGATTATCTGTATAACGCGGGCCTTGTTGACGAGGTCTCAAACAGCGGAAACGGAAATCCTGCGTCGAACGCGGTTCTTTTTGGCGCCGGCGCCGCTGACGGCCTTTACAATGACAGCGGCGGCGAGGTCTACGGCAACGTCCAGCTCGGCTCGGGGGCTGGCCAAGGCGTCTTTAACGCCGGAACGATCGACGGGACTGTGAAGCTCGGCGACGGCGCGGGCGACTATTATGACGGCCCTGCGGGAAAGGAGATCGGCGGCATTGTCTGCGGCAATGGCGGCGATTACGTCTTTACCGGTTCCGGCGTCGAGGTCGTCACCGCCGGTCTCGGCAACGACTATTTCGCCATGGCCAATGGCGGGGAGACGGTCATCCAGGAGCTTGGAGCGTATCAACAGTCCAATGGGGTCGACGCGATCGCCAATTTCCAGACCTATAACGCCGCAACGGCGCAGGGCACCTTCCTGCATCTCGACGCGTCGATGGCGGGCGCGACGAATTTTTACGATTACAACGGCGGAACGCTCGTTCAGATGAACCTTGGCGGCGGCAATTATTCGTACATTGACGTGCTCAACACCGCCGTCGCAACTGTCCAGGCGCAGACCTATTACGGCTGAGCGAAGGGCGGTCGCGCGGCCTTCCGAAAGCCCAAGAACGCCCCGCCAGCGCGTAAGGGGCGGGGATGTC
>JAJYCZ010000255.1 GCA_021777915.1 Pseudomonadota bacterium | reverse complement strand
GCCGGTGGAGCGCGGCTCGGTCGATCTCGCCGTCGTGCATCAGGTGCTGCATTATCTCGACAATCCCGCGCGCGCCTTGCGCGAGGCGGCGCTGACGCTCGCTCCCGGCGGCCGCCTGATCGTGGTCGATTTCGCGCCTCATGGCCTCGAAATGCTGCGTGAAAAACACGAGCACCGTCGCCTCGGTTTTGCCGAGAGGGAGGTCGACGACTATCTGAAACAGGCGGGGCTGAAACCCTTCCTGCATCGCGATCTCGCGCCGGGCGACGCCGCCGGCGAGCAGAACCTCACCGTTTCCCTTTGGCTCGCGCGCGATCCGCGCGCGAGCGCGCATTGAGAGCTGGACATGCAGGAACAGAGGCGCAGCCGCCGCCGCCACAAGTCGATCGACGTGTCGTTCGAATTCTTTCCGCCCAAGACCCCGGAAATGGAGAAGGCCTTGTGGGAGGCGATTTCCCGCCTCGCGCCGCTGCATCCGAAGTTCGTCTCGGTCACCTATGGCGCTGGCGGCTCGACCCGCGAGCGCACTCACGCCACGGTCGCGCGGATCCTGAACGAGACCGACATCAAGCCCGCCGCCCATCTCACCTGCGTCGGCGCGACGCGCGAAGAGGTGGACGAGGTCGCGCGCGCCTATTGGGACGTGGGCGTGCGCCATATCGTGGCCTTGCGCGGCGATCCGCAGGGTGGGATTGGCGGCGCCTATTCCCCGACGCCCGGCGGCTACGCCCATTCAACGGATCTGGTCGCGGGCTTGCGCGCCATCGGCGATTTTGAAATCTCGGTTTCGGCCTATCCCGAAAGACATCCCGAGAGCAAAAGCTTCGAGCAGGACATCGACGTGCTCAAGCGCAAGATCGACGCCGGCGCGACCCGCGCCATCACCCAGTTCTTCTTCGACAACGACATCTATTTCCGCTTTCTCGACCGTGTGCGCGCGGCCGGGATCACGATCCCCGTCGTGCCGGGCGTCACGGCGGTGCAGAATTTCAAACAGACCGCCAATTTCGCGAAAAAGGCGGGCGCGAGCGTGCCCGGCTGGCTCAGCGAACGTTTCGAGGGCCTGGACGACGACCTCGCCACCCGCCGCCTGATCGCGGCGGCGGTCGCCGCCGAACAGGTCTTCGACCTGCTCGACCGCGGCGTCGACCAGTTCCATTTCTACACGATGAATCGCGCGGACCTGGTCTATGCGGTTTGTCATCTGCTCGGCGTGCGCGCGGCGCCCGTCGAGGTCGCGACGGCCTAGCCGCGTCAGTCCTTCTCCCCTTGCGGGAGAAGGTGGCCCGAAGGGCCGGATGAGGGGTCGGTCCCCTCGCGCATCGCGGCGCGGCGCCCTCGTCCGTCTGGCCTTCGGCGAGCCACCTTCTCCCGCAAGGGGAGAACGGAAGCCTTTGCAACAGGATTTTCACATGACCACGCAAAATCGCTTCAACGGCAAGACGGTTCTCGAAGCCCTCGACGACGCGGCGCGGGAAAAGATTCTCGTGCTCGACGGCGCCATGGGCACCATGATCCAGCAGCGCAGATTCACGGAAAGCGATTTCCGGGGTCAGCGTTTCGCCGACTGGCCGCGCGATCTGCGCGGCAACAACGACCTGCTGATCCTGACCCAGCCCGACGCCATCCGCGAAATCCATCTCGCTTATTTCGAAGCGGGCGCGGATATCGTCGAAACCAACACCTTCTCCTGCACCACCATCGCCCAGGCCGATTACGGCATGGAGGCCTTGGCGCGCGAGCTGAATGTTTTCGGCGCGCGGCTGGCGGTGGAGGCGGCGATCGAAGCGGAAAAGCGCGACGGCAAGAAGCGCTTCGTCGCTGGCGCGATGGGGCCGACCAACCGCACCGCCTCGATCTCGCCGGACGTGTCGAATCCCGGCTTCCGCGCCGTGACCTTCGATGAATTGCGGATCGCCTACCGCGAAGCCGCCAGCGGCCTGATCGAGGGCGGCGCCGACATCATTCTGGTCGAGACGATTTTCGACACGCTCAACGCCAAGGCGGCTTTGTTCGGCATTGACGAGGCTTTCGAGGAGGCCGGCGTCAAACTGCCGATCATGATTTCCGGCACCATCACCGATCTGTCCGGCCGCACCCTGTCCGGCCAGACGCCGACCGCCTTCTGGCATTCGCTGCGCCACGCAAAACCTTTCTCCATCGGCCTGAATTGCGCCCTCGGCGCGCGCGAAATGCGCGCCCATATCGCGGAAATTTCCCGTATCGCCGACACATTCGTCTGCGCCTATCCCAACGCCGGCCTGCCCAATGAATTCGGGCTTTACGACGAAAGCCCGGAAGCCATGGCCGATCTGGTCGGCGAATTCGCCGACAGCGGTCTGGTGAACGTCGTCGGCGGCTGCTGCGGCACCACGCCCGACCATATCGCCGCTATCGCCAGAAGGGTGGCGGGCGTCAAGCCGCGCGCGGTTCCGAAGATCGAACCGCTGCTGCGCCTGTCGGGGCTGGAGCCTTTCACGCTCACCTCGGACATCAATTTCGTGAATATCGGCGAGCGGGCGAATGTCACCGGCTCGGCGAAATTCCGCAAATTGATCCAGGCCGGCGATTATGCGGCGGCGCTGGATATTGCGCGGGATCAGGTCGCCAATGGCGCGCAGATCATCGACGTGAACATGGACGAGGGCCTGCTCGATTCGCAGCAAGTCATGGTCGAGTTCCTCAATCTCATCGCCGCCGAGCCGGATATCGCGCGCGTGCCGGTGATGGTCGATTCCTCGAAATTCGAGGTGATCGAGGCGGGCCTCAAATGCCTGCAGGGCAAGGCGGCGGTGAATTCGATCTCGATGAAGGAAGGCGAGGAAAAATTCCTCGAACACGCCAAGATCGTTCGCCGCCACGGCGCGGCGGCGGTGGTCATGGCTTTTGATGAGAAGGGCCAGGCCGATACTTTTCAACGCAAGGTCGAAATTTGCGCGCGGGCCTATAAAATCCTCACCGAAAAGCTCGGATTTCCGCCCGAGGACATCATTTTCGATCCCAATGTCTTCGCGGTGGCGACGGGCATCGAGGAACACAATCATTACGGCGTCGATTTCATCGAGGCCACGCGGGAAATCCGCCAAAGCCTGCCGCACGCGCATGTCTCGGGCGGCGTGTCGAATCTCTCCTTCTCATTCCGCGGCAACGAGCCGGTGCGCGAGGCCATGCACAGCGTGTTCCTGTTTCACGCGATTCATGCCGGCATGGATATGGGCATCGTCAACGCCGGCCAGCTCGCGGTCTATGAAAAGATCGATCCTGCGCTGCGCGAGGCCTGCGAGGACGTGGTGCTGGACCGTCGCCCCGACGCGACCGAGCGCCTGCTGGCGCTCGCCGAGCAATATCGCGGCAAGGCCGGCGAGACGCGCGAAAAGGACGCCGCCTGGCGCGAACAGCCG
>JAJYCZ010000079.1 GCA_021777915.1 Pseudomonadota bacterium | reverse complement strand
TCGGTCGTCGGCGTATAGGTCGCGGCGAAAGTCCCCTGGAGCCATGCCGACATCAGCCTTTGGCGGGCCCGCGCCAGCGGGCGCGGCGACAGGCGGTAATCGACGATCCTGATCTCGCCGTCCGGCTTGCACACCCGGCGCAGTTCGGACAAGGCCGCCGCCTGTTCGTGGTCCTCGATACAGGCGAAGACGAAAGTGGCCACGACGCCGTCGAATCGATGGTCCGGCCAGTCGAGCCGGGTGAGGTCGGCGCGGCGCAACTCGACGAGAAGCCCCAGCTTTTCCGCCCGCGCCCGCGCCCGCTCCAGCATGGCGGCGCTGGCGTCGCATCCCGAGGCCGCGACGCCGTCGGGATAGGCGACGAAATTGCATCCCGTCCCGCAGCCGGCGTCGAGAATCGCGCCGCTCAGGCCCTCGAAGATCCGGCGGCGCAGGGCGCGCTTCCAGCCGATCTCATAGGGCGCGTCGAGCAGATCGTAGAGCGAGGCGATGCGCTCGTAGGTCTGGCGGGCGTTGAGGCTTCCGGCTTGCGTCGTCTGGGACATCGGCGCTCTTCTCCATCCTTTGCGGATGGCGCCTGCCTATGGGAATCGGGTGACAGGAGGATGAAGGTCTGATTGTTTCGCGCCATGACCTTCAACCTTTCCGGCTTCTGCCTCACTGACAACGCCCGCCGCCGCGCGGAAAAGACAGCGCTCATCCTGACCGACGGGACGATCGAGACGCGGCTGACTTACGAACAATTCGATATCGCCGTGCGCCGCCTTGCCGCCGGACTGTCGTCGCTTGGCCTTTCACCCGGCGCGCGGGTCATGATCCGGCGCGGCAACGATCTGTCCTACGTCCTGAGCTTTTTCGCCCTGATCGCCGCGGGGCTGGTCGCCCTGCCCTCCTCCGCCCAACTCACGCAGGAGGAAGCCGATTTCCTCGCCGCCGATTCGGGCGCGGAGGCCGCGATCTGCTCCGGCGGGCTGGCCGTCCACGGGACGCGGCTGATCGACGACGCGGAACTCGCCCGCCTCGCCGCCTTTCCGCCGCGCGCCTTCGCCGCCACGGCGCCGGACGATCCCGCCTTTCTGATCTATACGTCGGGAACCTCCGACCGGCCCAAGGGCGTGCTGCACGCCCAGCGCGTGATCCGCGGGCGCGCGCCCATGCTCGACCATTGGCTCGGCCTGCGCGATTCCGACATCATGCTGCACGCGGGCGCGATCAACTGGACTTTTACGCTCGGCGCCGGCCTGATGGACCCTTTCGCACGGGGCGCCAGCGCCGTGCTGTACAATGGAAGCGCCGGCGCGAGCGTCTGGCCGCGGCTGATCGCCCGGTTTTGCGCCACGATTTTCGCCGCCGTGCCCGGCGTTTATCGCCAGATGCTGCGCGAACCCTCCTGCACGGCGGAAAATCTGGCGAGCCTGCGGCATGGCGTCGCGGCGGGCGAGGCGCTCAGCGCAGCGCTTCTCGCGCAATGGCGGGAAAGATCGGGCAAGCCGCTCTATGAGGCGCTCGGGATGAGCGAGATTTCGACCTATATTTCGAGCGGCCCCACTATTCCGACCCGCCCTGGCTCGCCCGGCAAGCCCCAGCCGGGCCGGCGCGTCGCCATATTGCCGATCGAGGGCGGCGAAGAGCCGCTGCCGCCAGGCCGGAGCGGGCTGATCGCCGTTCATCGCTCCGATCCGGGCCTGATGCTTTGCTACTGGCGCCGGCCGGAGGCCGAGCGAGATGTCTTTCGCGGCGAATGGTTCGCCGGCGGCGATGTCGCGGAATTCGACGCCGACGGCTATGTCTGGCTGCATGGCCGCGCCGACGATCTGATGAACGCTTCAGGCTATCGCGTCTCGCCGGCGGAGGTCGAAGCGATTTTGAGCCATGCGCCGGGCGTGGCCGATGTCGCGGTCGCCGAGCGCAAGGTCCGCGAGGATGTCTCGGTCATCTGCGCCTTCATCGTGCGAGCGCCGGGCGCGGCGCCCGACGAGGCGGCGCTGCAACGCCATTGCGCCGAACATCTCGCCGCCTACAAGAGTCCGAAAAAATACATTTTCGTCGCCGAACTGCCGCGCACCAAAAACGGCAAGATCGCCCGCCGCCTTCTGCCGGAAGTGTGGGCGCCCGGCTGACGCCTCGAACCTGAATGCGGCGACGGCGAAGGGCCGGCGTCGGACTCCACCCGAGACAGGTCCGTCGAGCCGCGCTTGAGGAGAAAACTGTCGGGGCCGAGCGAAGATCGTCCGGGCGATCGATAGTCTCATTGCAGGAAAGAAAGCGCGAAGCAAGAGGCGCGCAAATTGCCAGGAACCGGGTCGGATCGCTGCGCGTTTGATAGGCGGGAGCTGCCAATCGGTGAGGGATAAAATGTCAAATCGCGTGCTTATCGCCATCGTGATCTATATGATGGTTCAGGCCGTCGTTTTCGGCAGCGGCTTGGTTCTGGTCTTGGCGACGCCGCTTTCGGATATCGCCATGATGTTGATGCCCTATGTGGTCGCAACGTCATTGGCTTTGTCGGCGCCGATCTCGTGGTGGCTGGCGCCTTTCGCGCGCGCCGCCCATGAGCGCATGCTGAACTTTCGCGAGCCGGGACGTTCAATCGATGATCAACCTGATCACGGTTATCACTATAGTTGACCAGCCTGATCACGGCGGGCGCGCGCCCGTTTTCTGACGACGACGGCGGCTGATTGTTCAGGCGCCGGCGCGCATCAGCGCCGTTTGGCGACAGGGTCGTGGCTTTGGCGTGGCGGCGCCGGAACGCCAGCCTTTCGCTTTGCCGCGCATCCGTGGCATAGTCCGGCGCGATGCAAGCCGAATCGCAGCGCCAGTCGTGGCTCAGATTCCTGAAGGACCCCAAGCTCGCGCTGATGCTGGCGCTTGGCTTTTCTTCGGGCCTGCCCTTCCTGCTGGTCTTTTCCACCCAGTCGGCCTGGCTGCGCGAGGCCGGCGTCTCCACACAGCATATCGGCCTGATGAGCTGGGTCGCTCTGGCCTATTCTTTCAAGTTCCTGTGGGCGCCCCTGCTCGACCGCTATGACGCGCCCGGCCTCGGCCGCGTCCTCGGCCGGCGGCGCGGCTGGATGGCCCTGACCCAGATCGGCGTCGCTTTTTGCCTCGCGGCCCTGGCTTTCGGCGATCCCGCCCATCGCCTGGCCTGGACCATTGTTTTCGCCTTCTGCCTCGGCTTTTCCTCGGCGACCCAGGACATCATGATCGACGGCTGGCGCATCGCCATCGCCCCGCCGCAAGACCAGGGCGAAATGTCGGCGGCGAGCCAGATCGGCTATAAATTCGCCATTCTGTGCGCCGGCGCCGGCGCACTCTATCTGGCGCAATTCGTGAGCTGGCGCGCGGCTTATCTGGCCATGGCCTGCCTGATGCTCGTGGGCCTTTCCGCGAGCCTGGTGGCGCCGGAGCCCGCCACCCATATCGTCACCGGGCCGGAGCGCCATATCAATGTCATCGCCGCCTATCGCGATCCGCTGAAGGATTTTTTCCGCCGCAACGGGCGCTTCGCCTTGCTGTTTCTGGCGCTGCTCTCGATCTACCGCCTGCCGGATTTTCTGTCCGGCGTCATGGCCAATCCGCTCTATATCGACCTCGGCTTCACCAAGGCCGACATCGCCAATGTGACCAAGCTGTTTGGCTTCTGGGTCGGGCTGGGCGGCATTTTCGCCGGCGGCGTGGCGGTCACGCGCTTCGGCCTGATGCCCTCGCTGCTGATCGGCGGCGTCGCCGCCAGCGCCTCGCATCTGGCGCTGGCCGCGCTCGCCGCGCGCGGGGCCGACATTCGCATGCTGACGCTTTCGGTCTGCGTCGAGAATTTTGCCGGCGGCTTCGCCGGCACCGCGCTGATCGCTTTCATGTCCTCGCTGACCTCGCCGCTTTACGCCGCCGCGCAATATGCGCTTCTTTCGTCGCTTTACGCCTTGCCCGGCAAATTGCTCGGCGGCCTGTCCGGCTATGCGGTGGCGGCCATCGGCTATCCCGCCTTTTTCGTCGCCACCTCCTGCATCGGCATTCCGGTCGCGGCGATCTGTCTCGTGGTCTGGCGGGTCCAGGCGCGGCAGACCGCCGCGGCGGCCCAGCCCGAAGCGGCCTGAACCATCAAAATCAAGGGAATGCGCCCGATGAATCTCCCCGTTCTGGAAATCCTGACCGTCGCGACAAAACCTTTTCCCGACCAGCGCCCCGGAACTTCGGGCCTGCGTAAAAAAACCGCCATCTTCCAGCAGCCGCATTATCTGGCCAATTTCGTGCAGTCGATCTTCGCCTCGCTCGACGGTTTCGCGGGCCAGGCGCTGGTCGTCGGCGGCGACGGCCGTTTTTATAACCGCGAGGCGATCCAGATCGTCATCCGCATGGCCGCCGCCAATGGTTTTGGAGAAATCCTGGTCGGGCGCGGCGGCATTCTTTCGACGCCGGCCGCTTCCGCCGTGATCCGCGCCGAAAAGGCTTTTGGCGGGATTGTTCTGTCCGCCAGCCACAATCCCGGCGGGCCGAATGCCGATTTCGGCATCAAATACAATATTTCCAACGGCGGGCCGGCGCCGGAAAAGATCACCGAGGCGATTTTTTCCCATAGCAAGACGATCCAGAGCTACAAAACTATCGAGGCGCCGGACGTCGATCTCGACATTTTGGGCGAAACCCGCGTCGGCGGCGCGAAAGTGCGGATCATCGACCCGGTCGCGATCTATCTTGAGCTGATGGAAAGCCTGTTCGACTTCCCCGCCATTGCGCAAATGTTCAAAAGCGGGTTCAGGCTGAAATTCGACGCGATGAGCGCGGTCACCGGGCCCTACGCCAAGGCGATTTTCGAAGGCGCGCTCGGGGCGGCCAAGGGCAGCGTGATCAATGGCGAGCCCTTGCCCGATTTCGGCGCTCACCATCCCGACCCCAATCTGGTCCACGCCAGACACCTTTACGACCTTGCCATGTCGGACGACGCGCCCGATCTCTGCGCGGCCTCGGACGGCGACGGCGACCGCAACCTGATCATTGGGCGCGGCCAGTTCGTCACGCCTTCGGACTCCTTGGCGATCATCGCCGCCAACGCCCATCTGGCGCCGGGCTACAAGACCGGCATTGCCGGCGTGGCGCGCTCCATGCCGACCAGCCTTGCCTCCGACCATGTCGCGGAAAAGCTCAAGATCGGCATGTATGAAACGCCGACGGGCTGGAAATTCTTCGGCAATCTGCTCGACGCGGGAAAAGTCACGATCTGCGGCGAGGAAAGCGCCGGCGCCGGCTCCAACCACGTGCGCGAGAAGGATGGCCTGTGGGCCGTATTGATGTGGCTGAACATTCTGGCCGCGCGAAAACAGAGCGTGAAGGAGATCGTGCGCGCCCATTGGGCGGAATTCGGCCGGAATTATTATTCGCGCCACGATTACGAGGAAGTGGCGAGCGAGGGCGCTGACGCTCTGGTCGCGGATTTGCGGGCGAAACTTCCGTCGCTCCCCGGCCAGACTTTCGGCGCGCTCAAGGTCGAGGCGGCGGACGATTTCTCCTACGTCGATCCGGTGGACGGCTCGGTGTCGAAAAACCAGGGCCTGCGCATTCTCTTCGCGGACGGCTCGCGCCTCGTCTATCGCCTGTCCGGCACCGGCACGGCGGGGGCGACCTTGCGCGTCTATATCGAGCGCTACGAGCCCGACCCGGCCCGGCACGATCTCGAAACGCAAGCAGCCCTCGCCGACCTGATCGCCTGCGCGGAAAAAATCGCCGAAATCCGCCGTCATACGGGGCGCGAAAAACCGAGCGTCATCACTTGAGGGGGTTCAAGGCGCAAGGCCCTCGGCGGCCGAGGCGGTCGGGGGCCCGCTTGGAAACCAATCTTTTATCGCCTGGCTGGATTTCGCCTCAAAAACAAGTTTGCGTCCAAAGCCCGGCGGCGTGAACCCAAAAGCCAATGAGCAGACCGGATAAAACGTGTTCCGTGAAATGCCAACGTACCCGATGGCCCGTTTGGGTTCTCAAGCGAGAAAATTTTGATACAAACCCAGCGTGGATCAACCAAGAAATTGAAGGGCAAATAGATATATGACGTACGCAGCAGCCACCGTCGCGGAAACAATTGATAAACTGAACAGGGAATATTTCTTGCCGGCCATTCAAAGGCCTTTTGTCTGGAAGCCCGAACAGGTGGTTGCGCTGTTCGATTCCCTGATGAAGCGCTATCCGATCAGCTCATTTCTGTTCTGGGCAGTGGCTCCGGAAAACAAGCCTAATTGGCAGGTTTATAAATTTGCGGAGCAATTCCGGTTCGGCGAAACCCATACGGAATTGGCGGAGACGGACGGTCGCAAAGTGACGCTTGTGCTCGACGGCCAACAGCGGCTGACCTCCCTTCTCCTCGGTCTGCGAGGCACGCTGAGCATCAAGGCGAAGCACAAGCGCTGGGACGATTCTGGCGCCTGGCAACGTCGTCGCCTTTATCTCGACCTTTTGGTCGAACCTTCGGTGGAGCGATCGGACTCTGGCGAAAATGCCGACATCGAAACGCCCTATGGTTTTCATCTTTTCGACACGCCGCCGCGCGGCTCGGAAGGTCAGCTGTGGATGAAAGTTGGCGATATCCTAAATTGCACGAACGCAGAAAGTTTTGCGGTATTTGCGGATTCGCTTGTTGCACGTCTCGACGGTCCGCATGCCGCGCAACTGAGGGTTCGCGCGCGCCGGAACCTTGAACGATTGTGGCAAGTGATATGGAAAGACGAGATTATTAGCTACTTCACCGAGTTCGAGCAGGATTACGACCGGGTTTTGTCGATTTTCATACGCGCAAATGATGGCGGAACGAAGCTAAATAAGTCGGACTTGATGATGTCAATGATTGCGTCAAAATGGACGGACATTTCGGCAAAAGAGGAAGTTTATAGCTTTGTCACTATGCTCAACGAGCGATTGGGTCGTAAGAATAATATTTCTAATGATTTCGTAATGAAGTCATGTTTGCTTTTGTGTGACTTAGACCATGCCTACAAGGTCTCTAATTTCACCAACCATAATCTAGAAATTATGCGGAGGAATTGGGACGCCATCAAAGCCGCGCTGAAACGAACGGTCTTGTTGGTAAACCGATCCGGCATCGATCGGGAAACGCTCACGAGTTTGAACGCCCTGCTGCCGATCGCCTATTATCTTCGCCACATCGACGTCGATTTGACCGAAGGCATGAGCGCTTTCAATGTCGAGAACGGCGAACGCATTCGGCGTTGGTTGGTGTCCGCGCTGCTGACGGGGGCTTTCGGCGGCAATTCGGATTTTGTGATCGGCGTGGCGAAGGAAACAATCTCAGCCGCTCTGCGGAATTCTCGCGACTTTCCCATTGCGGAGCTCTATGAGAATTTATCGAAAAACAGAAAGCGGCCGACGTATATCTCCGATGCATTGGTTGATAATCTCCTTGATCTGAAATATGGCAACAGATCAACCTTCCTCGTTTTATCCCTTCTTTATGAGGACAAGAACTGGGGCGCCATTCCGCACGACGTCGATCACGTCATACCGCAGGCGAGCGTCAATCGGCGCGCTCTGATGGCGCGCAACCTCCCGGTGTCGAAGATTGATCAACTCATCGAGGCGTCCAACAAGATCGGCAATTTGCAACTCCTCACGACTGCGGAGAACGTGAAGAAGAATGGACGCGAGTTCGATCAATGGTCGTCCGGGATGGACGAGACCTACTTCGCCAAGCATCTGATTCCAAGAGACCAACACCTTTGGGATGTTTTGATGCTTCCTGAATTTGTGCGGGAGCGCGAGCAGCTTATTCGGCGGAAGCTGAGAAGCTTGCGCGCCGATCTGACAACCGACATGGGTGGAAATTCATAATGAATTTTGAAGAGAGACTAAAGCGAATCGCCGACGAGAAAGAGCGTTTGGCTGCCGAAGAGGCCTCGATGCGCGAGGAAGCGCTCGCTGAACTGGCGCGACTCGACGCCGAGATCGCGGGGCTTGAGGAACGCAAGTCGCAGATCGAGAGTGTTCTGGGTCTCGATGACGCAACGAACCGCGCGGCCCATGGTGAAATCATGCGTCTTTGCATCAAGTATCTGTCGGAAAATGGCGGTGGGCTGACATCATCGCAGGTCAAGGACCTCATCGCCGCCGAAAATCCGGGTATGAAACTTTCGTCCGTTCCGGCGACCATGAGCAGGCTTGCGACGCAAGGGCGCGCGCGGCGCGACGATATCGGGCGCTACTTCATCGTCTAAATCGAGGGCGCTTCGATGGAAATTCGCATAGCAGAAACCCTGCTTCATTTACAGCGGTTACGATGATGCATGCACGGCGCCTCAGCAGAATCAATCGCACCAGTCCGGAGCCATTGAAAACGCATGTCCAACGCGAGCCGCGAGGCGCGGGCGTTACCGCCGCGTTAACGAATCGGGCTTGCCTTTATACTCATCCTGAGTATATGTAGGATGCGTGAAAGGGAGCCGAAGTGGGTGTGCGTCTCTTCGGCTTTTTTCTTTGCTTTAGTTATGCTCAAAGTGAGCATAATATCGGGTGAGCGTCATGCAGTGTGTCCTGCCTTCACAACTTCCCGCGGCGGCGCCGGTCGGGCCAAGCCCCGCCTCGCTGCGCCATGGCGTCGTCGCCATGCCCAATCTGGCGTGGACGCCGGAAGTCGCCCGCGAGACCGCGCATCTCTATGAAAAGGTCAAATCGGTCATCCCGCCGATCGAATGGCCGTTCCACGCGCCCTATGTGAAGGCGATCAACGACCTGAAAAGGGAGCGCAACGCCGTCATCCTGGCGCATAATTACCAGACGCCGGAAATCTACAATTGTGTCGCCGATGTCGTGGGGGACTCGCTCCAGCTCGCCCGCGTCGCCAGCGCCTCCGACGCCGAAGTCATCGTGCAGGGCGGCGTCCATTTCATGGCCGAGACCTCGAAAATCCTCAGCCCGGACAAGACCGTGCTGATTCCGGACGCCAAAGCCGGCTGTTCGCTCGCCTCCTCGGTCACGGGCGCCGACATCCGCGCCCTGCGCCGCCAATATCCGGGCGTTCCGATCGTCGCCTATGTCAACACCTCCGCCGAGGTGAAGGCGGAGGTGGACATCTGCTGCACCTCGGCCAATGCGCTGAAAGTCGTGGAAAGCTTACGAAGCGACCGGGTGATCATGGTCCCCGACCGCTTTCTTGCCGCCAATGTCGCGCGCCAGACCAGGGTCAAGATCATCGCCTGGCATGGGGCCTGCGAGGTGCATGAACGCTTCACGCCGGAAGAATTGCTGCGCTATCGCGAGGACGATCCGTCGATCAAGCTGATCGCCCATCCCGAATGCCCGCCGGAAGTGGTCGAAGTCTGCGATTTTTCCGGCTCGACCGCCGCGATGATCGACTATGTCAAGACGCGCCAGCCCAGCCGCGTGCTGCTGGTCACCGAATGTTCGATGGCCGACAATGTCGCGGCGGAAAATCCGGGCGTGAATTTCGTGCGCCCGTGCAATCTCTGCCCGCACATGAAGCGCATCACTTTGCCAAAGATCCTCGACAGCCTCGTGCATATGCGCGAGGAGGTCGTCGTCGATCCCGCGCTCGCCGCCCGCGCCCGCCGCTCGGTCGAGCGCATGATCGAACTGAAGTGACGGCGCTTCCCCCTCTTCCGGGGGAGTCCATGCGATGACGGAACCTGACATTCTCATCGTCGGCGGCGGATTGGCCGGCCTGTTCTGCGCGCTGAAACTCGCGCCTTTGCCCGTCGCCGTGCTCGCCGCGGCGCCGCTCGGCGAAGGCTCGTCTTCCGCCTGGGCGCAGGGCGGCGTGGCTGCCGCCGTCGCCGAAGGCGACAGCCCGGAGCTTCACGCCAGGGACACAATCGTCGCCGGCGCCGGCATTGTCGATGAAGACGTCGCCCTCGCGGTCGCGCGCGAGGCGGGAGCCCGGGTCGAGGACCTGCTGCGCTTCGGCGCGCCCTTCGACCGCGACGCCGGAGGGCGTCTGGCGCCATCGCGGGAAGCCGCCCATTCGGCGCGGCGCATCGTGCGGGTCAAGGGCGACGGCGCCGGCGCCGCCATCATGCAGGCCCTGATCGCTCAAGTCCGGCGGACGACCTCGATAAAAATTCATGAAAATTTCGTCGCCGAGGACCTGATCGTCCAGTCCGGACGGGCCGCTGGCGTTTACGCCCGCGACGCCTCGGGCGTCCTCCACGCTTTCACCGCGCGCGCGGTCGTGCTGGCCAGCGGCGGGATCGGCGGGCTTTACGCCGTCACCACCAATCCGCCCGAGGCGACCGGAGCGCCGCTGGCTTTTGCGGCAAGGGCCGGCGCCCGCGTCGCCGACGCCGAATTCGTGCAGTTCCATCCGACCGCCATCGACATCGGCCGCGACCCGGCCCCGCTGGCGACCGAAGCCTTGCGCGGCGAGGGCGCGATCCTGATCGACGGCCAAGGGCGCCGCTTCATGCCCGATCTTCACAAGGACGCGGAACTCGCGCCGCGCGACATGGTGGCGCGCGGCGTTTATGCTGAAATCGCCGCCGGGCGCGGGGCCTTTCTCGACGCGACAAAAGCCGTCGGCCCCGCTTTCGCGGAAAAATTCCCCAATGTCGCCGCCGCCTGCCTCTCGGCGGGGATCGACCCCGGGCGCCAGCCGATCCCGGTCGCCCCGGCGGAACATTACCACATGGGCGGGCTATGGACCGACAGCCATGGCCGCGCCTCGCTGCCCGGCCTGTGGGCGGCGGGCGAGGTCGCCTCGACCGGCCTGCACGGGGCGAACCGCCTCGCCTCCAATTCCCTGCTCGAAGCCGTGGTTTACGGCGACCGCGTCGCCCGCGACATCGCCACAGCCCTCCCCCATCTGCCCTCGCAGAGGCCGGCGCCCGTCCCGGACCGGCCGGCGCGCCCCGACCCCGAAGCCGCCGCCGAACTGCGGCGGATCATGTCCCGCCATGTCGGCGTGCTGCGCGACGCGGCGGGCTTGCGCGAGGCCCTTCGGGCCTTGACCCGCCTGCGGGACCGTGCGCTCAAGACAGACTCGATCGACCTGCGCAACCGCGCCGAGGCCGCTCTGCTGATCGCGGCCGGCGCCTTTTTGCGCCGCGAAAGCCGGGGCGGCCATTTCCGCACGGATTTTCCCGCCGCCGACCCCGCCCAGGCGCGCCGGTCCTTCATCACCCTTGACGAAGCCCTGCGCGTGGCGCGCGAGGCCATCGCCTCGGAGGCCGCATGAACCTCCCCGAACTCAGCCCCCATCTGGTCGAAGCCGCCGTGCGCGCCGCCCTCGCCGAAGACCTCGGCCGCGCCGGCGACATCACCTCGCAGGCGACCATTCCCGCCTCGGCCCAGGCCACGGCCGTGATCGCCGCGCGCAGAAAATCGGGCGTGCTCTCTGGCCTCGGCCTCGCGCGCAAGGCCTTCGAACTGGCCGATCCGGCGTTGAGATTCGAACCGGTCGCGCGCGACGGCGACTCTTTCGCGCCCGACGCGGTTCTTGCCCGGATCGAGGGCTCGGCGCGCGGCATTCTCGCCGGCGAGCGCGTGGCGCTGAATTTTCTCGGCCGGATGTGCGGGATCGCCACCCTGACCGCTCATTACGCCGCAGCCGTCGCCCATACCAATGCGCGCATCTGCTGCACCCGGAAAACCACGCCGGGCTTGCGCGCCTTCGAAAAATACGCGGTGCGATGCGGCGGCGGCGTCAACCATCGCTTCGGCCTCGACGACGCCGTGCTGATCAAGGACAACCATATCGCCGTCGCCGGCGGAGCCATCCCCGCCTTGCGCGCGGCCAAAGCCTTTGCCGGCCATCTGGTGAAAATCGAAATCGAGGTCGACACGCTCGACCAGCTGCGCGAAGTTCTCGCCGAGGGGGCCGACGCCGTGCTGCTCGACAATATGAGCCCGGCGCAATTGCGCGAGGCGGTGGCGATGATCGGCGGCCGGATGATCGCCGAGGCGTCGGGGGGCATTCACCTCGGCGGCCTGAAGGAAGTCGCCGAGACCGGCGTGGACTTGATTTCGTCGGGCGCGCTCACCCATTCCGCCCCGGTGCTGGACCTTGGCCTGGATATCGAAATCCATTGACCCGTCCTTGCCCTCGCGGCGTAAAAAGGCCATCTTCTAGGCGTCCCTCGTGCAAGAACGCGCGACTCGCGGCGCGTCAGCGAAAGTCCTGTTTCGTGAATCTCAAACTGGTTTACTTGCGCAAGAGCGCCCTTCGCGGCCTCGTCCTTTCCCTCGCGCTGCTTCCGCTCGCCGGTCATGCGCGCGAGACGGACGCTGTTTCCGAGCCTTTCGAGGTCGGCGACAGCCCGTCCGGCAATTATCTTTCCGCGCGCGTCGCGGAAGCCGAACATGACACTTTCGCGGCCTCGACCTTTTTCCGCGAGGCTCTGCGCGCCGACCCCAACAATCCCGACCTCATCCAGGGCGCCTTTGTCGCCACCCTCGCCAACGGCGACATGGACGCCGCGGCGGCGCTGGCGCGCGAGATCATGCAGCGCGATCCGCGCAATGCGTCCGCCCGTCTCACCCTGACGGTGCATGATTTCAAGAACAGAAGTTATGCGTCGGCGCGGGCGCTGCTCAGTGGGGGCGGCGGCGCCAAGGGCGATCTCACCACCATCCTGCTCACCGCCTGGAGCTATATCGGCTCCGGCGACGTGAAAAAGGGGATCGCCACGATCGATTCCATGAGCGATCCCACCTTTGCCGTGTTCCGTGACTTCCACGCCGGGCTGATGCTCGATGTCGCAGGCCGGACCGAGGAGGCCGGGGCGCGGCTCAAGGCGGCCTACGCCATCGACCAGTCCACCTTGCGTCTGGTCGACGCCTATGGCCGCAATCTGGCGCGCCGGGGCAAGATCGACGAAGCGAAAAAGGTTTTCGGCGATTTCAACAAGCTTCAGCCGCACAATCCGATCATCGAGGCGGCGCTTGCCGATCTCGCGGCGGGCCGCAAGCTCCAACCGATGGTCAAGGACGCCCGTGGCGGCGCGGCGGAAGTCCTTTACGGCCTCGGCGCCTATGGCCTGGGCGCGGCGGGCGGTCGGCCCGGCGACGCGCTCGCGGCCATCGTCTTCCTGCGTCTCGCGCTCGAACTTAGCCCCCAGAGCGCGCTGGCGCTCGACACGCTCGGCGAGGCCTATGGCAAGCTGAAGCAATATGATTCGGCGATCGAAATCTATGACCAGATTCCCAAGTCGAGCCCGCTGCGGGTCACGAGCGAGATTCGCATCGCTTTGATCTACGCCGCCACGGGCAAGGCGGACGAATCGATCAAGCTTTTGCGCTCCATCGTCAAGGACCATCCCGACAATGTGGACGCGGTTTCGGCGCTCGCCGACGTCTTGCGCTCGGACAAGAAGTTCCAGGACTCGGCCGACGCCTATACCCACGTTCTGGCGCTGACCGCGCCCGACGACAAGAGCCGCTGGGCGATCTATTATTTCCGCGGCGTCGATTACGAGCGCGCGAAGGAATGGAGCAAGGCCGAGCCCGACCTGAAAGAGGCGCTCGATCTGTACCCCGAGCAGCCCATGGTGCTGAACTATCTGGGCTATTCCTGGGTCGACCAGGGCATCCATCTCGACGAGGCCTTCAAGATGCTGCGCCGCGCGGTCGAACTGGAGCCGGATGACGGCTACATCGTCGATTCCCTTGGCTGGGCCTATTACAAGCTCGGCCGATACGACGAGGCGGTGAAATATCTGGAGCGCGCCGTCGATCTCAAGCCGGGCGATCCGACCATCAACGACCATCTTGGCGACGCCTATTGGCGCGTGGGCCGCAAACTTGACGCCGGCTTCCAGTGGAACCATGCGCGCGATCTCAAGCCGGACCCCGAGGATCTGCCCAAGATCCTGAGCAAGATCGAGAAAGGCCTGCCCGACGCCCCGCGGCAGACCGAAAGCCACGATCCATCGCCGAACGCGCCCGCCGATATCGCCGGCAAGGGGGGCTGACGGGCCAGCCCGCATGTTCCAGCGGGATTTGCGTCACTCGCCATGCCGCAGCGCGGCGACGAGCGCGGTGTCGAAATAGCGCGTCCATTCGACGATCCTGAAGTCCTCCCATCGGAGACGGTCGACGCCTTCGAGATGCACGGCCGCGCCGGTGCCGCGATTTTTCAGCGTCATGCGCCAGGACATGTAGGACATGCGCGGCATGTCGAAGACCAGGTCGTCGATCTCGAAACAGACGATCTCGAAATCGACATCGAAGGCGCGCCAGGCCTCGCGAATCTCGTCCTTGCCGACCCGGACGCCCGCGGCGGGAATCAGGTCTCGCGACCCGATCAGGCGATAGGTGGCGTTGTCGGCGAAGAAGAAAAGCCCGGGTTCGTTGTCGCCCCTGGCCCGCCGCCCGTAAATGTCGCGGGCGATCGCCAGATATTGCTCGCGCGTCAGACCTTCCAGAACGGATTTGGCGTCGTTCATTTTTTCAATTTCGTAAAACAACCAGTAGGGAGGAAATGCTTTCGCGAGGTTCCCCCATGCCCCTTGCGGCAGCCGCGAAAGGCGCGCCGGCCGATCATGGGCCGCGCACAGGCGCCGCCGGCCGCCGCGCGTCACCCGACCCCAACCCCGGCATGACGCGGAACCCCGAATGAGCCGAGCATAGGCGGCAACTAAATTTTCTTTTATTAATTTTTTTTTTAGTTTGGCCAATCCCGTGACCGCCCGGGCCGCCGAATCGGCCGCGGTTCGGCCATCGGACGCAAAGCCAAGTTGAAAGGCGCCCCGCCCTCGCCTAAACAGGCGGCGAAAGAGGCCCTTCATGAATGTTCTCCTCATCGGCTCCGGCGGGCGCGAACATGCGCTCGCCCTGGCGCTCGCCAATAGCCCGCTGCTGGACCGGCTGTTCGTCGCTCCCGGCAATCCCGGCACGGCGCGGGTCGGGCAAAATGTGGCGCTGGACGCGGGCGATTTCGCGCAAGTCATCGCCTTCTGCCGGGCGGAGGCGATCGGCCTCGTGGTGATAGGCCCGGAACAGCCTCTCGTCGATGGCCTGGTCGATGCGCTGGAGGCGGCGGGGCTCAAGGCGTTCGGGCCGAGCAAGGCGGCGGCGCGGCTGGAAGGCTCCAAGGGTTTCACCAAGGATCTCTGCGCCAAATATCACATCCCGACCGGAGCCTATGAACGTTTTGTCGACCGGGAAAAGGCGCTGGCCTATGTGCGCGAAAAAGGGGCGCCGATCGTGGTCAAGGCGGACGGCCTCGCCGCCGGCAAGGGCGTCGTGGTCGCCATGACGCTCGAACAGGCCGAACAGGCGGTCGATGCGCTCTTTTCCGGGGCCTTCGGCGCCGCGGGCGCCGAAGCCGTGATCGAGGAATGGCTCGACGGCGAGGAAGCCTCATTCTTCGCGTTGTGCGACGGCGAAAAGGCCATCGCCTTCGCCTCCGCCCAGGATCACAAGCGCGTCGGCGACGGCGACCATGGACCGAACACCGGCGGCATGGGCGCTTTTTCGCCCGCCCCGATCGTGACCCCCGAGATGAGCGCGCGGGTGATGCGCGAGATCGTGGAGCCGACCGTCGCGGCGATGAAGGCGGAGGGCTGTCCGTTCAAGGGGGTCCTGTTCGCCGGCCTGATGATCGGCAAGGACGGCCCCAGGCTCATCGAATACAACACCCGCTTCGGCGACCCGGAATGCCAGGTCATGATGGTTCGGCTCGCGGACGACCTGCTCGGCCTGCTGCTCGCCTGCGCCGAAGGCCGCCTGCCGGAACAGGTCCGCCTGTCGCCGAAAACCGCCCTGACCGTGGTTCTCGCGGCGCGCGGCTATCCCGGAACGCCGCTCAAGGGCGGACGGATCGAGGCCATCGACGCGGCGGAAAAAATCCCCGGCGTCAGCGTCATCCACGCCGGCACGAAATTGGAGGGCGGCCAGCTCGTCGCCAATGGCGGCCGCGTGCTGAATGTCGTCGCGCTCGCCGACAGCGTCGCCGAGGCCCAGGCCCTCGCCTATCGCGGGGTGGACGCCATCCGTTTTCCCGACGGCTTCTGCCGGCGCGACATCGGCTGGCGGGCGACCGGACGCTGACCCGGGCTCGAGTCCCCCTTCAGCCAGAGGGGCGGCATGAGGCGCCCTGTTTTTCGGAAATTCTCCGTCGCGCCGCCTTCGGCGCGGCCCCGGTCCCGGTCGCACGATTTTTTTCGCCTTGAAAGCGTCGCAAAGCCGCAAATGCTATCGACAAGCCGAATAATTGAATATACGAATATATATGACCACAAAGACGCTCCGCCAGCCAACCATGCGGCGGAAGGGGAGACGATTGCGCTTGGCTGAAAGAGCATCAACGGTTTGGACGGCGCATCTGTGAATTCAACACGGGTCGGGACGGGGCGGCAAGCGCCGTCGTCGTTTGTTTGCGCGCGTCATTCAGGCGATGGCGGCGTGACCGATGTCCGCGACCATGACAAACCTGGGGAGGTTGAGATGGCTGCGTTGTTTTCTGACGACTGGATGGTTGATTTTGGGAATGCGTGGAATGACGATCCTGATCTTGGGGACGCGTTGGCGAAGATCGGGTTCAATTCGGTGATTGGCTATGGTTTTGA
>JAJYCZ010000078.1 GCA_021777915.1 Pseudomonadota bacterium | reverse complement strand
CCTTGGCGTCGATGATCGATCGTTCCAGAACATCCAGGCTCTGCGTGAATGGCGCCGGCGTAAGGCCGGACAAGCCGGCATAGGCGTCCGGCTCGATCTCGGCGTCGGTGACCACGATGCGCCGATCAACCTCCGTCCCCAGCCGATCCGCCCATTCCGAGAACAGTTTGAGGGCCGTAGCGACCCCGCCGAACGTCTGCTGCGGATTGACGGTCGGAACGATGAGGTTGAGGCGTGGCCGGGCGCTGCGGGACGGATAGGACGAGATCGGACGCGCCTCCTTCACCTTTCGGGCGTAGGGCGGCAATTCGGCGTTCACAGCGCCGAGGCACGGCTGGAACACCCTGAGCCGATGCCGCTCGATGTCCTGTGGCGCGCTCACGGGCAGGACCGTTCCCTGCATCGGATAGAGATCGCGGCGGACGACCTTCAGCCATTCGAAGCCGCGGGATTCCGCAGCCATCAGAACGATACGCTCGATGGCGTGGGCCATCGTGCCGTCGACCTGACCGGATTCCTCGGGGAAATCGTCATAGGTCAGGCCCGCGTCGAGCAGCGGCCGCAACGCCGCCGACCGGCCCCAGAACATGGAGCCGGAGGGAAACTCCAGGACCAGATCCTTGTTGATTTCGACGCCCAGACGCCGCATCAGCGCGCGCGCCAGATCATAATCATAGCCCCAGTTGAGAATGCCGCGAATCTCGAACAGATGCTGCGGAAAGACGATCCCGAGCCTGGGATCGTCGAACAGGCTCAGGATCGAGCCGGCGATGGCGGGCGAACCGAGCAGGTTATCGAAAAGATAGTCGCGCCAGCGCGCAAGAGGCGCGCCGCCATGCGGCGATTTTTTGAGGTGCAGGTGAATGAACAGATCGTAGCGATCATAGACATCCCGAAATCCGACGAACTTCGCGCCGATGTCGCGGCCCCGGTTCGGAAGCACGCGGATGTCCACCGAGCCCTTCGACCAGGCCGCCGTCCGCGCCTCGATCTCTTGCCGTTTTGCTTCGGTATCTGTCGAAAGGAAAAGGTCGAGGGCGCAGGGCGCGTTCGCAAGGCGCGCCAGCGCCGGCTCCAGCTCCTCGGGATAGAAGGCGTGGATGATCGCGGCCACCGTCCCGCGCGACGCCGGCGCCGGCGTGAACGCGAACGGAACCTCGATCGCGAAATCGACGTCGTTGATTGGCCGCCGGGCCGGCACGACGCCATCCGGCTTGGTCAATTCGTAGGTTGAATGATAGCGCGGCGCTTGGCCGCGGGCCGCTTCATTGACGGGATTGCGGCTGCGGCCGAGCGGTGGGTCGTATTCGGCCGCGATCTGCCGCAGGACAGCGCCGACCGCTGCGCGGACGCCCTGCGCCCTCGCCAGAGCAAGGCCCTCGCGAGCGATGTCCTGCGGCGCGAGGAACACACCGACCGGCGAATCGATCAGCTTGGCGGCCTCCCGCATCGCAGCGCCATAGAGCGCGGCAACGCCGCGTTCCGTCAGGATGACATAGCCGTTCCTGAGATGCCGCCGGACCGACTGGAGAATTGTTTCCGCCTTTCGGGCGCCCATTCCGAGGATCTCCAACAAAATTCAGTCAAAAAATTGCGGCGCCTTGGCTTCGTCCCAAAGGCGCTTTACGGATTGCGCCGGGACGTTCCGGTTCGCGGGCGCTGGAGACCGATGATCCAACTGGACAATGTTTTCAAGTTCTACCGGACCCATGGACATTTGAAAGTCGTGCTCGACCACATCAGCATGGATTTCATGGCCGGGCGCAGCTACGGCGTCCTGGGAGTGAACGGCGCCGGGAAATCGACGATGATGCGGCTGTTGGCGGGCACCGAGCTTCCCAACGGCGGCCGCGTCCGCCGCAACGTCCGCGTGTCATGGCCGCTCGGATTCTCGGGCGGTCTGCACCCCAAGCTGACCGGGCGCGAAAACGTGAAATTCATCGCGCGCGTCTACGGCCAGGATCTGCGCAAGACGATCGATTTCGTCGAGGATTTCGCCGAGATCGGCGCTTACATCGACGCGCCCATCATGACATATTCATCGGGAATGCTGGCGCGCCTGGCTTTCGGGCTCTCGATGGCGATCGAGTTTGAGTGTTACCTGATAGACGAGGTGACGGCGGTCGGCGACGCGCGGTTCGCCGCCCGTTGCAGGATCGAATTCGACAAGCGCAAGAGAAACTCGGATATCATTATGATATCGCACGATATGACCACGATCAGGAATTACTGCACACGGGGCGTCGTATTGGCAGGCGGGCGCCTGTTTGAATTCCAGCAGGTGGATGACGCGATTGAATTATACAAAAAGCTCAACGCCTGAGCGCGCCCTCCTGAACGCCACGGCCGGACTGCCAGCGACACTGGAACGCGAGACGCTGCCGGCAAGCGTCGACGAGGCGAGACAGGCGGCCGACAGCGTCTCGCGCGCGCTTCGGCGCGCCGCGCGCAAGGCGAGGGCGCCGGCGAGCATCATTTCAGGCGGCTCCGGAATAAGGTCGCGCAAGGGCCATCGCGAATTCAGACTGGGGATTTTGATCAGCTTTCTCGTGCTCTTCGTCACGCCGCTCGTCGTCGAATCGCTCTATTGGGGCGCAATTGCGAGCAAGCAATATTCAACGGAAATCAAGTTTGCGATTCGCGCGGGCCAGGCCTCGCCGCTCGACGCGCTCGGCGGCCTGTTTGGCCTCGGCGCATCGCAGCAGGCGCAGGACACCCAGATTATCGCAGACTACATCAAGGGCCGCGCTATGGTCGAGGCGCTGGACAAGAGTCTCGACCTGCGCCGGATTTACGCACGCTCGGACGTGGACTATTTCTCGAGGTTCGACGCGTCCCAACCCGTTGAAGACCTCGAAAAATACTGGCGCAAGCGCATCGACGTGAAAATCGAATCGCTGTCCGGAATCGTCGACGTCGACGTGCGCGCCTTCACCCCTCAGGATTCTCTCGATCTGAGCGAAAAGATCCTCGGATTGTCCGAGACCCTGGTCAACGATCTGTCGATGCGGTCGAGGCAGGATGCGCTCGCCGACTCGCGCGCAGAACTCGACCGGGCGGAAGCCCGATTGCAGCAGGCGACCCTCTCCATGCGCGACGCCCGCAACGCGGAGGGCGTGCTCGACGCCAAGTCCGCCGGCGAAGCCCTCGACAAGGTGGTCGCGGCGCTGCAACTGGAAAAGGCCAAACTGGAGCAGGATCTCGCCTCGCAGATGGGCGGCGGCGCGGAATCGCCGATGGCGCGTGTCCTTAACGCGCGCATCAGCGCGGTCGGCAAGCAGATCGACGCCTATTCCCGACAGATCGCCAGCGTTCAATCGACTGCCGGCGGCGGGTCGATGGCGGACCGGATGGGTCTGTTGTCGCGCTGGCAGACCGAGCTCGATCTTGCGCGCCAGCAATATGCGCAGGCCGCGGCCGTGTTCCAGAACGCGCGCATCAACCTGGAGACGCAGCAGGCCTATCTCGTGACCTCGCTGCGACCGACGCTGGCGCAGGAGTCGACCTATCCGCGCCGTTGGTGGGAATGGTCGATCGTCGTGTTTCCAAGCCTCCTTGTCTGGGCCATTTCAGCGGCGATCGCATTGCTTGTCCGCGACAACATGGCCAAATGAACGGCGCAGGCTCCGCCGGGCGACGCGCGACGGGCATGGGCCGGCTCGCGAACCGGCGCATGCCTTGGGCGCACGGCGGCGACAAGCTATAAAGCGCGGGTCGGAGCTCGTTCGAGAGGCGATCCTGCAGGCGATCCCGCCTTGGAGTCGGGCGGTCTGGGCCAATCGGCCTGAGGTGTGGACGTTCCATGTTCTTCAATATCGATTCCGACACCGGCGACGCGATCAGCGGGTGGATAGCTCCGGACAATCCCTCGTCCACGCCCCGCATCGCAATTCTTGTCCCAGGCAGAAGCGAAATTCAGCTCGCAGCCAATATTCGGCGGGAGGATGTGCGCGACCTCGGCCTGCACGGGTCCGGGCAGGTCGGGTTTCATGTGGACTCCACCCTTGTGCCCGGCATCGCACATGTGGACGACATCGAGATCGTCGAAGCCGACACGCGCGTTCCCCTGTACCGGCGATTCCAGACCGGCCGCCATCTCGAACGCAAGCTGTTCCTGTTCGATGGCTCCGCCATGCCGCAGCGCCGGATCGTGCAGCATATCGCAACGAAATTCGCCCTGAATTATTCCAATTCCGAGCGATATTCCCTGGAGACGATGATCGTCCTCATCAACAACCATTTCTCCAAATCGATATTCTTCAGCGGTCGATCGAATTTCAATCGGTATGCGAGTTTTCTGGAAAATGGCGGCTATCTGCGGGCGGCGCTGTTGCGGGAGCCCGTCCAGGAACTGGCGGAGCGGCTGCTGTTTCTGAGCCTGCTGGCCAAGTCGGACGCCTCACGGCTGCTTGCGCCATACACGACCGGCCTGACCCCCCTCATCGATTTCGCCAGGGATCTGCGGTTCAACGACCAAAAGGCTCTTCTGACCGCCTTTCGGCAGATCAACGACGTGCAACGGCAGGCGTTGATGAGTCCTATGGTCCGCATGCTCGGCTGCAGCGTCGATGAATTGCCGACGCACAATCACGTTTCGCTCGCGCTGGATCACCTGGCGTCTCTCGACGTCGTCGGCACCCGCGCACGCTACCCGGCGTTCAGGGCCGTGCTCGAACATCTTCTCGGCGGCGACGTGCTCGGCGACGAAGGCCCGACCACCTTCCAGACCGTGGATACTCTGGCGCAGACCCTGTCGCGCATCGGAATCGTGGTCGACCTTCTCGATTGCGACATCGCACTGTACGCCTATGTCGAGGAAGCGTTGGCCTCGGGCCTCAAGGGGGGCGACGAGCTTGCCTCGCGCGACACTCACACCATTTGATCGTTGATACTCGCAGCGATCAGCGCGCCGATCGACCAGAACACGAAAAGGGCGGCGAACAGCAGCAGGCTGCTCGCGATGACCTTCGGATAGGTTGCCGTTTCCGGCATGCTTGGCGGCACGACGACGACCAGATAGATTTGCTGGCGCTCCAACTCCTGGTGTGCGCGCTGATAGGCGCTCTGCGCGATTTTGTACATGAGTTCATCGAACTGCTCGTCGAGTTTCAGACGCTCGTAACCTGCAATCTGGGCCGACAGGGCATTGTCATTCAAAGATCCGGTCAGCGATTGATTGAGCTTTGCGATCTGGTCGTCGATGCTGCCCAGTTTCGCGCGCTGAATGCGCTGCGAGGGCGAATCGGTGCGCAGCGTTCCTTCGAGAGTCGCCAGCGAATTCTCGATCGAGATTTTCTCCACCGTCAGTTTGGCGATCAGCTCCGCAACGCTCTTTGCGCGGATCGCCGGGTCGATGATCGCGCTTTTGTCCCTGAACGCCGTCAGCTTGTCGCGGGTGGCCGCGAGCCTGTCGGCCGAGCGGGTTACTTCCGTTTCCGCCCGTTCGACCGCATCCCTGCGGCTGCGCTCGGTGATGTGATTGATGAGGCTCTCGCTCAGCCGGACTATGTCCTGCGCGATCTGCGTCGCATCGGCCGGACGGAAAGCCTCGACCTTGATCGTCACGATTCCCGAAACGGTGTCGACGCTCGCCATCACGCGGGTCAGCCAGTATTTGAGGAGTTTTTCGATCTTCTGATGCTGTGACAATCGCGAAAAATAGTCGATGTCCGATTTGCTGTAATATTTCTCGAGATACGCAGCCCCACCGAGATCCAGCAAAATCGCATCGCTTTTGATGTAGTTCAGAACGATATAGGCGTCCTGTATCGTTGTTTTCGATCCCGGGCCGCCTCCCGTTATGCGGCTCATGATGCTCGATGCATCCGTGATCGCGCCGCGAAATTCCTGCGCGCCGCGCACCGTCAGGCGAGTTTCAACTTCGTACCCGTTCGATTGCCAGAGTCCTGCATAAAGAAAGAACAGGATCGAAGGCGCCACGACGAGCGCGAGCAGACTGCGACTCCACCAGCCGCCCGACCCAGCCGTCGATGCGAAAGTCTCGACGGTCGAGCGGGCAAGCGATGGCGCACGGGCGATACCGCGCACGATCGCGCCGCCGGGCCGCAGCCCGGCGGACCCGTGCGCCCCTGTCGCCGACCGCATGATCGCCGTCGCATCGGACACCAGGCGGAGCATTCGTTTCCGCGTCGTCGGCATGTCAGGCATGTGCGAGATCGGATCCCTGCGATTTCATGCGGGTATGCAGCCTGCCGCAGGTTCGTCAACCCGCGCTTCCCGCCCGACCAAAGTTCCGGCGACCGGATGCTGAACCTCAGCCAATCGCTGGAGTATAGTCATAAAGCGACAGATTCGGATTGAAATAAGGATCATCGCGGATCACGTTCCGCCATTTGGCGGTGAAATACGAACGCTCCTTCTCGTAGACGCTCTGCAGGCGAAGCGCGCCACTGCGGCTCGCGGATTGATGATGCAGCAGCGTCGTCCTGCAGTCGCAGAGCGTGCGCCAGCCGCGCTCGCCGAGCCGCAGACACAGATCGACATCGTTGAGTTCAACCGGGAGGTTGAGCGCATCGAAGCCGCCGACGGCCTCGAACTTGTCGCGCCCGACCATCAGGCAGGCCGCCGTCACGGCGGAGGCCTCCCGCGGCGACAGATCGCCGCCGAGCCACCCCGGCGCATTGGCGTTGTTTCCCTCGCCGAAATGCCCGGCGACTCCCCCCAGGCCCAGGACGACCCCGGCGTGCTGCACGCGTCCGTCCGGATAGAGAAGTTTTGCGCCGACCGCGCCTATGTCCGGCAGGACCGCGAGTTCCGCCAGATTGTCGAGCCAGTCCGCGTACAGGATCTCGGTATCGTTGTTCAGGAACACAAGGAGATCGCCCGCAAGCGAAGCCGCGCCGAGATTGCATAGCGCCGAGAAATTGAAGGCGCCCGGGCTGGAAACGACAGAAAGCCGCGGCTCCCGGCCTTGGATCCTGGCGAGCGTCTCGCTCGTGCGCGGATCGACGCTGTCATTGTCCACCACCGCAACCTCGAAATCCGCATAGGAGGTTTTTTCGAACAGCGAGGTCAGGCAGGGCTGCAACAGGTCGATGCGATCGCGCGTCGGAACGACAATGCCGACCTTTGGCCGACCACGCGCCGGCGTCCCCGGCGCCCGGCGGCGGGGCGACGGAGTGTCGTCCAATCGCCCGATTTCGAACAGCGGCCGACGGATATGGCCGATGGCGCCGGCGGGCGACGCGGCCAGCGCCTGGTCGATCGCGCGGTCTGGCGCCTGCGATGAATCGACCACGGGCGATGCGCCGCCGCGCACGAATGCAGCGCGCCCGACATAGGGCGCCCAGGCCTGCCGCGTTGGACTCCAGTCGGGCTTGAAGACGGCGTCCAGCGAGCCCTCCGGACCGGTCCGGATTTCATCGGCATAGACGATCTGGGCCTCCGGATGGCGTTCAAAATGGGCGTACGCGCACAGGAGAGCGTGTGCGCTCAGCCGGTCGCCCATTCTGAGGCGCACGGAGAACCCCGCGACCTCGTCCTGCGCGCCCGGCGCGCCGGACCGCGCGACGCGCGCATCGGATTGGGCGTCGAGCCAGACCGCCTGCTCCGGAGTCAGATCAGGGACGACGAGCCGCCAGTTTCGATAGATCTGGCCGACGAGCGACGCGCAGGACACGACGAGATCAGCCGTCGATCCACCGCCCGTCAGGACGACAAGAGCGAGCGGCCCGGCGTCGACCGGCGCGCTGGCGGCCCGCGATGCGCGGCGCAACAGCCATGTGCGGTAATCCTGGACGTCCGCGCGGCCATAAACCCAGCGCAGATTGAGATCAGCTTCGGCGTCGAGCCCGACCATGCGGGCGGCGGCGGCGAAGAAGGCCCGCTTTGGCGCAGCGAACGCGGCTCGCAATCGCGCGCCCGTCGAAAGCGGGCCGAGCGATTCCAGCCGGAAATCGAACGGGCCGGGTCGATTGGTTGGGTTGATCCAGATGTCTCTGGTCCCCGCTGGCGCCCGGCCGCGCCATACGCCCGATCCCTCGCCGGCCGCGGGCATCAATTCGTCCCGCACGCTCCCGCGTTCGCCGATGAACCGTATGATCGGCCGCACAACGTCGTCAGACGCGCCGCAGCTATATCGGATTTCGACCGGGCGCCCGATCGGCAGGCAAGACGCCGGAGACAGTTTGAGCCATGGCTCCGGCGACAGCGCGCGGAACCCCTCGTCGGCGCGAAGCACATCCTGCGCGGGAAGCAAATTCGGGACTGAAAAATTCGCGTTCGCCATCACATGATCGAATGAAATTGGCCCTGACCCGGGCAATGCCGAAATCGACCCGGACGGCTCTCGCTGGCTCGCGTCTCACGGTATCTTATACTATCAATCCATCGAGGAAAGGCGACAGGTCGCGCGGACCCGCCATTCGGATGAGCCATTCATGTCCTACGGGGCGGAGCCTGACGTCGATCTCCTGCGGCGAACCGCGCTTGAACTTGAATCGCTTGAACGTTCGCCGCCCGAGCCAATCATTCTTGGACTGGCGGAATTTTCCGGCCGGCTCGGCTGTTCCCTGCCCGAAGTCGCCGCGGCGCTGGCGCGTCTGGCCGACCTGCGCCTGATCGAGGGGCCAGGGGAGCTGGACGAGGCCTGGCTGTTTCGCCGCATCACGAACAGGGGACACGTCTTCCTCGCCGAAGTGCGAAGTCAGGCCCGCTGGGACGAAATCAAGCTGCTTTACCAGGACCAGATGCGTTGAGCCTGCGCGCGGCGCGGCCTCGCCCATTTCGATTGGGCCTTCATCGGGTTACGCGCTGTCCGTCGCGCGCCTCATGTCCCGTCGCCTCCGGTAGGCCCGGACGTTCTGTTGCAGTTCCAGCAGCCAGAGCGGCCGGCGGTCCCGCGCCAGCGCCGCCAGAAAGCGCTCGGCGATTTCGAAGACCAGGACATCGGGCCGTCGTCTCCTCACGATCGACCAGTCGATCTCGCTCGACCACACGAAGTCCAGCGTCTGCACGCTCTCCGCAAGCATCCCGGTGAGCGCATCCGATGCAGGCCCTGAATAGGAATCGCCGACCAGCAGGACGTGGCGTCGATTGCGGGCGCCCGGATTCGCGAACCGCGCCCGCGCGCCGATGTGAATGGCCTCCTGATAGGCAGGATCCTCCAGATAGCCGGTGATGCGGTTGATCCAGACGCGCTTCGCCTTCTGCGCAAAATCGTACTCGCGAACGTTCTCCCATCTGAGCGGCTCGACCCGGCCGCCAAGATCCATGGGCGCTCCGTAGGTTTCATGCGGACGCGCGAGCAGATCGTCTTCCGGCGTGAGACCCAGTCGCTCGCAAAGCGCCCTGTACGCAAGGAAGCAGCCTTCGGGCGTCCAGTGCGTGTCCGTGCGCCAGTACAGATCGCATTCATCGCGTCGCGCGCGCATCGGGGCGACGAGATCGATGTAGGTATGGGCCGCCGCCGACGACCGCATCTGTTCGGCGAGCCTGATCGCCGGCGCCTGATCCGGATCGACCAGAGTCTCGGCCTGCCGGTCGCCGTAGATGGTCAGCTTGTCCGGCACGACGATGTGCGCGCACGCGACGCCGAGCGCCCGGCACCGGGCGGCGCGACGTTCGACGAGCTTGCGCCACAGGGCGATCTTGGCGTCGGGAAGGTTGCCCGAATCGCGCGAATAGAGGGACGTGACGAAATTCGCCCCGCCGCGCAGAAACAGCCAGCCATCCCGGCCTTCATGAACGAGAGGCGCCGAGGGAGCTGCGGCCGGATTCCTCATCGCGCGACCTTGCCGGCGAACCGCAGTCTTACGACGACATCCGGGCTCGCCGCTGGACAGACCCGCTCGTCGAGCGAAGCGTTCGAGGGAAACTCCTGCAAATGAACCGCCTCAAACATCCCAGCAGGTGTCTCCGCTTGATTTCCGGGACGCCGGAGGCGTCAGTCGCGCCTCGCCTTATATCGAGGTTCCCCCGCTGAAACCATGCAACCTTGACAGCCCGTCCGGCTTTTCAATACCGATCGGGCGTTAGGGGAAGGACATGCCCGCAGAGGACGTTCTCGATCTCGATATTTTTTACGCTTACGGATACCAGGGCCGGACGATGATGGCGGTGCGCGCGCCTTTCGCCATGGCGGGCGATGCGCCGAACCTGGTCGGGCGAATCGCAAGGATCGGCGGCGCGCGCTACGAAATCGTCTCTGTTTCGAGGCAGATTGCAGGGCCGATTGCGGCCGGAGAGCCGATCGGGGTCGAAGTCCGGCCTGCTTCGAGCGACAGGCCCGCCTGATGCATTTCGTCGGTCTCGGCCACAGCCACATTGTCGCGCTCGCCAAGGGCGCCTATGCGCTCGCGGCGCAACACGGCCTGGCGACAGCAGAGGCCCTCACCTGCCGGTTCTTCTATCTGTATGATCCCCAATACGAACCTCCGTTCGTCGCCACGGACGATGGCCGCCGGCTCAATGCCGGCATTCTCGCGGCGATCAGAGACGGCGCCCCGCGTTTCATCCTGACGTCGATCGGCGGCAACGAGCACAATGTTCTGTCGATCGCACAACGCGACGGGCGTTTCGATTTCATTCTCGGAGAAGACCCGGAATTGGCCCGCGATCAGCAAGCCGAAACGATCCCCGAGGCGGCGATCCGCGAGACATTGCGCGACTGGATGGCCGACAAGACCGACATTCTTCGCGCCCTGCGCGAGGCGACGGACATTCCCATCGTGCAGATCGAGCCCCCGCCGCCGCTGCCGCGAAAGCATGTGCTGGCCTATCCGAAGGAATTTTTCCGTTCGCGGATCGATCAACGAAATTTGTCGCCGGATACGCTGCGATACAAGATGTGGCGGGTTCAAAGCGGGATTCTGCGGGACCTCTGCGGCGATCTTGGCGTCATGTACGTCGAAACGCAGCCGGATATGATCGATAGCGCCGGCATGCTGGCGGCAACCGCGTGGGGCAAGGACGCCACTCACGCCAACGACCATTACGGCGAAGCCATGGTGGCGAGCGCGTTGCGACGCGTTCTGGATAATCCGGGCAGGGGGTGAGGGCGGTGGCGGATCATCCCTATCAAGGCCGCGCCGATTACGCCTACTGGCGCCGGGCGGTTGGGAGCGCGCCGGACGGGGATCTCGATCCGTTCACCGGCCCGGCCTTCCCGATCGGCAAACGCACGCGCGTCGTCGCGGCCGGATCTTGTTTCGCCCAGCACATCGGCCGCTATCTGAACGCGGTCGGCCGACCCTGCCTCGTGACCGAGCCGCCGCACCCGATTCTGACCGCGCAGGCCGCGCATCTGACGAATTACGGTGTCTACGCCGCGCGTTACGGCAATATCTATACAGCGCGTCAGCTCCTTCAATTATTCGACCGCGCTTATGGGCGGCTGCATCCCGAGGAAGACATCTGGCGGGACGGCGACCGCGTTTTCATCGATCCGTTTCGACCTAACATTCAGCCAGACGGCTTCAATTCGGAACTGGAGTTCACGATCGACCGCCAGCGCCACTTCCAGGCGGTTCGCGAAGCGTTTGAACGCCTCGATATTTTCATCTTCACGCTCGGATTGACCGAGGCCTGGCGCTCGCGTCGGGACGGCGCGGTGTTTCCGGTCTGCCCGGGCGTGAGCGGCGGTCAATTCTCGCCAGAGCGCCATGAATTCGTGAATTTCGGCGTCAACGACGTCGTCGCCGACCTGCGCGCCTTCATCGGCCGGCTGCGCGATGTGAACCGGACGGCCCGGGTGATTTTGACGGTATCCCCCGTGCCCCTGGCGGCGACAGCCGAAGATCGGCACGTTCTCGTTTCCACGATGTATTCGAAGTCGGTTCTCCGCGTCGCGTGCGACGTTCTCGTCAACAGCGTCAACGATGTCGTCTATTTCCCGGCCTACGAGATCGTGGCCAGCGGTCATGCCGGGCGCTACTTCGCCGCCGACCGGCGATCGGCGACGCCCGATGGCGTCGCCCATGTCATGCGCGTCTTCGCGCGCCACTTCCTGCCCGACGCCGCCGACGAGGACAGATCGCTCGGCGGCCTCGTGCGCCGCGCCTTCAGGCCGGCCGGAGGCGACGCGGCGGGCGCGCGGACCTTGCAGGCCGAGGCCATGCAGGAGGTCTTCCAGATCATGTGCGACGAGGAAGCGCTCGACCGACCGTTTGACGCGCCGGTTTCCGCTGAAACGCCGCGTCAGCCGGAATGACGAGGGCGCCCTTCATTTCGCGTTTGCGCGCGCGCCGGCGCCCGGCATCGATGCCCAGCGCGCAAGGACCGCAGTCGCGCGGGGACGCGACATGGTAGATTTCATCTACGATGTGTCCCGCCTGTCCACACGCACATTGAACGCGACGCCGAACGGAATTGACTGGATCGATTCGCTGCTCGCCGACTACTTTCTGTCACCGTCCGGCGGAGGCGCGTCGGCGCTGCTCTTCGGGTTTCTCGGGCCGCGCCTGTTTCCGCCGGGACGACTGGCCAATCCGGTCCGCGCGCTCGATCAGGCCTGGGGGCGCGACGCGCAGGAGTGCGCGGGCGCGATTCCCGAATGGCTGATCTCGGCGCTGACCGGGGATCGCGACGCCGCAGGTTTGAGAATCGGCGCCCCCGGCGCGATCCGGCGTGAGGCGCGTCGCCTTGGCCGCGTCGCCCGGTCGCTGGGAACCTACGGGTTCAGCCCCGGTCGCGACCCGGAAAAATCCGCGCCGTCAGGTGCAGTATATCTGAACGCCTCGCACTTTCCGCTCGAGCAGCCCCGCCATGTGCGCTGGCTCGAACAGAGGCGCGATATCAGGCCGGTCATGTTTGTTCACGACCTGCTGCCCGTACTGCGCCCGGACCTGTTCTGGTCTGGCGAACCGGGGCGTCACGACCGCAGGCTCGCGTTTCTGGCGCGCAGAGGCGCCGCGGCGATTGTCGCAAGCAGCGCAGTCGAGTCCCTGCTCGACGACCATATGAAAAAATCCGGTCGCCGCGATCTGCCGATCCTGCGCGCGCCGCCGCCGGTGCTGCCGCTGTTCCGGCGGCCATGCCCGCTCGATCCGCGGCTCGCGCGCGCGAATTTTTTCGTCGTGTGCGGGACGATCGAACCGCGCAAGAACCATCTGCTGCTGATCGAGGTCTGGCGCCGGCTCGCGCGCGCGCGCGGCGCCGACGCGCCACGCTTGCTGCTGGTCGGCAAGCGCGGCTGGCGCTGCGACGACATCGTGGCGTCGATCCGGGATCCTGCGCTGCGAGGACTGGTGATCGAGGCGAGCGGCCTGTCGACGGCGGCGTATCGGGGCGTGCTGGCGCATGCGCGCGCGCTTTTGTCGCCCTCGCTCGCCGAGGGGTTCGGTCTGCCGGTGGCGGAGGCGCTCGCCGCGCGCATACCCGTCATCGCCTCCGCGATCGCTCCGCATTTCGAGCAGGGCGGCCAGGCGCCGGTCTATCTTGACCTGCATCGTCCCGAAGACTGGTTTCTTGCGGTGGAAGATTTTGCGCGCGCGGACTCGTCCGCTCGGGCCGAAGCCCTTGTGCGCCTCGACGCCTGCCATCCTGTCGACCCCGCTGCTTATTGCGCGACGCTGCGCGGCGCCCTTGCGTCTCTCGGGTGACAGTGTGAGAAAATTTACCACAAATTTTATGTGTCTTTTGCGACGCAACCCCGATCCGTTATCATAAACGCCAAAGTGATTTCCGTCGCTTGCAGGCGCTGGATCGTGACGTTTCGGTTACGCCCCTGCTGGTTGACCCCGACAGCGGCGTGCTGCATCTAAGCCGCAAATCCTACGAACGCGAAGGTCCAAATGCGGGTGTCGAGAAAGCTGGCGGCGGCCCTGGGTTTGTCCCTTGCGGCGTCAGGCTGCGCCTCTCTTCCCTCGCAAGGCCCCTCGGCGTCCGAGGTGATTGCAGGCGCGAACTCCGATTCGACCCAATCAAGCCCCCGTTACCTTCTCGCCGATCTCGATGGGCGGACCGTCGATATCCTCAGACACGTGCCGAATGCGACCCTGTCCGGCCGATTCGGCAGCCGCGGCGGAGCGGCGTCGCCCCTCATCGGCCTCGGCGATTCGGTTTCCGTCACGGTCTGGGAGGCGGCTTCCGGCGGCCTGTTCTCGTCGGCCTCGATCAACGGCGTCACGGCGGGATCGCATTCGGCCGCCATTCCCGAACAGACCGTGGGGCGCGACGGCGACATCACGATTCCCTATGCGGGCAGGATTCACGTGGCCGGACGGACGCCGGCGCAGGTCGAGCGAAGCGTCGTCGAACGCCTCGTCGGCAAGGCGATAGAACCGCAGGCGCTGGTCTCGGTCACGCGCAATGTCAGCAACACCGTCACTGTGACAGGCGAAGTGACCGCCGGCGCGCGCGTGCCGCTTTCTGCGCAGGGCGACCGCATCCTTGATGTCATCGCGGCGGCCGGCGGCATCCGCGCGCCGGTTCCCGAGGTGTTCATCGACCTGTCGCGTGGCGACGCCACCGCCAAAGTGCCGATGCAGGCGCTTCTCGCCCATCCGGACGAAAACATATTCGTGCGGCCGCACGACGTGATCACGGTCGTGCGCGAGCCGCAGACCTTCACGGCGTTCGGCTCGGCCGGACGCAACGCGCTGGTTCCGTTCGACGCTGTGGGCATTTCGCTCGAGGAGGCGGTCGCAAAGGCGGGCGGCCTTCTGGACGGCTCGGCCGATCCTGCCGGCGTGTTCCTGTTGCGCGCCGAACCGTCAGCGATCGCGCGCGAACTCGATCCTGCCTATCCGATCGAACCGGGCGCGCGATTTGTGAACGTCGTCTACAAGATCAATCTGAAAGACGCGGGGACATATTTCAACGCCCGGAATTTCGCGATCAGGAACAAGGATGTGATCTACGTGGCGGCCGCGCCAACCATGGAATTCTATAAGGCCATGCAATTGTTCAGCACTTTGACGCAACCGGCGATGACCGCCGCAGCAATCTGCGTAACGGGCCGATGCTGACGCGCTGCGAGGCAGGCGCCGCTTAACCGTCTGTTAACCAGACGCCGGGTACACGCTATCGTTGCGCGAAATCCTCACTGACCGGGAATTTGTGCGAGCAGCTTGACGGCAGGCCCCGAACCAAGCTCTTGTCGAGCATTAAATTAATCGATTTGGGGCTATCATGTCGCATTCAGGTCCGGCCCGGCTGAACAGAAGCTTTCTCGCCGACTACGAGCAAGAGCTGATTCGCTGGATTCTGCCGCGCATTCCGACCGGAATTAACTCGCTCCATCTCACGGTCGTCGGCCTGTTTGGCTCGCTTCTGACTGCAACTGCCCTGATCGCGTGCAATTGGTCGTACCTCTGGTTGCCAGTGGTCGCCGCAGGCGTTGTCCTCAACTGGTTCGGCGATTCGCTCGATGGCTCGCTCGCGCGCTACCGCAAGGAAGAACGCCCGCGGTTCGGATTTCTGGTCGACCACACCTGCGACCTGTTCTCGCAGGTTCTGACTATCGTGGCTTTCGGCCTGTCCCCGTTCCTGTCCCTGGTGTCCGCGCTGGTCGTTCTGCTCTGTTATTTGCTGTTTTCAGCCTACACCTACATCCGCGCCGCGACCCAGCGCGTGCATCAGATGGCCTATATCGGCGTGGGCGCCACGGAATTCAGAATTCTCATGATTCTCTGGCCAACCGTCGGCGCCATTTCTGGCCTGCACGAACCTTTGGTCCAGGGGATTTCGCGCATCGACGCAGCGATCCTGTCGCTTGCGGCCTTGGCTGTATGCGGCCTTGTTTACAAATCCATCGTCGACGCGAGGGATATCGCGCGCGACGAGCAGCAAGAGGTCGCGCGCGCCGAACTCGAAATCGGGCGGCTTGCGAACCATTGAGCACACCGTCGGCGACGCCGGGTGGCGCGTCCCGTTCCATATCCGTCGGCAAATCGCCGCCGCGCTGTTTCCAGTCCGGGCGTATCTGACCCACCGTCGTTCGGAGACGCCCGCGGGCCTTCGCTGGCGGGCGCCATACCGGCTGATTGTCTACGCCGCTCCCTTCATGCTCGCACTGGCGGCGAGCGCCCGCGCCGAGACGCAATCTCCCCATTCCCGCTTTGATTTCTGCGCGCCGCCCCTCCCGCCATCCTGCGTCGCCGCGCTGTCGCACGACAAGAGGCGGCTGGCGGAGTGCGAACGCGAAACGGAACGCTACGTCGCCATGGTCTTTTCATACCGCGCCTGCCTTGCGGCGGAGACGGAGCGCGCCGTCACCGAAGCCAACGATGCGATTCGTAAAGTCCGGTGCGCCCGCGATGGCCGGTTTTGCGCGAAGGACGCAGCGCCTCCGCCGCCGGCGCACTGACGCGGCGGCGCTCAAGACCGGTCGTCCAGCTCGCTCCAATTCCCGTTGAACCGCAAGCGCCATCCATCTATGACGGCGAGGCCGGGGCGGGTTCAGGAGATTTGAGTGCGTATCGCGATGATCGGTTCGGGCTATGTGGGGCTGGTATCGGGCGCCTGCTTCGCTGATTTCGGGCACGACGTGGTTTGCGTCGACCTCGACCGCGCCAAGATCGCGCGCCTCGAACAGGGCGTGATGCCGATCTACGAGCCCGGCCTGAAAGAAATCGTCGCGACCAACGTCGCGCAGGGCAGGCTGTCGTTCTCGACCGATCTTCCCGGCTCGGTCGCCGGCGCGCAGGCGATCTTCATCGCGGTCGGCACGCCCGCGC
>JAJYCZ010000254.1 GCA_021777915.1 Pseudomonadota bacterium | reverse complement strand
CACCGGAACCTAAATCCGGCGCGTCTACCAGTTCCGCCACGCCCGCGCGCCAAAGCGCCCGCTGCCGGCGGGAGCCCACGTAGGCTGCGCTCTATAGCAACGGCGCAAACGGAAAGCAGCAAAAAAATGGAGGCGATTGCTTGTTTGCGGCGGCGGCGGCGGGAAGGCAGCAGCGGCGAGATTCTGGCGCGAGGTTCGTACAATGCGTTCAAAGAAATCAAAAGCGGCATTGGCCGGGGAAGCGGTCGTACGGCGAATGTGCGGTTTATGCGCGGCGACGGTTCGCTCCTTTCCAAATCACGATTGCGCGCCACAATCGGGGACGCCTAACCAATCGATTTGGAAACCGATGCCATGAGGCCGCCAGCGCGAAGAACGAGCTAGCTTTTGATCTCAAAAAAAAGACGCCCACGATAGGCGGCCTTTTTCGTCATGCGCACACCAAATCAGGCATTTGTCGTTTTTTGTTTTATCACAAATTATCGCCTATTGCCTTTCTGGAAAAATGTGCGATTTTGCGTATGCGCAATATTTCACGCTATCACGCACTGGGCCTCACCCGATGGACAAGCAACCAGCCAAGACGACAATCGGCGCAGCGGAACGCGCTGAGATTTTCCATGAACAGTACGGAAACGGCTTTGACGCCGCGAACGCGCTGCCGGACTTCATCATTGCCGCCGGGGATTATATCAGTCGGATTGTCGGTGAGAGCGAGACGGACGCGGGCATGGCTGTCATAATCAGCGGCCTCGCTGACGCCGCCGGCGTTATCGTCAAAGACCCGAGTCAGTGGCGCGCCGCTTTGATGGATGCGGGCTCGAATTGTTATTCGGAATGGAAGATCGGCCCGCAACTGCATGACCTTGCCGCTTACGCTGAATACGGCATTGTTCTGCACGACAGCGAAGACGCCGATGAATTGGGCGACCATCTCCTGTCAATTCTGACAGAAGCCAAAGAGCTACTGGCGAAGACGCCCGTGGAGCAATGGGGCTTGGCAACAAACAATGAGCTTTCGCGGCTTGTATCCATCGCAAGCAACCGTTGGGCACTCGACAATGACGAGCCTGTCGAACCTGGCGCACTAGCTTATTTCGGCGGGATTTCCGAAGGCCGAATCCGCAACCTGATGTCCGGCGAAAATCGAGTGTTCGCCGCGAAGGACGGGAAGATCCCCGCGGCAGACGCGCTCAAGTGGCTGGCTGGACGGTCGGCGTTCTGGAACTCGACCTGGCGTGAACAGAGCCTGCCTCTATATGCGCACCCTGAGCCGACGACTCCGCTGAAACAGGCGGCATTTGTCCCAGTCGCCCGCGATGGCTCGATGTTTCATCCTGGTCTTCGGAGAGGGTCGTCGTACACGATCGGCCCCAAAGGCGAGGAATTCCAGATCAACGACTTTCACGAGGCGCTTAAGCAGCTTCAACAGATGCCGACGCCTTACTGGCGCCGCCCGAACGAAAGCGGACATTGGGGAACTGTCGCCGGCGTGCGGTGGGAGCGCGTCGACCTCGCAAATAGCCCGCAAGCTTGATCGAAACCCTTAGCCCAGGAGAGCATCGACATGGCCTCGCCCTATGCCTTCACACGTCACGCAAAAGACCGGTCTGGCGCGCGCGCCATTCCGGAAATGATTGCGGAACTCATCATCGAATACGGCGAGTCTCGCGACGCCGGCGACGGCGCTAGAAAATACGCTCTAACCAAGGAAAGCTTGTCTCATCTGCGCCGGCGCGCCGGAAGTGGCATTGCAAAAGCCCTCAGCTTTTATCGAGACCGCAATGCTTACGTCGTCGCCTGCGGCGGCCGCATCATCACGGTCGCTTACGCCAATCACCCTCTTTTCAATTGAAAGCGAGCCTATGGCCCACGACCTCTTTTCGGAATTCAAAAACATTCTGCGCGATATGGGCGAAACGGACCTTCTCGCAGAAATCGCTTGTCCGCAGAAACTCCTCATCGCCGGCGATCACAATGGCGCCCGCGCGCTTGATGTCGCCTACGCGCCCTTTGACCACGTCAATCTCAATGCAGACATTGTGATCGTCGGGCTCACGCCAGGTCGCCAGCAAATGCGCAACGCCCTGCTCGAGGCGCGCAGATGCTTGAAATCTGGCTTCACCGATGAAGCGGCGAAGAGCGCCGCAAAAGTCTTCGCCAGCTTTTCAGGGCCAATGCGAACGAACTTGATCGCGATGCTCGATAGCGTGGGCGTGAACCAGGCTCTGCAATTGGCGTCTACTGCGACTCTTTGGGGTGCCGACGCTGATCGCGTGCATTTCACCTCTGCGCTGCGTTACCCCGTGTTCGTCGAGAACGAAAACTATTCGGGAGCCCCCTCGATTCTCTCGACGGCGCTCTTGCGCAAGCAGTTGATGCAATGGTTCGCAGCCGAAATGTCCGCCCTGCCAAATGCAGTGTTTGTGCCTCTTGGCCCCAAGGTGACAGAAGCGGTCGAATCCGCCGCCTCTCACCTCGGGATTGGGGCCACGCGGATATTGGCTGGTTTGCCGCATCCGAGCGGCGCGAACGCAGAGCGCATCGCGTTTTTCCTCGGGCGGAAAAAGCGGGAAGACGTATCCGCCAAGGTGGACACCGACCGGCTGCTATCGTGCCGCGCGTCCTTGGAAGCCAAAATCAGATCATGGCGATAAAGCGCTGGAGCCGACCGATTCAACGAGACCACAACCACTCAAATTCGAGGAGAAATATGGCCTTGGAACTCGCGGAAAAAACCAAATCGAAAGCCGGCATGCCCTATGCTGAGACGCCCATGGCGCAATATCTCACGAAGCAGATTGATGCGCTGTCGGGTATCAAGACTCAACGCGAGATCGCGGCTGAGATTGGCTACGACAAACCGAATATGATCTCCATGTTCAAGCGCGGCGAAGCGAAGGTTCCTTTAGACAAGATTCCTGCGCTCGCTAAGGCTTTGCACGTCGATCCTGCTCATTTGTTCCGTCTGGCGATGGAGCAGCAATGGCCGGGCATGAAAGCAGTGGTGGACGAGATTTTCAAGAACATCGCCTCGGACAACGAAACCGAAACCCTGCTCAAGCCTTGGCGTGAGATCACCAAGGAACGCGATCCGTCCCCTACCTCGCAAATGGCCAATATTCTAGCACGCGCATTCAGGGAAATCCTGGGCGTCGCACCTTCAGAAAAGGTTTGATGCGAATTTTGACCGATCCGGCTTCGCTGGCGGACAACGGTGCGAATGGCCACTCGGCACGAAGCTGAGGCCATTCGTGCCAATAGACAGTTCGCCGGCTAGGGGTCGACTACTCCCTCCCGAAAAAAATGCCACCCCGGCGCCCATCCTCTGAACTTTTTGCTAGGCTCGCGCCGGAACGGCCCGGGAAAGGCGAAATGCAGCTCACACGTCGCGCCGTCATCGGCTCTGTCGCCCTCACCCTCCTGCCCTCGTCCGCGAC
>JAJYCZ010000077.1 GCA_021777915.1 Pseudomonadota bacterium | reverse complement strand
CCGTTCTGCGGACATCGGATTGGGCGGCACGGGTCCCGCCGCCACCGCTTCGCCGTTCATCAAGGCGAGAAAAACCTCATCAGCGTCGGCAGGCTTGGCCAGATAATCGAAAGCTCCAAGTTTGATGGCGATCACAGCGGAAGAAATATTGCCATAGCCGGTCAGAATAACGCCTCGTGCGTCGGGGCGGCGCGTCTTCAACTCGGTAATCACATCGAGGCCGTTTCCATCCGCGAGGCGCATATCGATGATCGCGAAAGCCGGCGGTTCAGTGCGAATCGCCGCCAAGGCCTCGGCGACGGACTCGGCCGCGGTCACGTTGAAGCCACGCGCGGCCATCGCCTTGGCGAGACGGTTGAGGAACGGCCTATCATCATCCACGATAAGAAGGCGCGGATCCTTCTCGAACAAAAGGCGTGCTTCGTTCGGTTGTTCGGCTGTCATTTCGTCGCCATTCTCCACGATGCGCCTCTGATCGGGCCTGTTCACGATAGGCCGACCCGCAACCCCGGCTTTTCGAAGCCTCTATGAAAGGCGGTCTGGAGCGGATGACAAGTGAGAAAGTGAAAATTTTGGGCCGGTCTCCAATTGTTGTCGGCTCCAAACGACTTCCACGATGGCCCCACCGAGGTTCGCGAAATGGAGTTTGGCGCCGGTTCGCTCCAATAAGGTCTTGGAAATGAAAATCCCCAAGCCCATTCCCGCGATATTTCCTGCCTTCAAACGGCGATTCGCTTTTCCCTTGAGATAAGGCTCGCCGATTTGCGTCAGAATTTCATTGGGAAATCCGGGGCCATCGTCGGAAATCCGAATTTCCACTTTCTCGCTTGTCCACGAGGCGGTCACGGTAACCTTGGTTACGGCGAAATCGAGTCCGTTATCGACGAAATTGCCGATGCCGTAGGCGAGCGCCGGATTGTTGGCGACAACCGGTTCGTCTCCTTCGCCCTGTATATTGATCTCGATGGCGACGAGGCGCCGACGGAAAGGAGAAACGATATTTTCGATCCAATGTCGCAGTTTGAGGTGGTCGAGCTGAGGATGATCTTCTGAAGCGAGGGATGTGATGCGCCCCAAGATGTCCCGGCATCGTTGCGCTTGCTCGTTGAGCAGGTCGATGTCTTCGGCGAATTCATCCGGCAAATTCGCGCGACGCAATTCCTTGCTCACCACGGCGATCGTGGCGAGCGGCGTTCCCAGTTCATGAGCGGCGGCAGCGGCCAGCCCGTCCAGGCGCGAGAGATGATTTTCGCGCTCCAGGACCAATTCGGTCGCCGTGAGGGCCAAACTCAAATTCCTCGCTTCATGGGCGACTTGTGCGGCATAGGTGCAAATGAACGCGGTCGCGACAAGAAAGGCGATCGAGACGCCGAACCGGTAAAGCAGCGGCAATTCCAGCGGGGCGCCGGGAAACCACGGCAATGGCCAGTGGTAAATGCTGAGGAGGCCGGCGCAAACCAGAGCCAGAAGGACGATCGCCAAAATCTGGCGCGGGCGAAGGGAGACTGCCGCGATGGTGACCGGCGCCAACAGCAAGATGAAAAACGGATTGTCGAGGCCTCCAACCAAAAAAAGTAAGGTTGAAAGCTGAAGAATATCGAAGGCCAGCAGGGCCATCGCCGGGCGTTCTTCGAGCCGAAGCGATTTAGGATAATAGAGTTCGACAAAAACATTTAAAGCGGCCGATGCGCCGATTACCGTCAGACACCAACGCAGCGGAATGTCGAATTTGAAACCGAAAGCGATCGCCAAAACCGTAAAAAGCTGTCCGAACAGCGCGAGCCAGCGCAATTGCGTCAGCGTTTCGATCCGTAAATTGCGGCCTTCGCGGCCGAACATAGGGGCGATCGGCCTTGGTTCCATGGGACAAAGGACCTCAAAAGACGATAACGGAATCGCCCGCCGCCCGACATCTATCCGGGGCCGGCGGCGGATGGGCTGAAAATTTTATTCCTTGGCGCGTTCGGCGCGCTTGCGGTCGTTGGGATCGAGCAAGGTCTTGCGAAGACGGATGGACTTGGGCGTGACTTCCACCAACTCGTCGTCCTCGATATAGGCCAGAGCCTTTTCGAGCGTCATCCGGATCGGCGGCGTCAGTTTCACCGCCTCGTCCTTGCCGGCGGCGCGGATATTGGTGAGCTTCTTGCCCTTGAGAACATTGACTTCGAGGTCATTCTCGCGCGTGTGCTGACCGACGATCATGCCGCGATAGACCTTCCATCCGGGCTCGATCATCATCGGTCCACGGTCTTCGAGATTCCACATCGCATAGGCCACGGCTTCGCCCGCGTCGTTCGAGATCAGCACGCCGTTGCGCCGCCCCTGGATGTCGCCCTTATAGGGCGCGTAATCGTGAAACAGACGGTTCATGATCGCGGTGCCGCGCGTGTCCGTCAACAATTCGCCCTGATAGCCGATCAGGCCTCGGGTCGGGGCATGAAACACCAACCTCTGACGATTGCCGCCTGATGGACGCATCTCGATCATTTCGGCTTTGCGTTCCGACATTTTCTGGACCACGACGCCGGAAAATTCCTCATCGACGTCGATGACGACTTCCTCGATCGGTTCGAGCCGGGTTCCATCCTCCGCTTTCTTGTAGACGACGCGGGGACGGGAAATCCCAAGCTCGAAGCCCTCGCGGCGCATGGTTTCGATGAGAATCGCCAGCTGCAATTCGCCGCGTCCCGACACGATATAGGAATCGGAGCCTGGCGAATCCTCGATTTTCAGCGCGACATTGCCTTCGGCTTCCTTGTAGAGGCGGTCGCGGATGACCCGGCTGGTGACCTTGTCGCCTTCGGTTCCCGCGAGCGGGGAATCGTTGACGAGGAAGGTCATGGACAAGGTCGGAGGGTCGATCGGCTGGGCCTGCAGGGGCTCCGTCACATCGGGCGCGCTCAACGTGTCGGCGACGTTGAATTTTTCGAGCCCGGCGACAGCGATGATGTCGCCTGCTTCGGCTTCGTCGATCGGCTGGCGTTCGATGCCGCGGAAGGCGAGAATCTTGGAAATGCGGCCCTGCTCGACGACATTGCCCATCCGATCGAGCACTTTGACCGCCTGATTCGGCTTGATCGAACCCGAAAAAATCCGGCCGGTGATGATGCGACCAAGATAGGGATTGGATTCGAGCAGAGTGCCGAGCATCCGGAAACCGCCCTCCTCGACCTTGGGCTCAGGGACGTGATCAAGGACGAGATCGAACAAGGGCGCGAGATCGGGTGTCGGCTGGTCGGGACTGTCGGCCATCCAGCCCTGTTTCGACGAGCCATAAAGAATCGGGAAGTCGAGCTGTTCATCGTCGGCGTCGAGCGCGGCGAACAGGTCGAAGACTTCGTTGATCACTTCGCTCGGTCGCGCGTCGGGCTTGTCCACCTTGTTGATGGCGACGATCGGCTTCAGGCCGATCTTGAGCGCCTTGCCGACGACGAATTTGGTTTGCGGCATGGGGCCTTCGGCGGCGTCGACCAGAACGATGGCGCCGTCGACCATCGAAAGAATGCGTTCGACTTCGCCCCCGAAATCGGCGTGGCCGGGCGTATCGACGATGTTGATTCTTGTGTCTTTCCAGACCACCGAGGTCGCCTTGGCGAGAATGGTGATTCCGCGCTCGCGTTCGAGATCGTTGGAATCCATGACGCGTTCGGCCACGCGCTGGTTCTCGCGAAAGGCGCCGGATTGGCGGAGCAGTTGGTCCACCAGTGTGGTCTTGCCATGGTCGACATGGGCGATGATGGCGATGTTGCGCAGTTTCATGGGTGTCCGAAAGATTGGCCTGCCGGTTGGGTCGGCAGGCGACGTTAATGTGCCGCCTGAGCGTCACTTGGAAGGGACTGCATCTCGGAGAAATTGGCGATTGAAACACCAGACTCCCGCGCAGGCTTGTCATTTGGCGCTTGATCTATAGGAAAATCGTCCGATTGGAAACCGCTGAGCCCGATCCGACGCCAACGCATGGGTCCGCAATCAAGCGGGAGGCTGCGACGAGGGCCTTGCGCCGAGTTGGCTTCGCCGGTCGGCGATGGCGAGGCGCGCCTGCTGAACGGCGAGAGTCAGCGCCGCCAGCTGATGATTGTCGAGCTTCGGCGTTGCCGCCGCAGCGAGCGATCGGGTGAGGATTTCGTCGATCTCGATCTCGAGCTTGGCCAGCGCCTCAGGACTGTCGGCCTCGCGGCCGGATTTGAGTAGCTGCAGCGCCGTCTCCAGCACCTGATCAAAACGGGCGTGCCCGGATACAGCCATGCGGCTTGCCAAAGTGGCGAGGCCGGAAACGATGATGCTTCCAACCATCGCCCCGATATAGATCATATCGCTGTATTTATCGAAGAACGTCTCTTCTTCGCCGTCCAGGAAAGCTGCGGCGCCCGGGTGTGTCGGAAGAAGCTTGCCCTTATCGGTGCTTGGGGCCTCGATGTGGTTGGCGATGGGAACCGTCGACGCCGCGACAGCACGATTGGCGAGAACCTGCCGTGTCACGTCTCCGACGGTCGAATTGTCGAGATCGCTCCGCGCGACAAGGCGCATCGTGGCGCCGACAGTCTCGATATTCTGGGAAGGGCGCGGCGGCGAACCACCAAACGCGCCACGAAGGATTTGATTCGCTTCAAGACCAGGAAATTTTTCGGCGAGCGCCGACGCTTCGAGGATGGGGATGAAATCGGGCGCGCCCAACGCGCCGTCGCCGGAGATGATCTTTATGGCGTCCGAGATCTGCGGCGAATCGAACGGACCAACGACGAACAGAGCGTCGATCGGCTGTTCTCGGAGCAATTTGGCGAGATCATTCGTGGCGATGCTGACCGTTTTGATCTCGCCGGGCGCGAGGGAATATTCCGATTCGATCATGGCCAGGAGATTGCGATTGGCGTCGCCGGAGGTTTCCGTTTCCACGACTGCGATGGTTTTTCCTCGGAGGTCGGCAAAATTCGCAAAGCGTTTTCCTGGAGGTGCGACCACCACGGATGAATAATGAGCGAAGATAAGAACGGTCTCGGCATTGGTCGGCATCGAAATGTCGGAGCGTACGACAGCCAGATCGACGTGGCCTTCGCTGATCGCCTTGGATGCGGTTTTTTCGTCGCCTGTCGGAACGATCCGGAACCGTATGTTCTTGCGGCCGCGGACGAATTCCTGATTTAAAATAACCAGCAACTTCTGATAATCGCTGCCACGAGGAACGGCGATGCGCAGCGTGGTCGGCCGCTCATAAAAATAAAGGCCTATGGTCGCGACGGCGGCCAGCCCGGCGACCGCCGCCAATATTGCTAGGAAGACACGCCACATCAATCGTGATCCTGGAACGCGATGAGCGAGTGATCAGATAGTGGCGTCAAATTTACGGCGCCGCCAGACCAAATCGACCGGACGGCGCCATCCGGCTCAATTCCTGGAGATTTTTTGCCGGCGCTTGGCCAAAGTGCGCAAGCGCAGGGCGTTCAGTTTGATAAAGCCCGCCGCGTCGCGATGGTCATAGGCGACGGCGCCTTCCTCGAAGGTGACGAGTTCCTGATCATAGAGCGAATAGGGGCTCTCGCGTCCGACCACCGAAGCATTCCCCTTGTACAGCTTCATGCGCACGCGGCCGGTGACGTTTTCCTGGCTCTTGTCGATCAGGGCCTGGAGCAATTCGCGTTCGGGCGCAAACCAGAAGCCATTGTAAATCAGCTCGGCATATTTCGGCATCAGCTCGTCTTTGAGGTGGGCGGCGCCGCGGTCGAGGGTGATGGATTCGATCCCGCGATGCGCAAAATAGAGGATCGTTCCGCCCGGCGTCTCATACATGCCGCGCGATTTCATGCCGACGAAACGGTTCTCGACGAGATCCAGCCGGCCGACGCCATTGACGCGACCAAGATCGTTCAGTTTGGCCAACAGCGTCGCCGGGCTGAGCCTTTCGCCGTCGATTGCCACGGGATCGCCCCTTTCGAAATCGATTTCGATATAGGTCGGCTCGTCGGGCGCGTTTTCGGGGTCGACGGTGCGTGAATAGACATAATCTGGCGTTTCCTGCGCGGGATCTTCGAGAACTTTTCCCTCTGACGAGGTGTGGAGCAGGTTGGCGTCGGTGGAAAAGGGCGATTCGCCACGTTTGTCCTTGGCGATCGGAATCTGATGCTTTTCAGCGAAATCGATCAGCGCGGTGCGCGAGGACAGATCCCATTCGCGCCAGGGAGCGATGACCTTGATGTCCGGTTCGAGCGCATAATAAGATAATTCGAATCGGACCTGGTCGTTGCCCTTGCCGGTCGCGCCATGGCAGACCGCGTCGGCGCCCACCTTACGGGCGATCTCGATCTGCTTTTTCGAAATCAGTGGCCGGGCGATTGAAGTGCCAAGCAGATAGAGGCCCTCATACTGGGCGTTGGCGCGGAACATCGGAAAAACGTAATCCCGAACGAATTCCTCGCGCAGATCCTCGATAAAAATGTTTTCCGGCTTGATGCCCAGCAACTCGGCCTTCTTGCGGGCGGGCTCCAGTTCCTCCCCCTGGCCGAGGTCGGCGGTGAAAGTCACGACCTCGCAGCCATAGGTCGACTGCAGCCATTTTAGGATGATGGAGGTATCGAGGCCGCCGGAATAGGCGAGGACGACCTTTTTGGCGTCGTTCGAGGGTTTCAACATTGGGTTTCGATCCGGTGAAAAATCGGCGGGACTATAGGCGCGCCAAAACTTCGCGCAACCCTTGGCGCGAGCTTTGGCGCGACCTGGACGACCTGTGGCGGCGAAAGTTCACTGCTCGGCTTTGAAAGCGGCCATGGCCGCCATATTGACGATATCGGAATCCTTTCCGCCGAGCTGGACGATCTGGACGGGCTTGTCCATGCCGACGAGCATCGGGCCGATCACGGTGGCGTCGCCAAGTTCAAGCAGCATCTTGGTCGAAATCGACGCGGAATGAAACGCCGGCATGATGAGCACATTGGCAGTGTCGGTCAGGCGGCAGAACGGATAAAGCGCCATGGCTTCCTTGTTCAGGGCGACATCGGCGGCCATTTCGCCGTCATATTCGAAATCGACGCGGCGCTGGTCGAGCAGATGGACGGCTTCCTTGACCCGGGCCGAGCGTTCGCCGGGGGGATGACCGAAATTGGAGAAGGCGAGAAGCGCAACGCGCGGCTCATAGCCGAGGCGGCGCGCGAAACCCGCGGTTTCGACGGCGATATCGGCGAGATCCTCCGCCTCCGGCATTTCCGTGATCGCAGTGTCCGCGACGATCACGGGTCGTCCGCGCGCCAGAACCATCGAGACGCCGATGAGCTTGTGTCCCGGTTTGGGATCAATGACGCGTTGAACCTCTTCGAGCGCGGTCGAGAAATTGCGGGTGACGCCAGTGACCATCGCGTCGGCGTCCCCGGCGGCGACCATCGCGGCCGCGTAATGATTGCGGTCGTTGTTGATCAGGCGCTGGCAGTCGCGCATCAGGAAGCCCTTGCGCTGCAGGCGCTCATAGAGCATCTGGGCATAAGCGGCGTTCTTGCGCGACATCCGCGCATTATGGATTTCGATCAGTTTGTCGTCGAGTTCGATGCCCGCCTTCTGGGTGGCTTCGGCGATCCGGTTCTCCCGCCCGACGAGAATCGCCGAGCCGAGACCCTGGTTGACAAAGGAAACGGCGGCGCGAATCACCTGTTCCTCTTCGCCTTCGGCGAAAACGACCCTTTTGGGGTGACGCCTGACCCGGTCCATGATGGTTTGCATCAAACCGGCGACCGGATCGCGCCGCGCGGAAAGCTCGGCCCGGTAAGCCTCCATGTCGATGATCGGCCGGCGCGCGACCCCGGTCTCCATCGCCGACTGGGCGACCGCCGGCGGAACGATCGAAATGAGGCGAGGATCGAACGGAACTGGGATCAGGTATTCCCGACCAAAACGTGGGCGCTCGCCCTGATAGGCGCGGGCGACGTCGTCCGGCACGTCCTCTCGGGCCAGTTGCGCCAGGGCGCGAACGGCGGCGATCTTCATCTCCATGTTGATGGTCTTGGCGTGCACGTCGAGCGCGCCGCGGAAGATATAGGGGAAGCCAAGAACATTGTTGACCTGATTCGGATAATCGGAACGGCCGGTCGCGACGATCGCGTCGGGTCGCGCGGCGAGCGCGTCCTCGGGCGTGATTTCGGGATCGGGATTGGCCATGGCGAAAATGATGGGATTGGGCGCCATCGTTTTGACCATTTCCGGCGTCAACGCGCCCTTCGCCGACAGACCGAAGAAAATGTCGGCGTCCACCATGGCGTCCGCGAGGGTGCGCTTGTCGGTCGCGACGGCATGGGCGGATTTCCACTGGTTCATGCCGGCGGCGCGGCCTTGGTACACGACGCCCTTGGTGTCGCACAGGATGACGTTTTCGGGAGCGAATCCCATCGCCTTGATCAGATCGAGGCATGCGATGCCCGCGGCGCCGGCGCCGTTGCAGACGAGCTTGGTCTTCTTGATGTCCCGGCCCGTGAGGTGCATGGCGTTGATCATGCCGGCGGTGGCGATGATCGCCGTTCCATGCTGGTCGTCATGGAAGACGGGAATGTCCATCAGTTCGCGCAACCGCTCCTCGATGATGAAACATTCGGGAGCCTTGATGTCTTCGAGATTGATGCCGCCGAAGGTGGGCCCGAGGAAACGAACGGCGTTGATGAATTCATCCGGGTCTTCGGTCCCGACCTCGAGGTCGATCGAATCGACATCCGCGAAGCGTTTGAAGAGGACGCATTTGCCCTCCATGACCGGCTTGGAGGCCAGGGCGCCCAGATTGCCCAGGCCGAGAATCGCGGTCCCGTTGGTGATCACCGCAACCAGGTTTCCCTTGGTGGTGTAGTCATAGGCCCTGGAGGGGTCTTCCGCGATCGCGTGGACCGGCACGGCGACGCCCGGCGAATAGGCCAAGGAAAGATCGCGCTGGGTGGCCATCGGCTTGGTCGGCGCGATCTGAAATTTGCCAGGCCTGCCGCGGGAGTGGAACTGCAGCGCTTCCTGGTCGGTGAATGTCGGTCGCTTGCCCCGGGGCGGCTTGTTTTCGGACATCGTCTGCTCTTGGAGTTCGTCTGTATCGGTTCGCGGCGAGGCGGGGACCTTAGCCGCGTGACATCGTCGGCGCCAAGCATTGCTTTCGAACTAGAAGCAATTTCGCCGGCCTATCCCCCGAAGCGTCGAAGAGAATTGTTAAAAAAATGGATTTCGACTGCCGATCCGGCGTGCGGTCGAACGACGCATTTGCTAGCGTCCGGACATGCGAAACGGAATTGAAAACGCCATGGACGCTGGAAACCCGCGCGATTCGATGGGCGTAAATGAAATGGGCGACACCGCAAGCGCGCGCGGTCTGGCGCGCCGGAGCAGTCGGGAGCCGGGAGAGTCGTCCGAGCGCGTCACGCCAATGATGGCGCAATACCTGGACATTAAAGCGGCGCATCAGGATTGTCTTCTCTTTTATCGAATGGGCGATTTCTATGAATTGTTTTTCGAAGATGCGCAGATGGCGTCCAAAGGCTTGGGAATTGTTCTGACCAAACGCGGCAAGCACCTCGGCGATGACATTCCGATGTGTGGCGTCCCGATCGAGCGGGCGGAAGAATATTTGCAACGTTTGATTCTCGCCGGTCATCGCGTCGCTGTCTGCGAACAGACCGAGGACCCGGCGGAAGCGCGGAAGCGCGGAGCCAAATCAGTCGTCCGTCGGGAGGTCGTGCGCATTGTCACGCCGGGAACGCTGACCGAAGACCAATTGCTGGACCCCGGTCGCGCCAATCTTTTCGTGGCGCTGATTCGGCAACGCGATCCGTCGGGCGAATGGCTGTTCGGCCTTGCGGCGGTGGAAATCTCCACCGGTGATTTCGACGTTTTCGAAACCGACGCCCATGGATTGCCGGCGCTGCTGGCGCGCCTAGACCCTCGGGAAGTTGTCGCTACGGAGGCGATCCTCGCCGACGAGGGTTTTTGTCGCATGTTGAGCGAGTCGGGCGCGCCCGTGGTCCCCTTGGGCCGCGCGGCGGGCGATGGCGATATCGCGCGGCGAAACCTGATGGATTATTTCGGCGTCGCGACGCTTGATGGTTTCGGCGCATTGACCCGCCCCGAAATCCAGGCCGCCGCCGCGGCGCTTTCCTATATAGAACGAACCCAGAAATCGTCGCGGCCGAGATTGGGCTTTCCACGCCATGACGACGCCCGCACGAGCCTGCAGATCGATGTCTCGACGCGCGCAAGCCTCGAATTGCATCGCACCATGTCAGGGGCGAGATCCGGCGCATTGTTTTCGGTTTTGGATCGCACGATGACTTCGGCCGGCGCGCGCATGCTTTCGTCATGGCTCGCCACGCCGCTGCTTGATCTCGAAAAGATCGAAGAGAGACACGACGCTGTTGCGTTTTTTGTCGCCGATCCGAGCTTGCGCGGTGACATAAGGGAGCGGTTGAAGAGCGTTCCAGATTTGACTCGGGCCCTGGCGCGTTTGGCGGTCGACCGCGGCGGCCCGCGTGATCTTTCGGCTTTGCGCGACGGCCTGTTCGCCGCACAGGATTGCGGGCGTATTTTGCACGAGGCGGGTTCACCGGCTATGCTTTCGGCGACCGCCGCCTTTTTATCCGGCGTCGATCTCGGTCTGGCGCAGGATTTGGCTTTGGCGCTCGAACCGAACCCGCCGCTCGATCGCAAAGCGGGCGGTTTCATTCGGCGGGGCTTCGATTCCGCGCTCGATGATGCGCGCGGCCTGCGCGACGAAAGCCGACGTGTGGTCGCGGCTTTGCAGGGCCGCTATTGCGAGTTGGCGGAAACAAAACAGCTCAAAATCAAGCAGAACAATTTTTTGGGCTTTTTCATCGAAGTTCCCCAGGCTCAGGGCGAAAAGCTGCTCCGGCCGCCATTCAACGAAACTTTTATCCATCGCCAGACGATGGCTGGCGCCATGCGCTTTTCAACCAGCGAGTTGGCGGAACTCGAAGGACGCATCGCCAATGCGGCGGACGAGGCGATCGCGATCGAAAAGAAATTGTTCGAGAGTTTCGTCGTCCGAGCGCAAGCTTCGGCGGCTGAGATCGAAGCGACGGCGAAAGGGCTGGCCGCCGTGGACGCGTTCGCCGCGCTCGCCGAAATTGCGGTTCAGGCGGACTGGGTTCGTCCCAAGGTCGATGACAGCCTTGATTTCGAGATCGTCGGCGGCCGACATCCCGTGGTCGAAGCGGCCTTGCGGGCGCGCGGCGAAGCCTTCGTGCCGAATGACTGCGACCTCGGCGGACCGCCCAAAAGGGCTCTTTCGGCCTCGGGCGGAAGGATCGCGGTCGTCACCGGCCCGAACATGGCAGGCAAATCGACTTTCCTGCGCCAGAACGCTCTGATCGTGATCCTGGCGCAAATGGGCTCCTTCGTGCCGGCGAAAGCGGCGAAGATCGGCGTGGTCGATCGCCTTTTCTCACGCGTCGGCGCCTCGGACGACCTCGCGCGCGGCCGTTCGACCTTCATGGTGGAAATGGTCGAGACCGCTGCGATTCTTAACCAGGCGACCCCAAAATCCCTGGTCATTCTCGACGAGATCGGTCGTGGAACGGCGACCTATGACGGACTTTCGATCGCCTGGGCGGTCATGGAGCATCTCCATGAGGTCAATCGCTCGCGCACGCTTTTTGCGACCCATTTCCACGAGTTGACCCATCTGGGCCAGAGGCTGTCCCGGCTTGTCAATCTGTGCATGCGCGTTACGGACTGGAACGGCGACGTCGTTTTCCTGCATGAGGTCGCCCGGGGCGCGGCCGACCGGTCCTACGGCGTGCAGGTCGCCAAACTCGCCGGTCTGCCGAAAGCTGTGATCGCGCGGGCGAGGAAAATTCTGGCGGAGCTGGAGCAGACCGACCGCAACGCGCCGGTGGAGCGTCTGGTTTCCGATCTTCCCTTGTTTGCGCGTGGCGAGACGGCTTTAGCGCCGGCGGCGGACGCGGTCCGCGACGCGCTCAAGGCGCTCAATCCCGATGAAATCACACCGCGGCAGGCGCTTGAGGCCCTCTATGCGTTGAAAAAAACAGCGGACGAATGAATTGGCGTTTCAGTTCGGGTTTTCAAGACTGAACATTTCCGACATTTCATCGTAAGCGAATAGTTCGGCATAACGCGCCCAGGATATGACCGTGTTCAAGGTCTGCTCGGCATAGTCCTCGGACATATAATCTTCGAGTTCGTTACGGAATCGCGCCGCAGGCGCTGCGTGGGTCGGTCGTTCGTCGAGAACCCGCCGGATCAGGCTGATGATTGGGACATAGGTTAAAAGATGTTGTGAAAACAGCTTCTTGCGCGCATCCGTGTCAAGGTCGGCGAAGGTTCGGCCGGCGTCGGACAACAAGAAATCGCCTTCGCTCAGCGCGCCAAAACGCAAGAGCTGAATCGCTTCCGCGATGTGAAAAAGTTCGTCGGCCTCCATCTGGAGCTTGTCGGCGAGCACCGGGAGGTCGGCGCGGCCATTGAACGGCGCGGCTGCGACGGCTTCGATCAGACCCGCGAGAACATTGGTCGAAATCGGATGAAGCACCATTCCGACGCCCGTTCCCGGTATGCCTTCGATGGTGGATGGACGAGATCCGGCGCCTTGGGTCATCCGGGCATAGATATTGTCGACCAACTGGCGGAATTGGGGGTCGAGGCGGTTACGCGGATGAGGCAGCTCGACCTTGATTTCCGAGGCGATCCTGCCTGGATTGGAGGCGAAGACGAGGATGCGGTCGCACATCAGAACGGCTTCCTCGATATTATGCGTCACCATAAGCACCGATTTCATCGGCAGCCGGCCTTCGATCCAGAGGTCGATGATGTCGGTGCGCAGGGTTTCGGCGGTCAGGACGTCGAGCGCCGAAAAGGGTTCGTCCATCAACAGCAGATCGGGGTGCACGACGAGGGCGCGGGCAAAACCGACGCGCTGACGCATGCCCCCGGACAATTCCTTGGGATAGGCCGATTCAAAACCGTCGAGGCCGATCAGGTCGATCGCCGCGAGGGCCCGTTTTCGCTGTTCGGCCTTGGCGACGCTGAGGGCGTCGAGCCCAAGCTCCACATTTTCCAGGACTGTCAGCCAGGGGAACAAGGCGAAGGACTGAAAGACCATCGCGACGCCGCGCGGCGGTCCGTCGATCGGCTTGCCGCGGCAGGTGGCGGCGCCGGAAGAGGGCTTGACGAGTCCGGCGATGATCCGCAGCATGGTGGACTTGCCTGAGCCGGATCGGCCCAGCAGTCCGACGATCTCGCGCGGTCTGATCGTCAGATCGACGTTTTCCAGAACGACGAGCTTGTCGCCATTGGCCTTGGCGAAACTGCGACTGACATCCTTGAGATCGATCAGCGGGGATTCGGGCGCGGCTTTGGCGACATCGAGCATGACGATCTCCGATTTACCAGCTTAATCCAAGCTGAGCCGGTTCTCGGCGAAGGCATAGAGTGGGCGCCAGAGCACGCGGTTGAACAGGGTGACAAAGACGCTCATCACGGCGATGCCGAGGACGACGCGATGAAAATCGCCGGCGTCGGTTGCGTTGGCGATATAGGAGCCAAGGCCGACGGCGGTCAATTTCTTATCCCCCCAGCTCGCGACCTCCGCGACGATGGCCGCGTTCCACGACCCCCCGGAAGCGGTGATCGCGCCCGTAATATAATAAGGAAAGACGCCGGGCAGGATGACATAGCGCCACCATTTCCAGCCGGTGATGTGGAAAGTCCGCGCTGCTTCCTTCAGGTCCCCAGGGAAGGCCGTCGCGCCGGCGATGACATTGAACAGAATATACCATTGCGTGCCCAGGATCATCAGGGGGCTCAGCCAGATATTGGGGTTGGCGTCGAAATGGATGATCAGGACGACGGCGGCGGGGAAAAGAATATTCGCGGGAAAGGCCGCCAGGAATTGCGCAAGCGGCTGAACTTTTTCGGCGATTGAAGGCCGCAGGCCGATCCAGACCCCGATCGGAACCCAGACGACGGAAGCCAGAACGATAAGTACGGTCACCCGCAGCAGCGTGAAAAAGCCGTCAATGACCGCCGTGAAAACGTCCGACCAGTGCAGGGTGGAGGAAATGTAACCCACCACTTGCCATCCAGCCCATCCGGCGCCGAGGAAGACGAGGCTCATCCAGACCGCGTCGGCGACCCGCTGCGGGATGTTCAGCCGGAGCCTTACGCGTGGAAGCTTGGGAACTGGCAGGCGGATTTGGGTTGTCGATCCGGCGGCTTTTGACACGGACAAGGCCAAGGCGCGCAGAAAGCGGGTCTGGCGGAACAGGTCGAGAAGCCAGGATGTCGGGACCTCGGCCGATGCAGTCTGCTCGAAACGAAATTTGTCGGCCCAGGCGACGATCGGCCGAAAAAGCAACTGGTCGTAAATGACGATGACCGCGAGCATGGTCAGCACCGCATAGCCGACGGCCGCAAGATTTTGCAGCCTGATCGCCATTGCGACATAGGCGCCGATCCCGGGGAGCGTCACCGTCGTATCGCCCACGGTGATCGCTTCGGAGGCGACGACGAAAAACCAGCCGCCGGACATCGACATCATCATGTTCCAAACCAGCCCCGGCATGGCGAAGGGAACGTCGAGGCGCCAGAAACGCCGCCACCACGACAAGTGAAAACTCCTCGCCGCCTCGTCGAGATCCTTCGGGACCGTGCGCAGCGACTGGTACATGCTGAAGGCCATGTTCCAGGCCTGGCTGGTGAAAATCGCGAAAACCGAAGCGAGTTCCGCTCCCAGAACACGGCCGGGGAACAGATTCATGAAAAAAAGGACGGTGAAGGTCAAAAATCCAAGGATCGGAACCGATTGAAGAATGTCGAGAATCGGGATGAGGACCATTTCCGCGCGGCGACTCCTCGCGGCGATCGTCGCGTAAATGAAAGTGAAGACCAGCGACGCCGCCATCGCGGCCAGCATGCGGATTGTCGTTCGCAACGCATATTCCGGCAAATGGGACGGGTCGAGGCTGATCGGCGTCGCGTTGAGAACGGTCAAAGGCGCGTTGGTTTGCTTGACCCCGTATACAATGGCGACCAGCGCCCCTATGACAAGCGCGAGCGCCGCCAAGTCGAAAAGATTGGGGGTCGAGGCGCGGTCCATGGCCGTCGAGGGCGAAGCGTTGGGCAACGGCGCTATTCCTGGGCGAATTGTCGACGTGAGCGTCGCTCAGCGGGAACTCGGTCACAACGACAACTGGTTAGCGCATCGAGCATGACAAAGCTGTGACTTTTTTATCGAGGCATAAAGTCTTCGTTTTCAGGGCGAAGGGTCCAAACATTACGCAGAATGTTCGGGCGCAGGGCAAAGCGCTATCCTGGCGCCATTTGAGGTGAGGCCGACCGGACCTCATGATAAGGTCCGTGACGGAGTTAATGAAAAAGCTTTCAATTTGGGCCGCAAAAATGGTTGTTCGGGTTTCGACCGTGGCATTTCAGGGCATCGAAGCGCATCCCGTGGACGTCCAGGTTCAACTTTCCAACGGAAGCGTTGTCTTCAATGTCGTTGGATTGGGCGACAAGGCGGTCGCGGAATCCAGAGAAAGGGTAAGATCGGCCCTGGTGGCGTCCGGGCTCTCTCTACCCGCGAAACGCATAACAGTGAATCTGGCTCCGGCGGACATGCCGAAGGAAGGCAGCCATTATGACCTTCCGATCGCCTTGGGCGTCATGGCTGCGATCGGCGCAATTCCCTTCGACGCGCTCGATGATTTTACCGTCTTGGGCGAGCTGGCTCTCGATGGCTCGATCAGCCCCGTGTCGGGAGTCCTGCCCGCGGCGGTCGCCGCGAGCGCGCGGGGACGAGGCCTGATCTGCCCAGCCGATTGCGGGCCGGAAGCAGCTTGGGCTTCAGCCGACATTGCTATCCTCGCCCCGCGTTCGCTCGTGCAGTTGGCCAATCATTTCCATGGAACGCAAGTGATATCGCGGCCGACCCCAGCGATCCGGGAAACCGGAGGCGCCTTCGCCGATTTGCGCGAGATCAAGGGACAGGAAAGCGCCAAGCGGGCTTTGGAAATCGCGGCGGCAGGCGGCCATAATATTCTCTTCAACGGACCGCCCGGCGCGGGCAAGAGCATGTTGGCGGCAAGATTGCCATCGATTCTGCCGCCCTTGACGCCGCGCGAACTGCTCGAAGTCTCAATGATTCATTCCGTCGCCGGCGCTCTCGCGGGAGGACAGTTGACGGACCGCCGGCCGTTTCGCGCGCCCCACCATTCGGCCTCCATGCCGGCGTTGGTCGGCGGCGGGCCCTATGCGCGGCCCGGTGAAATTTCCCTGGCGCATAACGGCGTCTTGTTCCTCGATGAATTGCCGGAGTTTCAGCCTCAAGCGCTCGATGCGATGCGCCAGCCGCTCGAAACGGGAGAGGTTGCGATCTCGCGCGCCAGCCACCGCTGCGTTTATCCGGCGCGCTTCCAGCTCGTGGCGGCCATGAATCCGTGTCGCTGCGGCTATGCGCTGGAGCCTGGCTATTCCTGTCGGCGCGGCGAACCCAAACGTTGCGCCCAAGCTTATCAGGCGCGTCTTTCCGGCCCTTTGCTGGATCGAATCGATCTTCATCTCGAGGTTGCTGCAATCCGCGCTTCGGACCTCATCTTGCCGCCGCCTTCTGAGGGATCGGCCCAGGTCGCCGCGAGGGTGGCCGCCGCGCGCGCATTGCAGCGCGAACGTTATGAACGGCTTGGTCG
>JAJYCZ010000253.1 GCA_021777915.1 Pseudomonadota bacterium | reverse complement strand
GGGCAGATCGTCCGAGCCATGCTCGAACGCGAATGCGGCGTCGCGGGCCAGATGCGCAAGACAGGTCTGATGCCGCTCCCCATGCTTTTGCTGGGCCGAGTAGCGATCCGAAATCCAGACTTCCGGCACGCGCCCGGCCATCATGTCGTCCACGACGCGGGCGGCGCGGGAATAATCGGGCTGATGCACCACTGCGTCCTTGCAGTGGAACACCCAATGATACGAATTCGTCCCTTCAATGCGGACGCCGGTCTCGTCGCTGGCGACGACCTTGGCGGCGCGCAAAATGGCCTTGGCCTTCATAGCCTCGACTTTGAACCCGGCATGGGAGCGGATGAACATGTTCATCAGCGCCCCCTCGCTGACGCTCAGACCGAATGCATCGCGGAACAGGCCGCGCAATCGCTCATAGGAAAGCGCCTGGAAGCCCTTGAGATAAATCGCCAGCGCGTGGATGCGCGGCCCGAACGGCGTCGTCGTCGCCACCGAGGGCGCTGGATCCTTCGCCTCGGCGCCGCAATGCCCGCATCGGCACGCAAAGCGCCGATGCCGAATGACATAGGGGTTCACCGGCGGCATCTCGATCTCATCGTACTCGCCGATCAATTCTCGCTCTGCGTTGGGCGGAAAAGAACCGCCGCACCCCTCGCATACGATCGGCATGTGATCACGAATTTCGTCGGGATTGTCCGCCAGACGCCGATTGTGCGGTTCGTGTCCCGGCTTCGCCCCGCCCGGACGAGAGTTCTCGCGCTTCTCTTTCTTGTCCGTCGAAGGCGGATTCGACGACGTGCGCGAATTCTTGTCCGGCCGCTGAAGCCGCAACACCAACTCGATCAATTGCTCTTTGCTGAGCTGCTGCAAATCACTGCGGTCCATGACCCCATGGATTCAGAGATCGGGCCCCGTGGCAAGGGGGTGGGTAATTGCGCTGCATCGGCTCTGGTCTCATAAAGAAAACTGATTGTTAACCACAAAGCTCAGCGTGGCGTTTTTTATAATGGCTGCTTAACGCAGACGTTAACAGTCTTCCTTTACGTTAATGCCGAACCAAGGAAGCGTATATGGCGTTCGCGTTGCGTTTGTGTTTCTGGCTGCTGGCCGGGCTGTTCGCGGTTATCATGCTGACCCAGCCCATCAGCGTCGCCGCTCAGGCGCAATTGGGCGTCGGCCTCATCGCGCTCATGCTCGGCGTCTGGGCCTTCCTCCGCGGCGCGTTGGCGCGTCAGTTCTTCCTCGCCCTCGCCACCTTCATCGTCATCCGCTACATCTATTGGCGCGGCGCCGAGACGCTGCCGCCCATGTCTGATCCCACCGGGTTCATATTCGGCTCCATCCTCTTCGGAGCCGAACTTTATTGCGTCGTCATCCTCGCCATCAGCCTGGTCATCAATATCGACCCGCTGCGCCGGTCAAAACTGGAGCGCGACGCCGACGCTGATCTACCCACCGTCGATGTCTTCATCCCGACTTACAACGAGGATGAATATATCCTCGCCACGACGGTCGCGGCGGCGAAGTCGATGGATTATCCCGCCGCCAAACTCAACGTCTATCTGCTCGACGATGGCGGCACGGACCAGAAATGCGGCGACCGCAATCCGGAAAAGGCGAAGGCCGCGCGCGATCGCCGCGCCTCGCTGCAGGACCTCTGCGCGCAACTCGGCGCGCAATATCTGACACGCGCGCGCAACGAGCACGCCAAGGCGGGCAACATGAACGCCGCGCTCGCTCACACGAACGGCGAAATCATTGTCGTCTTCGACGCCGACCACGCGCCGTTCCGCGCCTTCCTGCGCGAGACCGTCGGCCATTTCCGGCGCGATCCCCGGCTCTTCCTCGTGCAAACGCCGCACGTCTTCCTCAATCCCGATCCGATCGAGAAGAACCTGCGCACCTTCGAGACCATGCCGTCTGAAAACGAAATGTTCTATTCGATGACCCAGCGCGGCCTCGACAAATGGGACGGCTCGTTTTTCTGCGGCTCGGCCGCGCTTCTGCGCCGGACCGCCCTTGCCGAAACCGGCGGCTTTTCCGGCGTGACCATCACTGAGGATTGCGAAACCGCCTTCGAACTCCACTCGCGCGGCTGGCACAGCGTTTTTGTTGACAAGCCCCTGATAGCTGGACTGCAGCCGGAAACCTTTTCGTCCTTCATTGGTCAGCGATCGCGCTGGTGTCAGGGCATGTTCCAAATCATGCTCCTGAAAAACCCTGCCTTCAAGAAGGGCCTGAAGGCCATCCAACGTCTCGCCTACCTTTCCAGCATGACCTTCTGGTTCTTCCCCGTGCCGCGCCTCATCTTCATGTTCGCGCCGTTGCTTTATATCTTTTTCGACATCAAGCTTTTCGTAGCAAACGTCAATGAGGCATTATCCTATACGCTCGTCTACATGATCGTGAACATGATGCTCCAGAATTACATTTACGGCCGGCTGCGCTGGCCGTGGGTGTCGGAGCTTTACGAATATGTCCAGGGCGTCTTTCTCGCCAAGGCGATCGTCTCAGTGGTCCTCTCGCCGCGCAAGCCGACCTTCAACGTCACCGCCAAGGGCCTGTCGCTGGACGAGGATCATCTGTCGGAATTGTCCTGGCCGTTTTTCGCGGCATGGGGCCTGCTGCTCGTCGCCGAATGCGCCGCAATATGGCGCTACGCCTTCGATCCGGGCGCCAATGGCCTGATGCTGGTCGTCGGCCTGTGGAACGCCTTCAATATGATGATCGCGGGCGCCGCCCTTGGCGCCGTCTCCGAGCGCAAGCAGCCGGACCGCCATCCGCGCCTTGGCGTTGACCGCGAAGCCGTCGCCGTCATCGAAGGCGCGCGCTATCCGGTTCGCGTCAGGAATGTCTCCGCCGGCGGCTGCGCTTTCGCCTTCATCGGCGCGCCCCCGGAACGCCTGGGGGCAAAGCCACTCAAGGGCAGGCTCTATGTCAAGCCGATGCCCGCGGCGCTTCATCCGCGTCAGAGCCTCCCGTTAAGGATTCTGCGCTCCGAGGAAGGCGCGGCCGAGGCTTTCGTCGCCGCCCAATTCGAGGACATGCGCCCCCGCGACTATTTCGCCCTGGCCGAACTCATGTATGGCGATTCCGAAGCCCTGCCTCGCTTCCTGACGTCGCGGCGCACTCATAAAAGCCTTCTCGCCGGCTCGGCCCAATTCATCTGGTGGGGCCTCACCGAGCCCCTTCGCGCCATTCGCTATGCAGTCCGGGACGTGCTTTCGAAGATTGCCGCGAAGCCTGGCGCCGAACCTGAGCCGGATATAGCCAGCCAGAGCGCGCCGGTGATGGAAATCGCCGACGCCTCGATCGCCGGCCTGCGCAGCCTCCTCGACGTTGCGGCGGCGCAGATTAACGGCGGCGGGGCGTCGTTTACCGAAAAAGCGCAAAAAAAGGCGTGACCATGCGCGCGAACACGCCGAACAGAAACATGCCGTCGCCGGCGCCCAAGCGCGCCGCCGCGGCGCTATCCCTGCTTTTCGCTGTTGCC
>JAJYCZ010000252.1 GCA_021777915.1 Pseudomonadota bacterium | reverse complement strand
GCGCAGCAATGTGGGCGTAGCGCTTCGCGCCAACCAACATCGACAGCATCGCCGTACCCAACACGTCGCGCTTCTTCGGCGCGTTCGGGCTCAGATAGCGCAACGGGCAGTCCGCGACGAAAGCATCGAAAACGCCGCTCGTCTTCAGAAAATGAATGAAGAACGCCAACTGCCCGTGCGGCGTCATCGGCGCCTCGTGGTCCCATTCCACCCGCACGGGACCGCCGAAACTGTCGACCTCGACCCCCGAAGGTCCTCGCCGCCCACAACTATAGATTGTTCACCCGAAGGGTGAAGCCCACGATCGAGAGAATCGTTCATCATGCCCTTGATCTTGTACGATTCTGCTCAGTCCGCAAAATCGCAACTGCCGGATTTAGGGTGAATTCGACTCTACTGCGCCAAGCGCCGCTCCGCGGACAATACGGTGGCGATCCATGCCATCGCGACAAGATAACCGCCCAAAACGTCGCTCGGATAATGCACGCCGAGATAGATGCGCGTCGCGCCGATAGCCAAAACGAGAAAAATCGTGGCGATCCAGATCCCTGTCTTGATTGCGATCGACGGCGTCGAGCGTGACGCCGTGATAGCGAGCGCGCCGTAAAAGCACACCGAGAACAGCGCGTGCCCGCTGGGAAAGCTATAGGTCATCGGCTCAGTTCCGAAGAACGGCGGTGGCCTTGCGCGCTGAAACGCGAACTTCAGACCATTCTCCAGCGCCAACGCCCCCGACATCGTCACGATCAGGAATAGGGCCGCGTCGCGACGTCGAGCGCGGATCAGAACCGCGACAGCGACAGCGCCGAGCAGCGCGAGGACGCCGAGGGCGCCGAGGTAGGTCGCCTTCTCGACAAGGAGAGTCAAAGGCGGCGACGCAACGCTGTGCAGGTCCATGCGAACGGCTGAGTCGAAGCGAGCGACTCGGTTTGTCCCCACAGCCACGGCGAGCCCGCAAAACAGCGCGGCGGCGATTGCAGCAACCAGGAGAAAGTACGATTGTTTCCTCATGGCGAGCCGATGCGCGACCAACCAGTCTCAGTCCGCATGAACCGTTCCGAGTTCGCAACCCCGAACAGACCCTCGTCGGGCCGCCAAACCATGCAGTCGACCGCAATCTGGGACCGGGCGATGCGAAGCACATTGAACGCATTCACTTCGTCTCGCTGCCGCGTTGAGGTCGCTGTCCCCGCCCGGATCAGCAGCGCCGCCCGGCCGGGCAGCGGATAGCGCGTCGTCGTTTCGCCGACCCCGCTCCTGTGCAGGTGCCCGGACATGATGATATCGACGCCGGCGCGTAGAAAACCGACCATCGCCATATCGGCGCGGCCGACGATTTTGTGCACGGCGCTGGCGCCCGCGGCAGGGTCGGGCGTGTCGAACGTGTGATGCGTTACGACGATCCGCGTCACATCCTGGCTGCAATGCGCGAAACGCAGCATCGCCGCCTCCATCTGGCGCCGATTGATGCGGCCATCCTTGAACGTCAGCGCGCGCGCCGTATTGACGCCCACCACAGCGATCTCCGCGTCCGCCCAAAAGGGCGCCAGATCGTTCGTGATATAGCGGCGATACCGCTTCAGCGGCGAGAGCCAGCGCCGAAAGACGTCGTAAAGCGGCACATCGTGATTGCCGGGGACAGCCAACACCGGCGCCGGCGTCGCCTCGAGAAAATGCGCCGCCGCCTTGAATTCGGCTATGCGGGCGCGTTGCGTAAAATCGCCCGACACCACCACAAGATCAGGCGCCGCCTCAGTCATTGCGCGCAGCAGCGCCGGCGGGATCGCCGGGTCGATGCGGCCAAAATGCAGGTCGGAGAGATGAACGATGGTGCGCGCCAAGCCGGCCCATCCTCTTCAATCAGCGGAAGGCACGACGACGCGCAGAGCGCCGGGCCGGCTACGATAGCGCAGCGGCGTCCGCATGACGTTGACTTCGCCGTCGGTTGCGACATGGACATGGTTTCGGCGCATGAGCACCTCGATTTGTTGCGTCTCGAACGTCGAAAGATCCGCATCGCGAACGAACCCGAGCAGCGCCTGCAGCGCCAAGGCAAACAGTCTCAGCCTGCCGGCATTGGGCGCCGCGCAGACCCACAACTTGCCGCCATCCACTTTCGCCCGCGTGCCAATTTCCAGGCCTGAGATCGCATAAGGGTTGTTGCCGATGAACACGAAAGGCGTGTCATAGGAGCGAATCTGACGGGAATCCTCGTGCAGTTCGACATGCAGCGTGCGGGATCGTTGCACGACGCGCAGCGCCGCCTGCGCGAAGGCGACCCATTTGCTGCGGCCCTGCCGCTGTTCGCGCGTACGCGCTTGCACGATGCGAGGATAGAAGCCGATGCTCGAATTGTTGAGGAAAATGCGCCCGTTTACTTCGCCGACATCCACCCGGGCCAGTTTGCCGGTGAACAGAGTTTCCACCGCCTTTTCAAGCTCAAGCGGGATGCCCAGATCCTTGGCGAAATGATTGAGGGTGCCCAACGGCAGCACGCCGAGGGCGACCTCAGTGCCGACCAGCGCGGCGGCGACCGCCGAGATGGTCCCGTCGCCGCCTCCGCCAACCACCACCCCGCCGGCGGCGCGCGCCTCGGCGGCGATGGAGTCGAGATCGACGCCGTTGGAGAAGTTCAGGACGCGCGCCTCCCACCCGCGTTCGGCCGCAACCTTTGTGATAAGCTCACCCGCTTCGGCGGCGCTGTTCGAGCCGGCCTTATCATTCAGGATGCAGGTCAGTACCCGTTTCACCCGGCCCTCCATCGCGATCAATAACGAGCGATCGCCTCATTTAGTTAACGGACGCCGGTGCGCCGTCAGCCAAGCTTCACCCGATGGAGACTTTGACAGTGCTGACGTTGCCGCAGCTGGTGCCCGTTTGCAAGACAGTAGCGTCTTCATGGGCCGTCGATGTGCGTCGGAACGCCCTGGTTCTCAGTCGCGAGCCCATTAGCGGCGAATTCCGTGCCTTCAATACGCGCGTTCTCCTATGCTTCACATACAACGCGTGACACGTGGAAAATTTTACGCTGTCGAATTGAGCGGGGGCGGCGCCTGTTCCGCGCTGCGCGGCAATGCGTCCGCGAAGCAGTGCCGGTCGCACGTCAGGTCTAACCAAATTTAAGAGATCCCCCGGCTTTGCCGGGGTGGGTACGTGCGTGTTTCTGAGTTGTCATACGGTTTCCGGTTGATTAGTTCGCAACGGCGATTTTCGGCCACTAATGGAAGCCGGTCCTGCCTTTGAGGGTTTGGCGATCATTCGCCAATTGGACGCAGCGGTCGGAAATGATGGTTTCGAGCGTTTCGAGATCGGCGATGTGTTTGTTGATGATCGGTTCGTCGAGAATCTCCCAAAGATGCTCGGCGGGCCGAAGTTCGGGGGTGTAGGCGGGTAGAAAGAGAAGACGGATTCCGTCAGGAACTTTCAGATTGGTCAGCCCGCGCCAACCGGCGTTGTCAAGCACGAGAACGATGATGCGGTCGCGACCGGCTCCGGC
>JAJYCZ010000251.1 GCA_021777915.1 Pseudomonadota bacterium | reverse complement strand
GTTTGTTGACCGACGTTCAAATCCCGCTTCCTGCACCGCATATCCGCCGTACACGAGCCTCCGCCGTCGATCAAAATCGGCGGGCCAAATCCATGCGAAAAGCCCTTGTCAGCAATCATGAGAGTGGATCGAATCTAACACTTGATGCCCACGTCTGACAGCAGCGATGATTTTGTCGGGATCGGCCGTCCATTTGAAGGGACGCGGCTCGGCGTTGTGTTCGGCGAGGAAGCGATTGATCGCGGCTTGCAGGTCGGTGATGGAGCGGAACACGCCGCGTTTCAACCTGCGCTTGGTCAGCTTGGCGAAGTAGCCTTCGACGGCGTTCAGCCACGAGCACGAGGTCGGCGTGAAGTGGAAGGTCCAGCGTGGATGCCGATCCAGCCATTGACGGACCTTCGGATATTTGTGGGCGGCGTAGTTGTCGAGGATGACGTGGACAACCTTGCCTGCGGGAACTTCGGCCTCAATGGCGTTGAGGAACCGGATGAACTCCTGATGCCGGTGACGCTGCATGTTGCGGCCGATCACCGTGCCGTCGAGGACATCCAGGGCGGCGAACAAGGTGGTGGTTCCATGCCGTCTGTAGTCGCGGGTCATGGTTCCGGCGCGGCCCTTCTTGAGCGGCAAGCCGGGCTGGGTCCGGTCGAGCGCCTGAATCTGGCTCTTCTCGTCGACCGACAGAACGATGGCGTGCGCCGGCGGATCGACATAGAGCCCGACCACGTCGCGCAATTTGGCGACGAAGTTCGGGTCGTTGGAAAGCTTGAACTGGCGAACCCGATGCGGCTCCAGACCGTGGGCGCGCCAGATGCGCTGCACCGAGCTCACCGAAACGCCAGCGACTCTGGCCATCATCGCGCCGGTCCAATGGGTCGTCTCGCCAGGCGGGTCCTGAAGCGTGAGAGCGACAATCTTTTCGGCGACCTCGGCCCCGAGCCGCGGAATGCGCGAAGGGCGCGTCTTATCGCGCAACAGGCCATCGTAGCCTTCCTGCATGAAGCGCTCCTGCCAGCGCCAGACGCAGGTCTTGGATTTGCCGGTGCGCCGCATGATCTCGTTCGTGCCGACCCCGGCGGCGCTCAACAAGACGATCTCGGCGCGCCACGCGTGCTTCTGCGCCGCGTTGCGATCGTTGGCGAGAGCCTGCAACCGTTTGCGGTCAGGCGGCGAAAGGGACAGGGAGATGCCGGTGCGCATGCGCCAGACTCGCACGCCCTGCACGTCCCGGGAATCCCATCCGGGATTCAAATGTCAGAATTGATCCACTAGATTGCGCCAGTGAAGGTTCCGGCTTGAAGCAGACTTTCCGGCCAACGCCAATTGGAAAACGCGATCAATGTCCAGGCCAGCGTACAAAAAATAATGCTGACCGCCGCCTGAAAGGCGAGGATTTACAAATCCTCCATGAAGCACATTAAAGTAAGCGTCGCTATAATTCTATAACCGCGTGTAATGTAATCGCAACTCTCTTACAGCGGAGTTTCGCAATCTGCGAAGCTCCGCCCCCCGGACTTCATTCAGAAAATCTCGACCACGTCAGTGGATGCTGCCATTCTTTATTTGGGGCGGCAGACCCGAAGATAAGGGTGTTGGAATTCCCATTCGGTGTTGATGACGCGTCTGCGCCAGACGCAGCGCGCCTTGCCCGAATGTTCGGCATAGACAGTCATCCGATAGTCCTGCGGGTCTTTGCCCGTCCAGTCCATGTAATGGTGGCGGTCGTACTTGTGCTGGCCAGTGGTCCAATAGGGTCCCGGATTGATCGGTCCCGGGTCGCCTTCCCAGTAGGTCTGGCCGTTGACGACCCGCATTTCGGCTTGCGCAGACCGCGACGCCACAAATGGGACGGCGGAGAGCATGGCGACGAACAACGCCGCCTTTTTCAAAAAGCCGGACTGACGTTTCATTGATCTGGCCCCCTATCGCGCCCCGCCGCCGACGCATATTTCCAGTGCTCGCAGCTCGTTTTTCGGCGATCCAACGATAGCGTAATATCACGGCAATCGGCTATGTCCGCCCGCGCGGTTGGACGGGAGGCAGAGAGGGATGCGGATCTCAACGCCATTCGCAGGCTAACTCACTGCTATCGTGTAGCTTCACACACCGCCGATCGCGGTCTGCAAAGAAATCAGACTTCACATGTCTTTGCCGTCAGCACGAGCAAAGTATGCAAATTGACGCTGTCGTTCCCTTTGGCCTTCAGATCGAAGTGGGTGGACGCCCGTCATGTGGCCCAAGGATGGGATTGGCTATTTTTCAATTATAGAACCACGGCGTGACAGCCTCATGACAGTCAGTCTAAGCGAAGGCGCGACAAAACAAGGTTGTAGAGTCGAGGAAAGGCGCGGAAGGCCCCCGTTCTGGAAGGCCAGAACCTTCGCGTTGATATGCTCGAACTGTGGGTTGCGATGAGGATGGCGCGCGCCTTCCGTGGTCTTGTCTTGCGGTTGAACAGGCGACGATAGCCGAGCTTTTTGAGCAAATGCGCAATGCGCGTCGCCGATAGAAGTAATCCCAAAAAGTTGCAGAATTTTTTGGATACGATTATGTGTTAAAAACAATATGTTATAGCACAATCCCTGATTCAGCCGGAACGGATTTCGCATGTGTCCAATCTCGCGCAAGGCGGCGGCCGGCTTGGCGTGACTCTTCGACACCCAGAGCAAGGGCCGCATCGGATCGGTCCTCACGCGCGCCTTGCTCGATTCTCCCGGGGCCGATCCCCTGGATGATCGAGGTCGCGGCCATTCCGTCGGCGGTGGTCCGCCATTGGCCTGATTTCGCCATCATCCTGACCGTGGCGAGAGACGCGGCGCTCCGTATGGGTTCTTGATGCGCGCAAGGAGCTATTTGACCCTGTCGCGGAGATAACGCAGGGCGCTGTCAAGGCTCGCGAGCTTCGGATAATCGAGCTCGGGAATGTCGACGCCGAGGCGGCGGTGAATGGCTATCATGAGGTTGAGGAAATCCATCGAGTCGATGTCGAGCGCCTCGCGGAGATCGGCGGAGGGGTCGAGCTTCGCCAAGTCCGCTTCCGGCGCGATATTCCTGAGTTCTTCCAGGAACGCGGCGCGAATTTCGTTCTCGTTCATAGCTTTTCGGGCTCCTGAAGAAGTTTGCCGATCTCGGCGAGAAACAGCGCCCCCGCGTGGCCGTCGCTGACGCGATGGTCGGCCGCGAGGGTGATCGTCGCGACGGGGCGCGCCTCGACGACGTCCCCGACCAGCCAGGGCCGCCTGAGGATCGCGCCGAGCCCGACCAGCGCGACCTGCGGCGGATAGATGATCCCGAACAAGGCGTCGACGCCCCGTTCGCCAAGGCTGGAGACCGTGATGGTGGCGTCCGCGATCTCCGATCCGCGGATACGGCCCGCCCGCATCCTCTGCACAAGGTCGCGAAGCCGGGTCATCAACAAATCGGGCGAAAGCAGGTCGACGTCGTGAAGCGCCGGCGCCGCCAGCCCGCCGCCGCGAATGGCGATCGCCGTCCCGACATGAATGGCGGAGGAAGG
>JAJYCZ010000250.1 GCA_021777915.1 Pseudomonadota bacterium | reverse complement strand
GGAAAACCTGCCTCATTTGACTGAGATGGTGGAGTTCTTCCATGAGCGGAACGTGCCGGCCTGCATGCTCAACGTCACCCGTTGCACTATGCCGGGCGCGCGCACGGTTCACGGCGGCGACGCGGAGGTGGCGGCAGGTTATATCGCCGCCTTGGAAAGAACGCATCAGCTGTATCTGGAAACAGGACGGAAATTGGTTGTCGCCAATTTCGCCAATATCCTGATCGCCATCCTGGCGCCAACGGCGCGGCGGCTGATGTGCGACATTTCACCCTGCGGCGGCGGTCGCAGCTTTTTCGCCCTCGCGCCGGGCGGCGATCTGTTCCCATGCAGCGAATTCATCGGCCTCCCCGCTTTCAACGGCGGCAACTTGTTCAGACAGCCGATCGAGGACATCCTCGACAGCGCGCCTTTTCGTCAGGTGACGGGCCGGAAGGTCGAGGATATTCCAGGCTGCGACACTTGCGTCATCCGCCATTTCTGCGGCTCGCCGTGCCCGGCGGAAGCGCATGAAATGAACGGAGGCATGACGCAAAAAGGCGCGTTTTGCGAGTTTTACAAGGAGCAAGTCCGATACGCTCTGCGTCTGATCGCCGATGGGCGTCATGAAGACTTTCTTTGGGATGGTTGGGACGAAGGCGCCGAAACCGTGTGCTGCATCGGCGTGACGTGAGACGCCGCAGGCGCCCGAGGAGAGAACGCACGCAAATTTCTCTGCTGTTCCGGCGTCGTCTGGCGTCGGAACGGCACGATAACGACTACTCCCGAATGTCGAAAAAGGGATAACGACGAGAGCGACGAGGGACGTCCCCGAGGGGGTCGGACCGCCCGCAAGGAAGATAAGCCTTCCGGGACATTCCGCGAAGAGCCGCGCCGATCCCGTTATTGTCGCCATCGACGGCTTGTTGAAAATCGCGCGTTAGCTCACTCAAATGTCGCGTCGTTTCGGGCCTGGCGGCGGCCGCGCGACAGACGCTCGGCAGCTGAGCGCAGGATCGCCGCCGCGCGGAAAGGGGCGTGCAGAGCCTTGCTTGCCGGAAGGGCCACGAAAAAGCCCATCACCAGACCGAGATGCAGCGCCAGCAGCAATCCCATCGCCGCCGTGTCGCGCCACACAAGCAGCGCCAGGCCGCTCAGGGCCGTGAGTTTGATCAGGCCCAGAAAGGTGAGATTAAGGAGCGTCTCGCCGCGCTGGGATGGCTCGCGATCCGAACTGGCCTGGATGGCGAGCAGCCCGCCCGCTCCGGCGAGGACGGCGAGGCCGCCGGCGACGCCAAAAGCGACGGGAAGACTCGTCCGCGCGAAAGGCGGCATGACGCCGAGGACATGCTGAAAGAAAGCGGCGGCAAGCGTCGCCGCAAAAAGCAGGACGAAGCCCGCTACCATGATTTGATGGAAAATTCGTCGGCGCTGCGAAAATTGCGGGCCGGAATCGTTGCACCCTACTCCGCCGCCGTCGAGATAGCGCAATGTGACGATCTCCGCCGCGGCGAGCCACAGGGCGCCCAGCCGGACGCGAGGCTCCATTTCGAGCGATATCGCGCGCCAGAATCGCAGCGTCGAAATCGCGAGGCTCAAGACCGCCCAGCCGGCCGAAGCGCCCGCAAGGCCGATCATTAGTCCCAAGGGCGCGACAGCGTAAAATGAACCGGGACCCAGGCGCGCCCCATGGAGCGCGACCCACGAGCTGTGCGGTGCAAGAACGATCAACACGACCGCGAGCGCGACCGCTACAAAAATCCCTGCGGCAAGCGCCGGATGGCGAAAGCCCCGATCCAGCGCGCGCGGCCAGACGTGATCCGCATAGGAGTCCTGACGAAGGGCGGCGAGCGTGGCGGAAACATTCACGGCGAAGGGATGCGGGGGCGCATATTGGCAGGCATGCCAGCAGGCCCGGCAATTGTGGCACACATTGGCAAGATAGCTCATATCGGCAAGGGAATGTTCATGTTTGCCGGAGAGCGCCGGAAAGACCGGGCACAGGCCGTCGCAATACATGCAGGCGGCGCAGAGCCTCAGAACGCGCCCGGCTTCTTCTCGGGTGAGTTCAGGCGAGGGCATGACGCGCCGCCGCCTCCCCTGCGCGCCGCCCGGAAACGACCGAAAGCGTTATCCCCAAGCCGGCGAGATAGCCGCGCGGCAAAATATTGGCCACCATGATCATGCCGGCGGCGAAAAGGGTCGCGAATGTCCGTCCATTGCGCATTTTTACGCGCATCCGATCGTCCACGGCCAGTCCGAAATGCACGAAGGTCAGGCCCGCGCGCATAGGAAAGGCGAAGAAGGGCGGCCCAGCAAGCTGCTTGGAGGCCTCGACCGTGCGCGCAAGCGCGACGCGGTCGAGACCGAGGGTGTTGGCCAGACTGGCAATCGTTTCGGCGAGTATCGGCGCCAGCGCGGTCGGCGGCGCGCGGTTCAGCCCAACGGCGTCCAGAATGAGGAAGGCGCGCCCGCCATCGCATTGCGCGATCCTGGCGCCCCACCTTGCATGGTGAGTTCGACCCGATCCGGCGCCAGGGGATTCGACCGCGACAGCATTGCGGTCCACCACCAGCCCGTAGGGGATGGCGGCGATCCGGGTGACAATTCCACCGTCGGCCTTCGGTCCGCGCGCATCGACCGCGACCATGTGGCCGGAGGAGGGATTACCGACGGTTTGCGCGCCCGTTTCGATCAGCTTTTTCATCCATTCGCCGTCGGAAAAAGCGCCGCCCCGGATCATCAAACCTTCCGCCTGCGTGCCGAAATGGGCGCGCAACCATTCCGGCTCCGCGCCTGGGCCGCCGGATGCGGCGATGATTGTGCGCGCGTGCACGCGTTCCGTTGCGGCGCCGTTGCGAATTTCTACCTCCCAGGTCCAGTCACTGTTCGCGCGGAGGTCCTTCGCCTCGCTGTCGTAGTCGGTCGCGACACCGATCCGGGCAGCGGTCTCATAGAGCGCGTTGATCATGGCTTTGCCGCCGCCCAGCAGGAAAGCGGTGCGGCGGGAAAAAGGAATCGCGCCGATCGCCGGGTTTTGCAGGGAAACCCCGTTGGCCGTGAGCCACTTTATGACATCCGTGGTGTCCGCGATCAGCGAGTGGGCCAGTTCCATATCGGTCTGACCTGCCGTTGTCATGACCAGCTCCGACAGGAACTCGTCTACCGCATAGGCGCCGGGCGCATAAAGGTTGGGCGTAGCGTGGGCGATGCGAAAATTGCGCGCGTGGCGCGCATTGCCTCCGCGCAGCCCCTGAGGGGCGCTGTCGATAAGGCGCGCCGACGCGCCGAGTCGCCTCGCGGCGATGGCCGCGGACAGACCGGCGACGCCGCCGCCAATCACCAGAACGTCCCAAGTGGTCGGCATAAATTTTTCCACGACCGCGATAACGCTAATGCCCTCGTATTTCCCTTGTGAGGCTTATCCAAATTTTGTCGCCTCGCCAACGAAGGATGGATTAAGCGCATCTACGGCCTCGTGTTCGATGCCGCGCGGTGAAGCTTTTTCCGTAGCGAAGAAACGCAGCGCCTATTCAACGCCATCGTCGGCGCACG
>JAJYCZ010000249.1 GCA_021777915.1 Pseudomonadota bacterium | reverse complement strand
CCGATCTGGCGACGACTTCGGGGGCGGACAGCGCGGCGCTGTGGCGCCAGCGCCGGCGCAGCCACGCGTTCTTGAAGGCGAGCGCCTGTTCGGCGGCCTCGCGGCGGGCGGCCGGGCCGGCGACCGCTTCGAGGCGCAAGGGTCCATGCGCCGCCAGCCTTTTCATGCGCCGCTCGATGCTGCGATGGCGCCGGAGCGCGAGGCCGAGGTCGACATAAGGCGCGGCGAGTCGCGACGAATCGGCGAAAACGATCGAAGCGCCGCAGGCGGCGAGCACGCCATCGGCGCGCAGGCCCGACAGGGCGAGCAGGTCGATGTCGCCCCAGCCGGCGATCTCCTTTTCGGCGGCGGCGAACCAGGCCGGCCGGCGCGGGCCGGGCAGAGCAAGCGCGTCGCCATATTGAACGAGCGGCTCCCCGAGCCAGCGGGCGATCGTCGCGCCGCGCAGGCGCTGGACCTGCAAGGGCAGCAGCATGACCAGCCGGCCATTTTCGCGGACAGTGACCAGCCTTGGGGCCGATGCGGCCGATTCGCATCCAAGCCGCCAGGCCGGCCTCTGGAAGCCGGTCGCCTCCGGCGTAGCCTGTTCCAGCGCCCGCCATTCGGCGGCGACGCTCTCGATCGCGGCCCGACTCGCCAGAGTGCGCGTCGCGATCGACGATTCGCTCATCGCGCCACCCGGTAGGGCGCTATGTCGACGAAGCCGCCGGGGGCGGCGGGATCGACGCGGAAATCGATGTTCAGATCGAGCCGCGGCGGCCGGCGGCGGGCAAGCTGGCCGGTCAGCACCTTGTGCGCCCCGGCGACGCCGAACTTGACCAGCGCGGCCGGGCCATGGGTCTTCCGCGACAGATCGCGCCCTCCCAGCCACGGCCGCAGCAGCCCGTTGGCGTAATCCACCGCATAGCCGGCGCGCAAATCGTCGGTCCAATGTTCGGTGGTGAAGGATATATTGACGCAATCCTCGTTGACGACCCGGTGCGGGCAGGCGCGCGGCCAGGTCGCCCAGTCGCCGGCTTCGAGATCCACGACCGTCGCCTGGGCGTCGAAGGAGGCGTTATAGGGCAGGTCGGTGTCGCGATCGCGCTTGAGGACGATGTTCTCCAGCGCCCGCTGCGGCAGGAAGGGCGCGGCGGCGGGATAGACATAGGCGCGCTTGTTGCCGCGCACCTGCCACAGGCTCTGGCCAGGCACGTCGCTGTGATAGGCGACCGACATTTTCGGCGAGGAGACCAGCACGCTCATCGAGCGTCTATAGGAGCGGAAACCCGGAACGTGGTCGGCGATCTCGCCGAACAGGGCGTCGAGAAGCTCGCCATAGGCCGGGTCCGTCTCGTGGACGCGGCGCAGATGCAGCCAGAGATTTCCCTTGGCGACCGCCGCCATGACCGCTGCGCCGGAAAGCTTGCCGAGGTCGCCCTCGCGCCATTGGCGCGGGTCGCGGACATTGCGCGGCATGGTGTTGACATGGATTTTCGCGCGCGGCGTCGCGTCGATCAGGCGGATCAGGGCGGCGTCGGAAAACAGCGGGCTCAGATGCGCGCGGTGACGCAGGGCCAAGGGGCGGCGGCCGAAATGCGCGGAATCCTCCGCGCGCCAATCGAGCAGTCTGGCGGACATGAGCGCAATCCAAAAAGCCTGGAGCATGCTCTCCAAGCGAGCTGTTCCTTACCGGCGATCATGCCTCAATTCGGCGGGGGATCGGCAAAAGCCTTAAGGTTTGGTTAGCTTTAACCGTAAACGCGTTCAGCTTCTCATGATTGCGTCGAGGCGAGCCTCTGCAGTCCGGCGGAATGAGGCGCCGCGCGCCGGCGCCGACGATGGCGATCTCGTCATCCGCTTTCCGATCCGGAATTACTCGGCAATCCCCGAATTTCGCCGGCCATTGAACCGAGGGCCAGATAAAATTTGATTCGTGTGGCGTTGCGGTTTGAAACCTGCGCAAGAAATGCTATGAGCACGCGCCAACTCGTGGCCGCCGCCCCAAAGCAATTTGTCCGGCGCCTTTCTCGCCCATGGAGCTGGCAATGAACGATTTTCCCCAATTCACCCAGGCCTTGACCTTTGACGACGTGCTGCTGCGGCCCGGCCATTCCGAAGTCATGCCGTCCGAGGTCTCGATCAGGACCCGCCTGGCGCGCGACATCGAGCTGAACCTGCCGATCCTGTCCTCGGCGATGGACACGGTGACCGAGGCGCGCCTCGCCATCGCCATGGCCCAGGCCGGCGGCATCGGCGTCATCCACCGCAATCTCGATCCGGCGGAGCAGGCCGAGGAGGTCCGCCGCGTCAAGCGTTACGAAAGCGGCATGGTGGTCAATCCGATCACCATTTTCCCCGACGAGACGCTGGCCGACGCCCTCGCGCTGATGAACCGCCATTCGATTTCCGGCATTCCGGTGGTTGCGCGCGGCGCCGACGGCAAAGCCGGCAAACTGGTCGGCGTCCTCACCAACCGCGACGTGCGCTTCGCCGACAATCCGGCCCAGCCGGTCTCGGAACTGATGACCAAGACCCTCGTCACCGTGCGCGAGGGCGTCACCAAGGACGAGGCCCGCCGTCTCCTGCACCAGCACCGCATCGAGAAGCTGCTGGTGGTGGACGCCGATTACCGTTGCGTCGGGCTGGTGACGGTGAAGGACATCGAAAAGGCCACACTGCATCCCTCGGCCTGCAAGGACAGCGCCGGCCGTCTGCGGGTCGCCGCCGCCTCGACCGTCGGCGACAAGGGTTTCGAGCGCGCCGAAATTCTGATCGACGCCGGGGTCGACTGCATCGTGCTGGACACCGCCCATGGCCATTCGCAGTCCGTGCTCGATCAGGTGGCGCGGATCAAGCGCGTGTCCAATGCGGTCGCGGTGATCGCCGGCAATATCGCCACGGCCGAAGGGGCCAAGGCGCTGATCGGGGCCGGCGCCGACGCGGTCAAGGTCGGCATCGGGCCGGGGTCGATCTGCACCACCCGCATGGTGGCGGGCGTCGGCGTGCCGCAGCTCACCGCCGTGCTCGAAGCCGCCTCGGAGGCGAGAAAGGCCAATGTGCCGGTGATCGCCGACGGCGGCATCAAATATTCCGGCGATCTCGCCAAGGCGATCGCGGCCGGCGCGAATTCGGTGATGATCGGCTCGCTGCTCGCCGGAACCGAAGAAGCGCCGGGCGAAATGTTCCTCTATCAGGGCCGCTCGTTCAAATCCTATCGCGGCATGGGCTCGGTCGGCGCCATGGCGCGCGGCTCGGCGGACCGCTATTTCCAGCAGGACACCAAGGACCAGATGAAACTGGTGCCGGAAGGGGTCGAGGGGCAGGTGCCTTATCGTGGTCCGGTGGGGCCGATCCTGCACCAGCTCGCGGGCGGCCTGCGCGCCGCCATGGGCTATGTCGGCGCCCCGACGATTCCCGAATTCCAGAAGCGCGCCAGCTTCGTCCGCATCACCAACGCGGGCCTGCGCGAAAGCCATGTCCACGACGTGACGATCACCCGCGAGAGCCCGAACTACCCGACCGGCCATTGATCTTCAACGGGGCCGGGCGCGAGCCCGGCCTCGATCGCATGCAGCTCGGCG
>JAJYCZ010000248.1 GCA_021777915.1 Pseudomonadota bacterium | reverse complement strand
TCTGATATTGTTCATCAGGCCCGTCTCCTATGCATGAGGCTCTGAGCCGGTCACCCGGCTTAACCCTCGCACCGTTGCATATCGGATGACGGGCCGCCTTCAGCGAAAGCAATCATACGGACTAGCGAGACTGCCCTTGCCGGCCGATAGGCCGACCAATCCGGCTTCAGCCGTAACTCGAAACCACTGCCTTGAGGCGGTGGTCGTTCATTTCGCTGCATCGCCTAAGCCACTTGGGCGCGGCATCGAGGCCGATTCGCAAACACACCCTGCTGAACCGCCATACCGTCCCACCGGCGCCAAATATTATGCGGCGGCGGGCGGCGCGGTCTTCCGTCCGCATTCCGCGTCGGCGAGGTCGACTATCGTACGGACAAGCCGCGCCGCCGTCAGCCTCGGCACGCTGTAGATAATTCGCATGAGAGCACGAATTTTTTGGATTGACGGATCGCGGTCCGGGAGTCCCGAAAGGAAAATCCGCACGGCGCTTTCATAGTCAAGGCCGAGGGCCGCGAACGCGAGCGCCAAGGCTTCGCCACCCTTGTCGCGGGCAATTCGTTCCGCCATGGACAGGTCGCAGGAAAAGGCCGTCGCCAGGGCCTGTTCGAACGCCGCGCGGTCGCCGTCGAGCGCGGCGTGTTCAACGCGCGCGACCCTGTCGGCGTCCGGTTCCGGATAGGCCTCCGCGCCGCGTATTGTGTCGAGGTGGGAAAGGCGCGCGATCGCGATCAGATGCGCGCGCTCCTCTTCGGTGGCATGCATAAAAAGACGGAAATGGCAAAGGTGAAGATCTTCGCGACGCAAAAGCGCCCGCGCGAGCCTTGCGTCTTCCCGGCCGCGCTCCATCAGAACGCGCAAAATCTTGCGGCCGAGCCCGGCCTGGGCATTATAGGCCAAGGTATAGACCACCTTCCCTTCGGGGCGCCGCGCCAGAACCTCAATCAACTTATCGTCAAGATCGCCGCGATCGGCCAATGCGCAGGCCTCATCGACCGGACCCTCCGCGGCGGTGGCCATCAGCGCTTCGCGTGGAAGTGTTTGACGGAAAAAATAGACATTAGGGAATCGGTCGTGGCTCGGCTCGCGCGTCGCCGCAAGTCGTCGGTCAAGCGAACCATGCTGGGACAGTTCCGCATGTTGCAATGACGCAACCATGACATTTCCTCCTTTGTATCTCCTCTCTTTTCGCTCGCCGCCGTTTCGCTCTCCGTCAAGCGAAGCGATCATTCCAAGCCGCCGGCCTGGACCTCGCGGCGCCCCCGCATCGGTCATTTTATATCGTGGGCGCCTGCTCTAACCGGATAGGCATGATTCCGCCGCCCATCCCTCGGCGGGCGAGTCGTCAACGCGCCGCAGGGCCGGGCTTCCGTTGTCCGCTGGCCTCGTCGGAGGTTTCTGTTCGCGCCTCCAGGCGATCGAATTCCTCGGGGAGTTTGCCGTAGGCGCACAGGAAAACCGCCAATTCCTCAGCCATTCCCTTTATCGCCGGACCAAGGTCGCCTTCGGGCGCGACCATCTTTTCTCTCAGCCGGGCGGTGGCGATACGAACCGCCTGCGCCCAATCGAGTCGAGGCCGCTCGGGCGTGTTCTTCAGCAGCGCAACCGCAGGCAAAGCCGTTCGTGCAAGTAATCGCGTGGCGACCCGCGGCTCGGCGCTTTTTTGGGCTACGGCGCTGCTGCGAAGGGCCCGGGGCAACCCCTCTTCACGATCGAACTTCTTTGTTGGAAACGCGGCGGACAGAGATTGAAACGGAGGCCGCTCATAATTTTTCGGTAACATGACGCGCTCCTGGGATAAGTTCCACAGGCAACAGCTGTCGCGCTTCCGTGGCGCAATCCTTCCTCGCGGCATTTCCCGCTTACGCGGCACCGCCGAGCTTACATAGCCAATTGCTTAAACTTTCGTTTAATCCTGTCCTTTGATCCGCGCAATGATACAGGTCAATGCAAGCGCCAGCGCGGTCGATATCCTTCAATAGGTGTTGGCGCGCGTCAACTCGGGATAATCTCCCATCTGGCGGGGGGCGTGGTCGGTCTCTATCGCTTGATCAGATCATCGCATGCGGGCCAGGGTCGTATCCGTTTAGGGCGCTCCAAAATCTCCCGAGGAGGACGGCGTCATGGCTGACGAAAAGAGCAAAGTTCCTGTCAAAACCGAACCAACGTCGGCGCCCGCCGTCACAGGCGAAGGCGTCACAGTGTCCGTTCCCAAAGAGGAATGGATCGCCGAGGTGGCCTATTTCCGCGCCGAGGCGCGCGGATTCGAACCCGGCGGAGAACTCGACGATTGGCTTGCCGCCGAGGCCGAATACGAGGCGATGGCCCGCGAGGGTTCGGCGTCCAGTCCGTCAATGGGCGCGGAGCATGGTTGAAACGCCGCATTGATAGGCGCCTCGCTGAAGTGGGCGCCACTGCCGTCGGCTCGGGGCCGGCGGGAAGCGCGGCTGTGAGGTCGAGAATGTCTTGAGCGCTGTTCGCGGGCTCGGAATCTCCTGCGGGAAGGTCAAAAAAATGAAATCGGCCAGCGGCGTTTCGCTCTTGATTTTCATCATGATTTTCGGCGCAGGGCTCGTGTTGGCCTATGCGCAATTTGGAGCGCTGCAGAATCCCGCCAGTCTGGGGATCGCCGTCAGCTCCTTCATTGTCGCAAGCATAGTGGCGTCGGCGATCAAGATCGCCAGCCAGTGGGAACGGACGATCATACTGCGCCTAGGGAAGTTTCGGGCGATGAAGGGGCCGGGTCTGTTCTTCATCATTCCGGTGTTTGAGACGGTCGCCTATTGGATAGACACCCGCGTGATCACGACGTCCTTCAAGGCCGAAAAAACCCTGACCAAGGACACTGTTCCGGTCGATGTCGACGCCGTGTTGTTCTGGAAGGTCATAGATCCCAAGAAAGCGGCGCTGGACGTCGCGGACTATCAGTCCGCCATCGGTTGGGCGGCCCAGACCGCCCTGCGCGACGTCATCGGCAAGACCCAACTGTCGGACATGCTGGAAGGCCGGGAAAGGATCAGCGGCGAATTGCGCAAGATCATCGACGAGCGCACCGAACCCTGGGGCGTCAATGTCATTTCGGTCGAGATCAAGGACGTTCTCATTCCTCAAGGGCTGGAAGACGCAATGTCGATGCAGGCCCAGGCTGAACGGGAGCGGCAAGCGAGGGTCATTCTCGGTGATTCCGAACGCCAGATCGCGGAAAAATTCGAGCAGGCCGCCAGGACATATACCAACAACCCAACCGCGCTTCACCTCAGGGCCATGAACATGCTCTACGAAGGCTTGAAGCAGAATGCCACCATTGTCCTTGTCCCCAGCACCGCCGTGGATTCTATGCAACTTGGCGGCCTGGCGGGAATGACAGCCTTGGCGAAAGAACTGGCGCGCGATCAGCCGACGCCTCCGGGGAGTGACCGCCCATAGCGGAACGGGACCGTTCCGCGCGCGCCGGCGGAAACGGCCCGCTCCGGTCCTCTTTCGTCGAACCCATTCCCGCCGCGATCGACACGCGCGACTTTGTAAAACAGGTCCTGGCGCCGCCTCGCAGCGCATGGTCACATGGCA
>JAJYCZ010000076.1 GCA_021777915.1 Pseudomonadota bacterium | reverse complement strand
CGGCGGACGATCTCAAGCTCAAGGCCGGGCGCAAGGCGCTCGCTCTCATCAAGGCTCCGTTCGTCAAGCTGTTTTCGGCGGATGACGCCCCCGAGTCCGATCTCAACCGTTTCGAAGGCGTGGTGACACGGCGCTCGGACGCCGAACGCAACTGCGAGATCCTGCTCGACATCGGCGAAGGCAAGACTCTGCATGCAGTCGCCCCCCGCGCGCGCGTCGAGGGTCTCGGCTTGGCTCCCGGCAGCCGCGCCGTCGCCTGTTTTGACCCAAATCAGGTCATCCTGGCGGTAAATTGACGTTTCACGGAAAATTTTTTCTGCCGATCGGCATGCAGGGACTGCGGAATTCGCCCCCGAATCCGCCAAAACGCGCCGAGCGCGTGGCGACCGGCCGCCGCCTTGGCGGCCCTGCGGGAGTCAAGAGCCATTGGGAAGCGTGATTTCAATCATGCAGCCGGTTCGCTCTTTCGCGCCGATGGCTTCCATCAAACCAGCGGCGTTTCTCAGATCGAGAAGAAATTCACGCGCGGCTGGCTCGTTGATGGCGAAGGTTATTTCCGGATGAAGCGACAGGAGAGCATTCAGGCCGATCCATGCGAAACGATCCACCTCGCCATTCTTGCGCCGAATGGCCTGCATCCCTTCGAGCTCCACGCCGACAAGCATCAGGATCATGTGGACGTCGTCAGCCGAGCTGGTGTCCAGAACCGGTCCTGGGGCCATTTCCTCGCTGTCGGTGGCGCCGATGAAGGTCGCAATCCGATAATCGCGCGCGTTCCGGCCGGGGACGCCGGCCCGATCGCCAACCAGAAACGGGTAAAACACCGCCATGCGCGATCTCCGGAGATTGAACATTTTTGACCGCGTGGCCGGAAAGGACGCTGGCGGCAAAGGCGGCGAATCGGTCGCGATCGGCTTTGCGAGGCGGGCGCCGATCAGACGGTTGGCGCCTTCATCCCTGCTTCATAGGTGGCGATCCACTTTTTCAATTCATCGACATGACCTGCCTCCTCGGCGACGAATTCCGCGGCGAGATGCTTGATCTCCGGGTCGTCGGTCGAATCGAGGATCGATTTGTAGTAATCGTGGCCAGCTTTCTCGGCGGCCAATGCGATCTGCAGGGCTTCGCCGCGACCCAGCATCGGGTCCGCGCCCCAGATCGCCGCGCATTCGGGACTTTCCAGGTCCGGCCAAAGGCATGCGCGCGGGTCGAGTTCAGGAATTTCGCGGAAGCCGGATCGTGCGCGCGCATCGGCAAGATGCATCCGGGAATAATCGGCGAGACGACGAAAAAGTTCAGCGACTTCCATGTTGCCGCCACTTTGCATGGCGTCCGCGAGTTCGTCGAAACGCGCCGCCGCTTCCGCTTCGAGCTGGATGGAATGGGCCAGGAATTCCTCGACATTTTGCATAGCTGTCTCCAATTGCTCGGGCGTTCCTCACCGACCTGGACGCCTTCCCCGCCGCGGCGGGGAAGGCTCGATTTTTTCGAGGCGGCGCTCAAACCTCGTGTTTGGCCGCAAGCCATTCTTCGCGAGCGATCCAGGCTTCGAGAATCTTGATGTGTTCGGCTTCTTCCTTGACGAACTCCTTGGCCATGGCGGCGACCGCCGGAATTTTCGACGTGCCCGAAACCGCGTAATAGAATTCATAGCCGCGTTTTTCGCCCGCCAAGGCCGTGCGAAGCGCGTCGAGGCGCGAAAGATCGGCGTCGCCGGCGAGTAGCGAGGTGCGCTCTGGCGTCGCGTGGTCGGGCCAGACGTAATCCGGCGGGATTTGCGCCGTCAGATCCTTGCCTTTGGCGCGCTCCGTCGCCGCTCTCAGATGCAGCCGCGAATAGCCGGCGAGTTGCCGGAACAACTTCGCGACCTCCGCATTGCCGCACAGTTCCATTGAAGCGGCGAGACCGTCGAAATGAGTCGCGGCGTCGTCCTCCACCTTGATTGCATGGGCAAGGAAATGATCGACGGAATTGATTTCCATTCCGCCCTTGTAAATCCGGGCGGCGCTGGAAAGATGCGGGGGCTGGGCGGGAACGGTTTCGTCGCCCGCGAATTTCACCAGAATGTCTTCGTTGCGGACGAAACATTGGCAGGCCAGGCGGTAATGCGGCGGCATGTCGTTGACTTCGGCGTCAGCGATTTCCTCCCTGGTGATTTTGCCCAATTGGCGCAGGACCTCTTTCTCCTTTTCGGTCAGCGCAATGCCGTGGGGCCGCTTGTCGCCGAGGATTTGCACCTCGACGAGGCAGGATCCGCATTCGCCATCCTGGCAGTCGAACGGGATGGGGATTTTATTGGCTTTGGCGACCGCGAGAATGGTCCCTCGATCCCCTGCAACCGCGTAAACCGTCATGTCGCGCGACAAGGACGGCGATGAAAAGGTGATATTGGCCATGACTTTGCCCCGAGCTTGAGAAGCAAGAGCGCTTCGCCCCAGCCCGGAGCAAAACCTGTTCCCCAAAAAATGGCCTTCTGAACGCCTGTTATCTTCGATTCGCTGCGGCGCAAAACGACAATTTGTTGTCAATCGACGAGTCGAGCCAGCATTGATACAATCTACGAACGGGAATCGTACACCCGGGGTGTCGAAAGCGACAGCTCGTGTCGCGCCGCGAGTCCGGACTGGAAATTTCGCGGCGATCGGGGCTGCGCCTCATGCGGAGCGTGGGATAGCGGCGCCGGCTCGCCGGGATTTTATTCCGGAAGACGAAGCCGGCTCGTATCCCGCACGCCAAGACCTGGAGCGCGTTCCGGAATCAAAGAGTCGAACGCGCTCTATTACCTCATTGTTTTAATTCATATCATTGTCCGAAAAGTCTATCGGCTTTTCAGAAACGCCCGCTGAGCGATCAACCGAATTTGAACAGGATTCCGTAGCCGCCGCGTGGATAGTTCCATGTGATGTCGCCGGACTCTTCGCACAGGACGCGGCAGGTTCCGCATTCGAGGCAGCCGTCGGCGGTGAGCTCGACCTGGCCCGACTCCGCCACCGAATAGCAGCCGGCGGGGCACAGATGGGTCATCGCCAGGAGGTTCTTCGACGGCTTGTCGTGGGGCGTGATCCGGATATGGGGCTGACCGGAATCGACCATGTAGCGATTCTGGAACAGCTTCTCCTCAACTTTCTGGAACTGGCCTTCGAGCGACATGGGAAAACTCCTTTCCTTGAGGTGGGCGGTGGTCAGCGCCAGGCGCGGGCGAGACGGAAGGCGTCGCCGATCAGGCCAAACGTTCCGCGCGCCTTGCGGAAACGGGTGACCGTGTCTTTTTCCTTCTCGATCTTGGGCTTGCCATCGACGCGGACGAAATTCTCCATCGCCTTGGAGACAAGCTGCGGATAGGTGAGGAAGAGATTCTGGGCCTGGGTGTGGAGAAGCTCGGGCATGTCCTTGTATTTTTTCAGATCCTTGAGGACAAAGCTCTCGTCCAGCATCTTTTTGTAGAGCGCGAGATTATCGGCGTTCATCGGTTCGCGCCGCGACTTCACCTGGAAGATCGCCTCGCCGGCGATGCGGCCAGAAGTCATGGCGAGGTTCGAGCCTTCGCGATGGATGGCGTTGTTGAGCTGCCCCGCGTCGCCGCAGATCACCCAGCCGTTGCCGAACAATTGCGGAATGGCCTTGTAGCCGCCTTCCGGGATGAGATGGGCCGCATATTCCTTGACTTCGGAGCCGGCAATGAGCGGCGCGACCGAAGGATGCTTCTTGAAGGCTTCGAGCAGTTCGGACGGCGAGGTTTCATTTTCCGCGAAATCGGAAACCAGGCAGCCAATGCCGACCGAAATGCTCTCCTTGTTGGTGTAGATGAAGCCCATGCCGGTCATGCCGTTGGAGATCGTGCCGGCGGCTTCGATCACCGCCCCCTCGTCGCTCTTGAGATTGAAGCGCGCCTCGATGACCTCGGGCGGCAGGAAATGCATTTCCTTCACCGCAAGCGCCACCTGCTGCGCCGTCGGGCGCGGCCGAAGGTCGGATCGGGCCCCGAGCAGGCCGTTGACGCCTTCCGCAAGCACCACGACGTCGGCATGAATGGGGCCGCCGGATCGATCGGTGCGCACGCCGACGACTTTTCCATAGGCGTCCTGGATCAACTCGATCGCCGTGGTCTCGCAAAGCAGGATCGCGCCCTTTTCCTGAGCCTGCCTGGCGAACCAGCGGTCGAATTGCGACCGGATGATCGTGTAGCGGTTCGGCTTCTCCTCGTTGAAGTCCTCATTCCGATAGTGCATTCCGGTATGCGCCTTGTCGGTCATGAACCAGAAGCGCTGTTCGATCAGGCGTCGCTCGAGCGGCGCCTCGTTGCGGAATTCCGGGATGATCTTTTCGAGCATGTCGGCATAGAGGATGCCGCCCTGCACATTTTTCGAGCCTGGATATTCGCCGCGCTCAAGCTGTAGAACCTTGAGTCCGCGCGAGGCCATCGTATAGGCGGCGGCATTGCCGGCCATGCCGGCGCCGATGACGATCGCGTCGAATTTTTCGTCGATCATTGTCTTCGTTCCCTGCGTAGCAAATTGCCGAAAGGTTGCAGACTTTTCGGATCAGAATATGCGTTCAAGACGATTCACCCGGCGAGCCGGTCTTTGGCGTGGGGCGAGAGCCGCTGGCGGAACGCTTCCGTCAGCGCCGGCAGGAATCGGATCGCGTCGGTGACGATTCCGAGATGGGCGAAATCCATGATCGGCGCGTTCCTGTCGGAATTGATCGCAACGATCAGGTCGGCGCCCTCGACGCCGACGCGATGCTGGATCGCGCCGGAAATGCCGGCCGCGATATAGAGCTTGGGCCTGATTGTCTTCCCGGTCTGGCCGATCTGGCGGTCGGAAGTCACCCAGCCCTTCTGGATTAGCGGTCGCGAGGCGCCGAACTCCGCTCCCAGCACCGAGGCGAGATTTTTCACCAGCTGATAGTTTTCGGGGCTTTGCAGGCCCATTCCGCCGGCGACCACGATATCGGCGAAGGCCAGGTTCGACTTGCTGGAGTCGCGATCGGGGATGAAACTCAAGATCTTCGTGATGATGTCCGTTTCCTTCAAGTCGATCTGGAACGGAACGACCCGGCCGGAGCGGCCTTCCTGGCGCGCGGGCATGGCCATGACGCGCGGGCGGACCGTCGCCATTTGCGGGCGATAGTTCAGCGTATAGATCGTGCAGAGCAGCGAACCGCCAAACGTCGGACGGGTGGCCGCGAGCGATTTGTCGTCGTCGACATTCAGTTCCGTGCAATCGGCGGTCAGGCCGGTGAGCAGGGTCGTGGCGACCGAACCGGCGAGATCGCGGCCAAGGGTTGTCGCGCCGAGCAGCAGGATTTCGGGCTTGTGGGCGTTGACCAGCTGCGTGAGGCCCTTGGAGTAAGGCTCGTTGCGGTAATCGGCGAGCACTGGATTCTCGATGATGTAGCAAAGGTCGGCGCCATGGGCGAAGGCCTCCCGCGCCGCGTGTTGGACATCTTCGCCGGGACCGCCCATCACCACGCCGGCGAGCTCGACGCCGAGCTTGTCGGCGAGCTTGCGCCCTTCGCCGAGCAATTCGAACGAGACCGGATGCACGATTCCGCGCTCCATCTCGATGAAGACCCAGACATGCTTGTGGTCGCGATATTTCTCGGGCAGCTCTTTCTTCATTGAAGCGCGGCTGCCTGCCGCCTGCGGCGCGGGTTTCTTTTCGCTCATGGCTCGTTCCTCGATGGGGCGGCGTTAGAATCCCGAAGCAAGCTTGACCATGTCAGCCTGAAGCGTCGGGGCTTTGGCGAAGATGGCTTCGATCAGATTTTCGGCGGTTGCGGCGGGCGTTGCGGCGACCTCGACCAGGGCCGCCTTTTCGGCGCGCGCCTGAGGGGCGAAGACGCGCTTGACCACGGTTGGAGAGCCTCGCAACCCGCACAAGGTCAGATCCTCGATGCCGGCGTCTTTCGCATTCCAGGTGACGACCTCGGCGCGGGCGGCGCGCAACGCGTCGTCGATCCTGCCTCGCCGCACGATATTGGATCCTTCCAGCATGGTGATCATGCAGGGCAATCGGGATTGCAAAATCTGCACGCCTCCCTCCGAGCGGCGCTCCAGTTTGACGGCGCTGTTTTCCTGATCCAGTTCGAGGATCGCGGAGACATAGGTGAGTTGCAAAAGCTCGAGCCGCTTGGCGATTCCCGGGCCGACCTGAGCGGTGTCGCCATCGATCGTCTGCTTGCCCGCGAAAACGATGTCGGGCTTGCCAAAAGTCTCCCCGATCTTCCGGATCGCCTGCGCCAGCGCGTAGGTTGTCGCCAGCGTGTCGGAGCCGGCAAAGAACCGATCCGTGAGCAGCACCGCGCGATCGGCGCCGATGGTGAGCGCCTTGCGCAGGGAGTCGGCGGCCATCGGCGGGCCCATCGTCAGGACCGTGACTTCGCCGCCCACCTTGTCGCGGAGGCGCAGCGCCTCCTCCAGCGAGAAAAGGTCATAGGGGTTGATGATGGTCGGCACGCCCTGCCGCATGATCGTATTTGTCACCGGATGAACGCGGATTTGCGCCGAATCTGGAACCTGTTTGATGCAGACGACAAAATGCATAAGAGCCTCCAGCGGTACGACCGCGACTCGCGAAAGCGTTGGACGCTTGACTTCCCCCATGCCTTCGCAAGAACCGCACCACTCGGGCTCACCTATATAAGCGATTGAGAAATAGATGGTTTTATCGTGACCCCGTCCTGGGCGGAGCCCTGCTGAGAACGAACCTGTCGTCATTCCTACAGGAGTGTTGGCCAATATTGCGAAAGCTTGCCATCCGTGTACGGCAGACGCCGTTCTGTTGGTCAGGGTTTGATCTCCGCCCCGCGCTCGCGGGCGCGCGCGCGCACCTCGGGGTCGGCGTCATCGATCAGCCGCAAGACGATTTCGCGCGGCGCGCGGTCGGCGACGACGAAGCGCACCCTCAGGTCGGGATCCTTGACCAACAGGCCGAGCGCCGCCGGCGCCACGCGTTCGGCGGCCTCGCGCCGCACCAAAGGATCCTCGTCCTGCAACAAGCCGAAAAGACGCGCGGGGGGCAGCCTTGTGATGAGAGAGCGCCGGACTGTCGCGGAAGGATCGCGGATCATGACCGGCAGAAGCGCGGGATCGAGCCGCCGCGCTACCGTCAGGCGGACATGTTCGTCCGTGTCATGGGCCAAGGCGAGGAGATCGGCGCCTTCGAGACGAAGCGCGCAGGCGATGCGGACGGCGCGAGCCCGATCAGCGCGCATTTGGCGCACACGTGGAATCGGCAGGCGCAGGGCGGCCATCGCGCGCACTTCCGGCTCACGGTCCTTCATCAGCCCGACGATCTGAAATGGACTGGCGTATTTTGCGGCGAGAGCGCGCACCTCGAAATAGAGATGATCGATGTAATCTCCCGCAAAATCGGGGTTCCTGGCAAAGAAACGATCGATCCGCCTGGAACGCTGGTCACGAACGCAGATGCGCCCGAGCATGCACCGGCCGCCCGCGCGCAATGCGGCGTGCGGGCAGTCCTGGCATGAAAAAGGCTGGCCGGTCCAGTCTGTCGCGGTCTCGGCTTCGGTTCCGCCCTCGTCTGTTGTCGCCATGCTCCGTCCCACGAGGTCGCTTTTCGCGACGACGGTGCAAAGGCTGCGCCAGTTCGGAAAAAAGCCGCGGCGTCAAGCGCCGCGGGCGGGTTCCCTGGGCTTCGCCCGACTTGGTCAGAATTTCTTGATTTCGATATTCTGCTTTCGCAAGGCATAGCCGATCTGGCGCGGCGTGAGGCCGAGCAGGCGCGCCGCCTTGGCCTGCACCCAGCCGGTCTTGTCGAGCGCGTCGATCAGGCGTTCGCGCTCGCTCTTCGCCGGGTGAACGACAGGACAATTGTCAGGAGCCGGACAATCGTGCGGCAGACCCCGCTCCATCGCGTCGAACGCATGCTCGGCGCAAGCCGCCGCGGCTTCCGCCGCCGCGGGGGCGGGAACGGCGTCTTCGTGAAACGGCGGCACGACGGGCAAGGCTGGCGTCCGCGGTTTGGCTTGCGGCGGGGCGAAGGGCGCCGCCATCGCCGGCTGGGCCTGCGGATGAGGATGGACGCCAACCAGAGAATCGTGGCCCTTCCACAGGGTCGCGGACAGGCAGCTTCCCTGCCAGCAGGCGAGATCCGACTCCGAAATCTCTCGTCCAAGCGCCAGTGTCGCGGTGCGCCGGACGCAGTTTTCGAGTTCGCGCACATTTCCGGGGAAGGCGCAATGCGCGAGAATATCGAGCGCGCGCGAAGAAAAATCGCGATCGACGCCGTTCTCCCGCGCGAAATTTTCGAGGAACTTCCTGGCGAGGAGAACGATATCGCCCGGCCGTTCACGCAGGGGCGGCGTGAGCAGCGTCACCACGTTGATGCGATAGTAGAGGTCGGCCCGAAAATCGCGGCGCGCGACCGCCTCCTCAAGGTTGCGGTTCGTGGCGCAGACGATGCGCACATCGACCTTCATCGTCTTGTTCCCGCCGACGCGCTCGAACTCGCCTTCCTGCAGGACGCGCAGGAGCTTGGCCTGGAATGAAGCGGAAATTTCGCCGATTTCGTCGAGAAACAGCGTGCCGCCATTGGCGAGTTCGAAGCGTCCGATGCGCTGGCTGACCGCGCCGGTGAATGATCCTTTCTCGTGACCGAACAATTCCGATTCAATCACGCTTTCGGGCAGGGCGGCGCAATTGACCTTGATGAAGGGCCCTTTCACGCGGGGCGAATTCTCGTGAATCGCGCGTGCGAACAATTCCTTGCCCGTGCCCGTCTCTCCGCGCAGCAGAACGGTGGCGTTGGAGCGCGCGGCCACTTCAATGTGCTGAAGCAGATTCTTGATCGCCGGGCTCTCGCCGACGATGAAATCGCTCTTGGCGCGCGACTGCGAGCGGGCCGGCGACTGCCGAACGTCGGTCAGCTCCTTTTCCAGCCGGTGCTTTTCCGTGATCAGCCGATCGCGGTCGCGCGCGATGAAGGAATGCATGCGCATCGCCTGGCCGACGAGGTTGGCGACCATGGTCAGCATGCGCACGTCGTCTTCGAGGCGGAATTCTATGTTGTTGTTCCATTCGCGATCGACCGTCAGCGTCCCCTTGGCGACGCCATCGACCTTGATCGGCACGCCGACGAAAGACACCTTGGTCATTGGCGGCAGCATGTAGCGATAGGCCGAACCGGTGAAATAGGGATGGGTCGAAAGATCCTCGATCACCATCGGAACGCCTGTCGCCACTAAGTGATCGATCACTTTCTGCGGCAGCAGCGTCTTGGCGCCGTTGGGCTTCGGCGCGGCGTCCGAGGAGGCGGTAATTTCCGGTTCGCCATCTTCGTCGAGCGCAAGGATGAAACCTCGACGCATCTGCATGAAAGATGACAGAACCGCGATGACCGCGCCGAGCGTTCGTTCCAGAGACTGAGCGCCGGTCAGGATTTTGGATATTTCATAGATCCCGGCCAGAGCGACGTCCTTGTAGGCCGGGGTGTATATTACCTTGTCAATAGCGGCCATCATGCGGCTCCCGATCAATAGGCGTAGCCCCAAAAGATCGTCTTCTCCACATACAACGGCGCACATTTCACGGGTGGAAGGCGTCACATCCGCGTCGGCAGGTTACTTGGACCTATTTTGCCTTTCGTTGAAAACTATACCTGCGATGTCGATATTCAAACGTCAAAAAGCGGGCAACGCCAAAACAAGCCGCTCATATTTGTCGCAAACTGAACAAAAAAGCCGCGATCTTTGAACGATTCTATATTCAGGCTGAAGCCGAGCGGCTTCACGATGGCGCCGCGGCGAAAATCCGCACCGACACATCCCGCGGAGGCGCATAATAGGGCGCGGAGGTGACCAGGAGCCGGGCGCCCGCCAAGGCATAGTCTCGCGCATTCGACGGGTTTACGCCGCCGGCGGCGGCAACGAGGGGCGGCGAGGCCATTTCGCGCGTGGCCGCGACAAGGGCGGAGATTTCTCCGGGTGAAAATTTTTCCGCCTGAATCACGTCGAATCCGGCTCGCGCCGCCGCGACGCCTTCGTCCTTGGTCTTGACCTCGATAACGAGTGTCTTCTCTGGCGCGGCGGCGCGCATGCGCGCCGAAAGATCGGAAAGCGACTCATCCGGCAGGAAGGCGCGATGCTCGGGAAAGACGAGGATCGTCTCGGAAAGGCCGAGCCGGTGCATCGTCGCGCCGCCAGCTTTGACGGCGGCGACCGCGAACTCTTTCGCGCCTGGAATGTGTTTGCGCGTGCAGGCGACAGCGACTTCAGGCGAGGCGGCGCGCGCGGCTTCGACGATGGCGCGCGCGGAGGTTGCGACGCCGGACCAGATTTCAATCAGGGTCTGGGCGACTTTCCAGCCCCGAAGGAGCGCGCTTGCCGAACCGCGCGCAAAAAGAATTTCGTCGCCGCCCGAAAGGGCCTGGCCGTCCCGGACTCGAAGGTCGACCTGCGCGCCGGCAATTTCGAGTATGGCCGTCGCTTCGACGCTCAGCGCCGCGACCATCGGGCCGCGCGCAACAAATCGCATCAGGCCCGGTCGATCGGCGACGCCCAGTGTTTCTGTGGTCAAGTCGCCATGGGGCGCGTCGTCGAGCAGAAGACGCTCATGTTGGGCGCGTGGAATGTTGAAAGCCATATGAGAGCCGCTCAGGCTGGGCGTTTCGTCCGGGCGACCGCCGCGAATCCTTCGAAACGAGGTGGCCCCGGATCGAGGTCCTGGGTCTTTGGCGCACCGGAATGGGCGCGCCGAAATGCGTCGGATCTGGTCCAATCCTCGAAATTCATTCGTTCTTCCCAAATCGTGGGGGAGACGAACAACGTCGACTCTTCGTTGGCGTGGGGCCGCGCAAGAGGTGGAAAAGGACGAAGCCGGGCATCGATGGGGGGTCGCTCTGGCGATTGCGCCGGACCTCTTCGAAATCTTGCCCGTGTCCGCGGGCGACGCGAAAACGATTCATGACGGTTCCGAATGCAGTCGCGTGAAAAGGCGATCAACATGGCGACTGGCTCCGGCAAAGGGCTCGCTGGGACCGCTGGCGCGTCGGTCAGCCGCTGGCCGATCCCGCCATTCTGCGGCAAGGCGCGACGCTTTGCCAGCACAAACGCCAACGCCGATCCGTCCTTTCATGAAGCCCGAAAAGCGCGGCTTCCCCGAGTTCCAGCGGTCAATCTCCGGTTACCGCCACTTCGGGCGCGTCGGACTCGGGCAGGTCGAGACCGTCCTCCTCGGCAAGTTCGACTCCCGCGATGCAGACATCGCCATCGTCGACCACGACTTTAACGGACGCGAGCGTCTTCCCCTGGCAGGGGCCGGAAAAGCATGTCCCGCTGTCCAGATCGAATTGGGCGCCGTGATGACGGCAGACGAGGAAATTGCCTTCGTTGTCCATGACCTCGCCGCCGCCGGCGCCGAGCGTGAGGCCCTGATGCGGGCAAGCATCCTCGAAGCCGAAATAATTCGATCCCTTGCGGGAAATGATGATCGGCCACGACGCACCCTCGCCGTCCGCGCCGGCCGCCTTCCTGAGGATGAAGCCGCGCGCGTCATTGTCGTCGATTTCAAAGGTCCGGCATATGGCGTAAAGGGCATCCATGAGTCGTCTCCTTGATTTTCACAGCATTCCGAGTTCGAGCTTGGCTTCGTCCGACATTTTCCGCGGATCCCACGGCGGATCGAAAACCAGATTGACCTTGGCGTCTCTGGTTCCCGGAACCAGGAGAGCCGCCTTGCGGACGCGGTTCAGCATTTCGCCCGCGACCGGACAGCCTGGCGCCGTCAAGGTCATGTCGATATCGATCAAATCCCGGTCGCTCACGTCGAGCCGGTAGATCAAGCCGAGATCATAGACATTGACCGGGATCTCGGGGTCGAAGACCGTGCGAATCGCCGCGGTCACGTCCGTTTCCAGGTCGCCGGTCCAGTCGGGGAGTTCGACCGGGCTTTGCCGCATGACGGGCGTCTCGCCTTCGATCATGCCAGGAATTCCTGCACGCGGCGGATCGCCTTGACCAGCGCCTCCACTTCGTCGTGCGTATTGTAGAGCGCGAAGGAAGCGCGCGCCGAAGCGGTCAGGCCCAGTTTGCTCATCAGCGGCTGCGCGCAATGAGAGCCGGCGCGCACCGCGACGCCGGCGCGATCCAGGATCATCGACACGTCCTGGGGATGGGCGCCCTCGACATCGAAGGTGACGATCGCGCCCTTGGTCTTTGCGCGCCCGAAGATGCGGACCTTGCCGATTTTGTCGATTTCCTCCGTCGCGTGGGCAAGCAGCTCCGTCTCGTGCGCGGCGATTCCGGCGCGGTCGAGATTCATCAGATATTCGAGCGCGACGCCAAGACCGATCGCCTGGACGATCGGCGGCGTGCCGGCCTCGAACCGATGCGGCGGCGCTGCGTAAGTCACCTGGTCCCTGAAGACGTCGGCGATCATTTCGCCGCCGCCCTGATAAGGCTGAAGCGCCGCGAGCAGATCATATTTGCCGTAAAGGAAGCCGACGCCGGATGGGCCATAGAGTTTGTGGCCGGTCGCGACATAGAAATCGATGTCGAGCGCCTGAACGTCGACGATCTCATGAACAGATCCCTGGCAGCCATCGATCAGCACCTTGGCGCCGGCGCTGTGGGCAAGACGCGCAATCGCGGCGATTGGCGTCACCGTGCCCAGGACATTGGACATATGGGTGATCGCGACGATCTTCGTCCTCTTCGTCAGCAATTTCGCGAAAGCGTCGAGATCGAAACTGCCGTCCCCGGCGAGCGGCGCCCAGACGATCTCGGCGCCCTTGCGCTCGCGCAGAAAGTTCCAGGGAACGATATTCGAGTGGTGCTCCATCTCCGAAATGACGATCTGGTCGCCTGCGCCGATTTCCGCGCCGAGGCTCGACGCGACAAGATTGATCGCCTCGGTGCCGCCCTTGGTGAAGACGATTTCCTCGACCCGGCCGGCGTTTACGAAGCGGCGGCAGGATTCGCGCGCCTTTTCAAAAAGATTTGTCGATTCGTTGGAGAGAAAATGCGCGCCGCGGTGGACATTGGCGTAGACCTCCGAATAGGCGGACATGATCGCGTCCAGGACGACCTTCGGCTTCTGCGCCGAGGCGCCGTTGTCGAGATAAACCAGAGGCTTGTCATAGACGAGGCGCGACAGGATCGGAAAATCCGCGCGTGCGATCGTAACGTCGAAAGCGGGAACGGCCAGGCTCGGCGCAAGGGCGTTATTCGACATGGCTGGCCTCGCCGGCGTGACGCCGCATCCACAGGCGCGCGCAATTGGCGACCAGACCGCGCATGGCCTCGCTTTCGACAGCGTCCATCGCTTCGACCAGAAAGGCTTCGACCAGCATGGCGCGCGCCTCGGCCTCTGGAATGCCTCGGGCGCGCAAGAAGAACAGGGCGCTGGCGTCAAGTTCCCCGGCGGTGGCGCCATGGCTGCATTTCACGTCGTCGGCGAAAATTTCAAGCTCCGGCTTGGTGATGATTTCGGCCTTGTGGGACAGCAGCATGGCGCGCGAGAGCTGACGCGCGTCGGTCTTTTGCGCGCCTTTCGCCACCTTGACGCAGCCTTGATAGACTCCACGGGCGGAACCGGCGAGAACGCCGCGGAAAACCTGGTTCGAGGTGGTGTTGGGGCTGGCGTGCTCGATAATCGTCGTATTGTCGCAATGGCGACGGTCGGCGACCATATAGGCGGCGTCAACGCCCACATGAGCTTCCTCGCCGGCGAGTTTCAACAACGCCTCATGGCGAGCGAAATGGCCGCCTTGCGAGAAATAGAAGCCGCGATAAAGCGCCTTTTCGCCGATCTCGCCGAGGGTGGCCGCTGTCTGCCGCGCGGCGTCGGTGAAATTCTCCAGCCTGATGTGGGTAAGCTTTGCCGCGGCGGCGAGACGGACTTCCGTCACCACGGTGGCGAAACCCGGCGCGCCATCGTGGCTCTCGAACAAGGTCGCCCGCGCGCCGTCCTCCAGCACGACCAGGATGCGCAGATGACGTCCATCCTCGGATCGCGGCTCGCCGCCGCGCCAGTTGAAGCGCAGATGCAGCGGAGTCGCGAGCGTCACGTCGGCGGGAACGCGCAAAACGAGTCCTTCTTCCATCAAGGCGGTGTTGAGATTGATGATCGGATGATCCGGCTGGCCGTTGACGCGGCCGATGATCGAGGCGAATGGCGAGGCGTTTTCAGCGAGAACCTGCCGCAGCGATCGCGCGCCCATTGCGCCATAAGTCGATTGGGATTCGTCAAGCACGCCATTTTCGAAGGCGGCGACGCAGGCGCCGGCGAGCGTCGGCGCCGCGCCCTGTTCGGACTCGCTCCTTGTCGCTTCGTGGAGCGCTTTGGAGAGATCCGAATAACGCCAGGCTTCATTGCGACGGTTCGGCAAGCCGACATGCGCGAATTTTTCAGTCGCCTCGCCGATCAGCGCGCCGAGCCAGGGCGTGGCTTCGGCTCGGCGGACGGCCGCGTTGGCGAGGAGATTGTCGAGCGAAACCATTTTTGCCATATCGCCCTCACGCGGCTTTGTTGATCACGGCGTCGTAGCCCTTTTCTTCGAGCTGGAGCGCCAGGCTTTTGTCGCCCGACAGCACGATCTTGCCGTCCGAAAGGATATGGATGACGTCAGGCGTGATATAATCGAGAAGGCGCTGGTAATGGGTGATGACGAGGAAAGAGCGGTCCGGCGCGCGGAGCTTGTTGACGCCCTCCGCGACGAGCTTCATGGCGTCGATATCGAGACCCGAGTCCATTTCGTCGAGAATCGCGAGTCGGGGCTTCAATAAGGCCATCTGCAGCGTTTCGTTGCGCTTCTTTTCGCCGCCGGAGAAGCCGACGTTCAGCGGGCGCTTGAGCATTTCCTCCGAAATGTTCAGCTCTTTGGCGGCCGCGCGGACCCGGCGCAGGAATTGCGCCGCGTCGAGCTCGGGCTCGCCGCGCAATTTGGCCTGGCTGTTCATCGCGGTCTTCAGAAAATTCATCGACGTGACGCCGGGAATTTCCATCGGATATTGGAACGCGAGAAAAATGCCCCGGGCGGCGCGCTCTTCGGGAGAGAGCGCCGTGACGTCCTCGCCATGGAAGCCGATTTCGCCGCTCGTCACCTCGTAACCGGCGCGGCCGGCCAGCGTGTAGGAGGTTGTGGACTTGCCGGCGCCATTCGGGCCCATGATGGCGTGCACCTCGCCGGGCGGCACTTTCAGCGACAGGCCTTTCAGGATTTCCTTGCCGTGAACATTGACGTGGAGGTCCTTGATCTCAAGCATTATCCGACGCTCCCTTCGAGGCTGATGCCGACGAGCTTCTGCGCCTCGACAGCGAATTCCATGGGCAGTTGCTGCAACACCTCGCGGCAGAACCCGTTGACGATCAGGGCGACCGCCTCCTCCGTCGGAATGCCGCGCGACAGGCAATAGAAAAGCTGGTCGTCGGAAATTTTCGAGGTTGTCGCCTCATGCTCGAGGATCGCCTTCGGATTTTTGGACTGGATATAGGGAACGGTATGCGCGCCGCACCGGTCGCCGAGCAGCAGAGAATCGCATTGCGTGAAGTTGCGCGCGCCGTCCGCTTTCGCATGGACGCTGACCAGGCCGCGATAGGTGTTCTGCGCCTTGCCCGCCGAAACGCCCTTGGAAATGATCCGGCTCGTGGTGTTCTTGCCGAGATGCAGCATTTTCGTGCCGGTGTCGGCCTGTTGCAAATGATTGGCGATCGCGATCGAATAGAATTCGCCGACCGAATTATCGCCGCGCAGGATGCAGGACGGATATTTCCAGGTGATCGCGGAGCCGGTCTCCACCTGCGTCCATGAAATTTTCGAATGGTCGCCGCGGCAGTCGCCGCGTTTGGTGACGAAATTGTAGATGCCGCCCTTGCCGTTTTCGTCGCCGGGATACCAGTTCTGGACCGTTGAATATTTGATTTCGGCGTCGTCCATCGCGATCAGTTCGACCACGGCGGCGTGGAGCTGGTTTTCATCGCGCTGGGGCGCGGTGCAGCCTTCGAGATAGGAGACGTGGGAGCCCTTGTCGGCGATGATCAGCGTCCGCTCGAACTGCCCTGATTTGGCGGCGTTGATGCGAAAATAAGTCGAGAGCTCCATCGGGCATCGCACGCCGGGCGGGATATAGACGAAGGATCCTTCGGAAAAGACGGCGGCGTTGAGCGTCGCGTAAAAATTGTCGGTCGCGGGGACCACCGTGCCGAGATATTGCCTGACCAGATCGGGATGGGTTTTCAGAGCTTCCGAAATCGGGCAGAAAACCACGCCGACCTTGGCCAGCTCCTTTTTGAACGTGGTGACGACGGAGACCGAGTCGAACACGGCGTCCACGGCGACCTTGCGTTCCTGAACCCCGGCGAGAACCTCCCGCTCATGGAGCGGGATGCCCAGCTTTTCATAAGTGCGCAACAGTTCGGGGTCGACTTCGTCGAGCGTCTTCGGGCCGTCCTTGTCCGATTTCGGCGCCGCGTAATAATAGGCGTCCTGAAAATCGATCCTGGGGTAGCGCAGTCTGGCCCAGGCTGGTTCTTCGAGTGTCAGCCAGCGACGATAGGCGTCGAGGCGGTATTGCAGCAGCCAGTCGGGCTCGTCCTTTTTCGCGGAGATGAAGCGGATGACCTCTTCGCTGAGTCCCTTTGGCGCGAGCTCGGACTCGATATCGGAAACAAAGCCATATTTGTACTTCTGGTCCGCGAGGTCCTGAAGGGTGTTCGTTTCTTCGCTCATGTCACACTTCCGACCTCGGCAAAGGCGCGCGGAGAAACAACGACTTGGCGCCGGAGTCTACCGCTGCGCCCCTTGTGCGGGGCGCCGTCCGTGACAGAGAATGCAAGCGTGGCGCCATGAACTCAGCGCAAGGCCCCAGACGCCAGTTCGGCGCCGACAGCCAACCGACGGCGCCGGTTGGGTCGAGCCGCCGCAAGGCGGAGAGAATTTCGTCAGCCTGATCTCTTTCGTCCCGCCGCGGGTGGATGGGCGATGACGCCTCGTTGCAACAAAGCGTTGATGGCGGGCGGCAGGTCACCGCAATTGATCGGGTCGCCCTCGGGGCTGGAAATGGAATGATCGTTTCGATTTGTCCGGACCGAGCGTCTGGCGCGAACAGGCGCAAAAGCGAGTCACAGCGACGCGAGCCGCCGGTCCCCGCCGCGTCGGCAAGCCGAGGGCGAGGAAGCACACCCGGGCGGGGGCGCGTCGCATTTCGAACAAGGGTCTCTGTCGCACAAGCGACGGAGATTTCTGGCGCGCTTTCCTGAAGGCGGACGCCGGCCTTCATGGTCCCACTCTTGCATCGTGGCGCGTGAGGCGGGGCCAGGTTCCGCGCATGCCGCCGAGCGCCGTCGCAGGGCGGTCCAATCGAAAGGTGATCGATGCCGGAGAAAACACAAG